>JBDTAR010000179.1:0-26722 GCA_039924545.1 Nakamurella sp. | reverse complement strand
CGCCAGCCCCGGCGGCGCCCGCCAACGCGACGACACCACGCAGCTCTTGTGGCGCTGACTCGTCGAGGAATTCCCGCACCGAAGCCGGGTCAGCCGCATCGACTCCGCTTGAAATGTCGAGAACTATTGGAGTAAAGCCCGCTTCGCGCAATGCTGCGACAGTGGCCTGGCCGATACCACCGGCGCCTCCCGTCACTACTACTGCTTCAGACATGCTGCCGCGCACCACGTCTCACACCGCCAAATACTTTCGACCTAGTTCTGGATCAGCTACGAATTCGTCGCGGGTACCGGTAAAGGCGATCCGCCCGTGATCTATCACGATCACATGACTACACAGACTCAGAGCGAAAGCCGAGTTTTGTTCCGAAAGAAGGATTGTCATAGATGACATCTCAGCGAGACGCCGTATCCCTGCCCGCAGGTCGTCCAGCACCACTGGCGCCAAGCCTGTCGATGGTTCGTCCATCAGCAAGAGTCTCGGCCGACCGACCAACGCCCGACCAATCGCCACCATTTGCTGTTCGCCGCCGGAGAGCCGTGTTCCGCCGCGGTCCAGCAGCGGGTGGAGATTCGGCAGCAGTTCGACGATGTCATCGATGGTCATCGGCTCACGTTTGCCACGGAGTGCGGCAAGCCTGCCAAGGCGAAGGTTCCCGCGAACCGACAAGGTACCGAGAATGCGGCGATCTTCGGGCACAAGCAATACGCCGATGCCAGCAAGTTTGTGTGCGGGAAGACTCTCGATAGGCCTTCCCTCGAAACGAATGTCGCCCGTTTTACGCACGTCCGCGGCCCCCGCGATCGATTTGAGCAGCGTGGTCTTACCAGCACCATTGCGCCCGAGCAATGCCGTGACTGCTCCTCCTACCGGCGCTATAGCTACATCGAACAACACCTGGGCCTTACCGTAGTAAGCATTGAGTTCGCTTACGGTAAGAGGGGTTTCGATGCGAATCGAATCGGCTTGAAGTTGCTCTGACATTTAGCCCTCCTCGCCGAGGTACGCGGCAATGACGCGGGGATCCGCCCGAACGGTGTGCGGATCTCCAGTGCACAACACGGCCCCTTGGTGCAGCACGGTCACCTCGTCGGCCAGCGCAAAGACGACCTTCATATCGTGTTCACTGATGAGGACCGTGGTGCGGTAGTCCGGATACAGGCGTCCAACGAGGGCAACGGTTTGGTCGGTCTCCTCCTGCGACATGCCCGCAGTTGGCTCATCGAGGAGAAGTAGTTTGGGCTGCGATGCCAATGCCATGGCAATCTCTAGCCGCTTCCGATCGCCTTGAGCGAGTATGCCTGCAGGAGTCTCACGTATTTCGTCGAGGCCCACCGCATCGATGAGCTCGATCGCTGCCTCGCGCACTGCGCGGCTATAACGAGGCCGCCACACCACCGAAGATTCGCGGCTAGCTGCTGCGACGGCCACGAGAACGTTGTCGTGCACCGTCATTGTTGGAAAGACCCGCGCGACTTGGAACCCACGTGCCAGACCGCTCCGTACCAACTGCGCAGGATGACGGTGTGAACTGGAACCGAGAGTCTCCAGCGAACCGCGGCTGATCCGATGCTCTCCTGAAATCACTCCAAAGAGCGTGCTCTTACCTGCGCCATTCGGGCCGATTAGTGCGTGAACCCGGCCCTGTGTCACCGTCATGTCGACGCCTTGCAGCGCCCAGTTACCGCCATACTCCTTCCAGACTCCCACTAGCTGCGCGAGAACTGGCGCTGCGCCGGTCATTGCGACAACTCCCCGCCTCGGCGCAGTAAGGAGTGGACGAGCGACCCGTCGATATACGTCGACACGACATCACCCGATTCTGCAGCGGTGACCAGCGCAACAACGGGATCAACAAAATGACGCAGTCGTGGCGTGGACATATCGAGGAAGAAGAAGGTTGCCGGCCGCCCAATGTCGATATGCCCGTGGGTAGCGGATATCCCCAATGTCCGCGCCGCTGCTGTCGTCGTCGTTGCCAGCATCTGAACCGCTGTGGGCCGCAGCGCACTGCCATTTTCGGCGCGGAGCGCACGACTATAGAAGGTCATCTCGGCCAACATGTCCGGGGAAGTGACCATCGCATTGTCAGTACCGAGCACGACTGTCACACCGCAGTCCAGGGCCATCAGCATCGGCGGGATCCCGTTGCCAAGCGCCGCTTGAGTGCGCGGGCACATAACAACCGGAATGTCGTTGTCAGCAAGTATCCGAAATTCAGCAGGTGTGGCAGCAGTCATGTGCACGATGAAATCCGGCTTGACGTACTCCGTCACCCGCTCCACATCTCCGGAGCCGGCTCGTAACATCGAGAGCGCGCGATACTGGGGCGTTTCTCCAGCGTGCGTCGCTAACCGACCGCTTTTTGCGCGAACACGCTCCGAGATCTCCGCAAGTCCGCGATCTGTCGTGTCGTTGGCCCACAACGGCGAGAACCCATCAGCAATCTCGAGGACCGCGTCGATCTCGCGTAACTGCGCCTGTGTAAGGCCGTCGGCGTTCGCCCGGAGGGCAGAATCGGTGTGCATCGGGAAAGTGCCGAAGCGCCCAAATACGATGGAGAGCAGGGGCAATCCGTCCAGTGCCTCACGGATCTGCCGAACGCCATCTACCCCCTGCTCACGGAAGTCCGCGAACGCAACCGTGCCCGCCGCGAGCATCGATTTCGCCGCGTCCCGCATGCCTGCGACGACGTGGGCTCGTCCCACCTCCGCCATCCATTGATGGCGGAGCCCATCCGGTGGCCATAGGAGGGAATCGGGATCGATTCCATTGCCGCGGCCTGCTAGCGCCGCATCGCCAAGATGTGTGTGCGCATTAATGAGACCCGGGACCGCGACAAGGCCACTCGCATCCTCGCCGTCGCCGTGCGCGGCGCCTACAGCGACCTCGGTAATGATCCCGTCTTCGATGACGATGTCCACGCCCGAACGGAACTGCAAGTCTGGGCCGTCAATGCACCCGACATTCCTAAAAATGTGACGATTCGGCATACCCTCAGCCCCTACTGGTTTCGTCGACTCAAGTCGCCGGCGCCATTGAGCACACCGGACTCGGCCAAGTCATTGAATACATGTTGCTCGGCAATCAAACCGTCGCGGAAAACGAAGACATCGACATAGCGAATGCCGTCGAACGTGCTTCCATCACAAGCGGTCCCGTTGAGCGTGCCTGTCGAAACGACGACCGAACTGCCATCTGATTTCCGTGTGCCCACGGTGTAATCGATGCGCTCCTTGCGAATGCTTCGGTACCGTCCGGTGGAGGCCGCCACCATGTCAGCCACATTGCCGTAACGCGCTGTTCCCGGGAAAACAAGTTGCACTCCTGGCGCCAAATACGTTGCGGCCTCGTCCAATTGACGTTCCTCACACAGCTTCAGGTATTGCTCCGCTTTCGCCATGAGCTCACTGCTGTCATCGTTCATGGTGCGATCCCTTCAGGCACTGGATCACGGCGTTCCGCAGAGCCAGCGAATCGCTGCCAGCCGGATTTCACTAGGCCAAGTAGGCCTCGCGGAGCGAAAAGCAGCACTCCAATAAGGACGAGTCCCAGGATGATCAAGTCCCATCCAGGGTGTCCGGAGAGCTCATTGAGCAACAATGTGACAAATACAGCGCCGACCACCGGTCCCCAGAAGAAGCCCATTCCGCCCACCAAAATCATCAGGATGGGGTAGCCCGACTGAGTCCAATACATCGTCCCAGGAGTGACAATCCCTGAGGTATAAGCGAAGAGGCCTCCAGCTAAGCCCGCTCCGGCGCCAGCAAGCGTGAATGCTGCCAACCGGTATCGGGCCACGCGAACCCCGAGAAATTCCAGTCGAATCGGGTCTTCGCGTAATGCTTGGAGGGTGATTCCGAACGGGGAATGGTAGATCACCCAACACACAGCGATCGCTGCGACCACCACACCGCCAGTGAGATACCAAATGCCATGCATGGACAGCGACCCTGCCGAAATACCCGGGAGTCCATTTTCGCCGCCTACCCAACTCGTCTTGACCGCAAGTAAATACATTCCCTGGCCGAGCGCGAGAGTGACGTTGGCAAATATTATTCCTCTAGTACGGATACTGACAGCGGCGATTACGGCAGAGCACACTGCAGAGAACGCCATGGCGAGAACGAGCAGCGCAGCGACGGGAATATAGGAGTACCACAGCGCCACGGTGTATGCGCCGGTCCCAAAGAATGCTGCCTGGCCGAATGACGGCATATGCGAGCGGCCGAACAGAAAATTAGTGCTGGTCGCAAACAGGATCTGAATGAGCACCTGCTCCATTAGGAACATGGTCGCTCCGGATGCGATTGACGGAATGACCACGATTGCTATAACGATGACGATCAACGGGCCAGCAAGGCCGACAGCCCTCGCCTCGCCGCCACGGCGCTTAGGCAAGACCGCGTGCATTGTTCACCAACCCTTGCGGACGGACGAGAAGGACCACGAACATCAAAATAAAGAAGATGACACCGGATAACGGTGGGTAGTAGGTGATGGCGAGGCTGTCCGCAACACCGAAGCCAATAGCAGCAATCAACGCACCAGAGATCGATCCCAATCCGCCGACAATAACAATCGCGAACGCCTCAATGATGAAAGCGGTTGCGACGTCAGGCGTCAGGGCAATGAGCGGTGTAGCCAACGCACCGCCAAGACCCGCGAGGACGGTGCCCAACGCAAACACGGCAGTGGAAACCAGCGCAGTATTTACTCCTGCCAGTTCGCACACGTATCGATCTTCGGCCACCGCTCTCGCGCGTTCTCCGAATGGCGTTTTCCGCAGTAGTACCCACAGTCCCACCGCAACAACGATTCCCACTCCGACGAGCACGATCGAGTACGTTCCGACCCGTACGCCACCGATCACGATGGACTTTCCCAGCAACGTCGGGAACGGTACCGACATGGGGTTGACACCCCAGATGACTTCGGCGACGCCCTCGATGACGAGGAGTAGGCCAAAAGTGCCAAGCAGTGACGCAATATCCGACAGCTGATAGATCTTCCGGAAAATCAGCCGTTCGGTAGCGATCCCGACGGCGCCTACCAATAGCGCGCCGCCAAGGACAGCCACGACGAAGAGCGGGAGAGGAAGCGAAGCCGGGCTGCCGGATGCCACTGCCTGGTAGACGAAGTACCCACCCAGCATGAAGTACCCACCATGCGAGAAGTTCAAGATTCGCATGACTCCGAAGATCAAGGTCAAGCCCGACGCGATGAGGAAGAGTAAGAATCCATCACCAACGCCAGCGAAGATTGATCCGAGCACAGTCCGATTCGCCTCCTTCCTGCTTCTCGTTCACCTGCAGCACGTACTACTTCGCGAGAGTGACTTCCGGGCCGACCGATTCTGAGCCGAAGCAGGAATAGCCAATCTCTGCCGAGGCATCGCCCTTGCATTGCCACATCGTGACTGGTGCCGCAAGGATGTTGGATGGGTCGAATTTGACGGTGCCCATGGGGCTCTCGAAACTAATCGTCGAGAGGGCAGACCGAACGGCATCGGTGTCTGTGCTGCCAGCGGTCTTAATTGCATTGAGATATGCCAGCATCGCCGTGTAACCCTCTTCCGTCCACTCGTGCGGCCCGGCAAGTTTGAGACCCTGCGTTGGCGGAAGCTTCTTCCAGGCATCAATGAATGCCTGATTCACGGGGTTGTCGTAAGCCTGATAGAAGTAATCGTGGATGAAGTACGTGTGCGGCCCTTCGGCGCCCAACGCAGACGAAAACTCCTCACCGCCAGCGAATCCGACGACGTACTTGTACTGGCTGAAGAGGTCGAGCGGGAGCGCCTGCTTCGCGAACTGGACTGCGCCACCGCCATACATGAAGTAGTACAGGGCCGAACTCGCCGGACTGGGGTTACCTGCGAGGAGCGAATTGATAAATGGCGTGTTCTGAGTCGCTGTAAACGGCACAAACGCGGACTTACCGGTCTTCGCGGAGGGGTTTTCAGTCTTTAGCAACGTTCCGAACTCGTCCCACGCATCGTGACCGGTGAGGTAGTCGTACGCGACGCCGTCCCAGACCTTGGCATCCTTCCAATCGGTGCCAGCCAAGTGCGCCGCTGCCACGTTCATCATGTGGACATTCGCGGCGACCTCGTAGACGTTCTTGCTATGTTGCGTCGTAGTCAACGACGTGTCTGTCGCGCCGGCTGTGACGATCAGTTGATTGTTCTGCTCCGCAAGCGGCTTCGCAGCGAGAACGTCGGAACTTGACGTGAACCCCGTGATGAGATTGATCTTGTCCGAAGCGAACTCGCGCATATGCTGGACCGTCTTCTCCGGCGAAAGCTCCTCATCTTTAACGACGAGCTCAATCTTTCGTCCGAGAACGCCCCCTTGTGCGTTCCACTGGTCCACCGCAATCTGTGCGCCCTGCAGGTTCAACTGACCGACGTTACCGTTGGCGCCGGTCATGGTGTCAAGAAACCCAATCTTCAGCGGATCTCCAGTGAAACCAGTTGCGGCAGAAGACGTTCCAGAGTCAGTCGACCCCTGAGTCTCACTACTTGATGCGACAGACGACGAACTCGTTTCTACTGACTGGCTCGACGAGGTCGTGTCATTGGACGCTCCGGTGCTGCTACATGCGGCAAGCACCAGGCTGAATGCGGCTAGCGCCGCAAGGGTGATGCGTTGTTTCTTCATTGCGAGTCGGTTCCCTTCCTCTCGATCCTGAAAAATGCAGATCCCTACTGGCATTGCGCAGGGAGTACGCGCCGAACTTCTGTGCGGAACGTCAAACAGTTACATGACCAACTGCTGGGTCACCTCCCTGCAGCGAGGATGTGCGACTGAAGTTCCAGCGACCCGTTGTACCGGTAGGCGAAACGAATCGTTTCGCCGAGTCTGGCATTAGACCTGAGCCGGGTCAAGGGGAAATTCCCTACTTGACAAGGGATTTTTTTCGCGAGAGGTTGATCCAACACACATTTCACGGCGCTGGGCAGGGGGTGCGCGGGTTGAGTCATCACGATGCTGTTCCGCTGGGAGAAACGTCATCCAGGACAGAATCCACACCTTCAGGAGGTACGACCACCGCAGACCGGGTCGCGGATGTGCTGTTCGCGTTTATTTCTGGGCCGGCATCCCTCGGCGTGAGCGGAGTGGCGCGAGAAGTCGGTATTAGTAAGGCGGTCGTGTATCGCATTTTTCAATCACTTCTGTCCCGGAAGTTCCTGCAGGTTGATGCAGGCACGCGGTCGTATCGCCTCGGTCCGAGCGCTGCCGCGCTTGGTGCACGAGCCCTACGCGATCTCGATATGCGCCGCGCAGCGCAGCCGATTCTTCAGGCTCTCCGTGATAAGACTGACGAGACAACAACTTTGACGGAGCTCGTCGGAGACTCTCGTGTATACCTCGACCAATTTGAGTCTCGGCAGTCGATCCGAATGACCGTCGAACTAGGCCGGCCGCACGCATTGCACGCTGGCGGGAGCGGCAAGTCGATCATGGCGTTTCTGCCGCGACACGAACAGGATCGTCTGTTACGCCGTCAACTTGAGAAGATCACTCCGGCGACGATTACCGACCGGGCTAAGCTTCTCACCGAGCTCCGGGAAATTGCCCATTTCGGGTACGCGATCTCGCTTGGTGAACGGCAACACGATGCGGGATCGGTAGCGTCCCCGATCTTCGGCAGCGACGGCACCGTGATCGGTGCTCTCAGCGTTTGCGGTCCGGTCGGTCGGTTCGACGGCCTCACGGTCGCGTCGCACGCGAAGCAGGTGATGAAGGCAGCCGCTGAGGTTTCCCGCCGTATGGGGTGGTCGGGGCCCTACCCCGTGGCGCCGATCGACGACCCACAGGAAAACGGGGCGCGATGACTGCCACCGCAGGCACAAATACAGCGGGCACGAACGACGTCAGTCGCGGCTTGGCTGCCCCACTGGCGGGTATTCGCGTCCTAGACTGCTCCACGATCTTGGCTGGCCCGCTTTGCTGCCGAATCCTGGGCGACTATGGCGCAGACGTCATTAAGATCGAGCATCCGACTGCTGGCGATGGCATGCGCGGCCATGGTCGGGCCAAGGCGGGCATCCCGTTGTGGTGGAAGGAGATCAGTCGTAACAAACGCACCCTGGCGTTGAGCCTCTCAACGCCTTCCGGGGCCGACGTCTTCCGCAGGCTCGCCCGCACAGCAGACGTGATCGTCGAGAACTTCCGGCCCGGTACGTTCGAGCGCTGGGGCCTGGATCCAGCCGAGCTGCAGAAAGAGAATGCCGGGCTGGTCACGCTACGCCTCACCGGGTTCGGCCAGACCGGGCCATACGCACATCGCGCTGGCTTTGGCACACTTGCCGAGGCGATGAGCGGTTTTGCCGCCATGACAGGCTCGGCCGACGGACCACCTACCCTGCCATCCTTCGGCCTCGCGGATTCGATTGCAGGCATCGCGGCAAGCGCTGCAGTATTGATGGCGCTGCGGGTTCGTGACCGCGGGGACGGTGGACAAGTGATTGATATCAATATTCTCGAACCAATTATGGATGCCGTCGGCCCAGCAGCATCCGTGTACGACCAGACCGGGGTCATTGAACAGCGGCACGGTAACCGTTCGACGAACAACGCCCCGCGTAATACGTATCAGACGAAGGATGGGTCGTGGGTGGCCGTCTCCACGAGCGCACAGAGAATTGCCGAAATTGTCTTGCGGCTGGTCGGCCACCCTGAGGTCATCGCTGAGCCGTGGTTCGCCAACGGTCGAGGTCGGGTCGAACACGTTGACCAGCTTGACGGTTACCTCTCCACGTGGATCGGCGGCCGAGACCGAGCAGAAGTATTAGCGGCCTTCGACGATGCAGGCGCCGCTATCGCGCCGGTCTATGACGCTCGGGATATTGTGCAGGACCCACACATCCGGGCGACGGAAATGCTCAAAGAGGTCGATGATCCGGATCTTGGCAGAATGCTCATGCACAACGTGATGTGGCGGATGTCCAAGACCCCTGGCTCCATCCGTTTCACCGGGCGTGGCCTCGGTGCCGACACGGATGAGATTCTCCACGGAATCGGTTATGGCGACGACGAAATCGCGGCGCTGCGGGCAGAATCGACAATCTCATGAAGGGCAGGTCCTACCGATGAGCGATGCGCTACTCGACGCGGTGCGCCGTGGAATTACCGTGATAGATCTCGGGCGACCACTGTTCAATGGAATGCCACAGTCACCTAATCATCCCGCTTTCTGGCATTCGTTGCCGCGTCGGCACGGAGACATGGTCCGTACCGGCGGAGGTTCTGCCGCCAACGACGTGATTATCACCGGCACGCATGTCGGCACGCATATCGACGCCCTGGCTCACGTATCGCAGGATGGCAAACTCCATGGCGGCATAGACGCGGTCGCGGCCGGTACCGGCGGTCGGTACATGGATCTCGGAGTCCATACGGTGGCACCGATCATTCGTCGCGGAGTTCTGTTGGACGTCCCGGCGGCGCTGGGATTGCCCGACGGATGCCCGGCGGCCTACGAGATCACGCCGGATGACCTCGACGCCGCCGAGCGCCATGCCGGAGTCACTGTCGGTGAATCCGACGTCGTTCTCATCCGTAGTGGATGGGGAAAGCATTTCGAGGATGGCACCGAGGCCTACCTCGGGAAGGAATCTGGCGTGCCCGGAGTCGGTGCCGACGGCGCCGCCTGGATTGCCGAACGACGGGTCCACGCGGCGGGTGCCGACACTATTGCATTCGAGCACCTGGCGGCAGGTTCTGGTCACAGTGAACTGCCAGCGCACCGCATTTTGTTGGTAGAAGCCGGCGTCTACATTGTCGAAGCGCTCGACCTGGAAGCGCTTGCCTCGGCAGGGATAGCCGAGTTCACATTTGTGCTTGTCCCGCTGAAGATTATTGGCGCAACTGGCTCGCCGGTGCGCCCGCTTGCTGTGATCGGGGCCTAAACCACGCCATGTCACCAGACCACGCGCCAACCCTCGCAGAGCGAATCGCCGAATTTGCCGCAGCCACACGGGACACCGAGCTGCCACCTGCTGTTGCCGAAAGCGTCCGCCAACGAATCCTGGACACTATTGGGATCTGCCTCGCCGCAAGCACTCTCGATACCTCTCGGGCCGCCAGAGCTTGGGCAGCCGACGAAGGCGGTAGCCCGCGAGCAGCAGCAATCGGAGTTCCGAATCGTCTTCCGGCACGATCGGCAGCATTCGTCAACGGGGTCCTCGCTCACTCACTTGATTACGACGACACCCATCTACCATCGGTACTCCACCCCAGTGCCAGCATCATTCCTGCTGCACTTGCCGCAGGCCAAGCGGCTGGAGCCAGCGGGCGCATGGTCTGCGCCGCGATCGCCGTCGGCCTCGAGGTCTGCGTGCGCCTCGGCATGGCAGGTTTCGACGAGACAGTCGGTAATTCGACATTTTTCGAGTTCGGGCAACACGCAACGTCGATCTGCGGCGCTATGGGCGCGGCCGTATCCGCCGCGATGCTGCAGGGCATGGACGAGGCCGGGATCGTCAACTCTCTCGGTGTCGCAGCATCGATGGCGTCGGGCATCATCGAATCGAACCGCACCGGCGGCACAGTAAAGCGGCTGCATTGTGGCTGGGCAGCGCAGGCAGGGATATCCGCGGCCGAGTTGGTGCGATACGGCTTCACCGGTCCGCCTACGGTGCTCGAGGGCCGGTTCGGATTCTTCCAAGCGTGGCTGCACGGAAGCAAAATCAACGTCGACGCGGTTACCGATGGGCTTGCCACAACCTGGTTGGTGCCGGGAATCTTCTTCAAGCCGTACCCCGCAAACCACTTCACGCACGCAGGAATTGATGCGGCCATCCGACTCCGGCAGCGCGGTCTGCGACCAGAGAACATTTCCCGAATCGAGCTGCGCGTCCCGGCCGCAGTACACCGCACTATCGGTGCGCCGATCGATATCAAGCGCCAGCCAGAAACTGGATACATGGCGCAGTTCAGCGGGCCGTATACCGTGATCGCTGGTCTGCTAGGAGGCTCGGGACTAGGAGTCGGCCTCGACGACTTTACCGACGAACTAGCTACGGACCCGTATCGCCGACGACTGATGGCGCTCGTCGATGTCGTGCCAGACGACCGCTGCTCGGCGATTTTCCCGTATCAATTCCCCGCCATTGTCACTGTCGAAACTCTCGACGGGCGCAGCATGACCGAGGAAGTGCTCACCAACAGGGGCGGACCAGACCGGCCACTTACGTTTGACGAACTCAGCGTCAAATTCTCTGACAACGCCGCCCGCCAGCTGCCCTCCGAAGAGATCGCGGCACTCCGAGAGGGCATCGCCCAGGTAGACCAACTGACCGACATCAGTGACCTCATTGATGGACTTCGCTTGATTGACCCGCATCGCCCACCGGGAACAGGAACCGCATAGCGGCGACATAGCCGATCTGCTCGTTGTTCATCGGGGAAAACCCACCAAGTCCGTCATCACATCCGGAAACGAGTAAGGAGTTGACATGGCAACATACGACTTGCTGCTGACAAATGTTCGGGTGGTCCGACCCGACCGAGACGAAGTGCCCACGCAAGATGTGGCAATCAGTGATGGAAAGTTCGCCAAGATCGCTGACCATATCGATCGCGCACAGGCCACTTCAGTGGTCGATGGAGGCGGAAAACTAGCCTTCCCCGGCGCCGTCGATGCACACCAGCACTGGGGTATCTATTCCCCGCTCAGCGAAGACTGCGCCACCGAATCACGAGCCTCCGCCCAGGGTGGGGTGACGACTGGCATCACCTATATGCGCACGGGCGCGTACTACATGAACAAAACCGGCCCGTACGCCGATATCTTTCCCGAGGTACTTGCCGCGACCCAGGGGCGGCCGTACATCGACTACGGCTATCACGTGGCCCCGATCAACCGGAAACATCTAGATGAAATTGGCATGCTCATCGACGACTTCGGCGTCTCGTCATTCAAGATCTTCATGTTTTACGGCGCCTACGGGCTGCACGGCCGCTCCGGCGACCAGGCCAAATTCTTGATGCTCAAGGAGGGAGAGTCATACGACGTCGCGCACTTCGAGTTCGTGATGCGAGCCATCCAAGCTGCCCGCGAACAGCGGCCGAACATCGCGAACCAGATATCGCTGTCACTGCATTGTGAGACCGCTGAGATCATGCGCGCCTATACGAAGCTGGTGGAAGAAGAAGGGAAGCTGACCGGCCTGGCGGCGTACAGCGCCTCCCGACCGCCGCATTCTGAGGGACTCGCCGTGACGATCGCGTCCTATCTCGCGTACGAAACCGCCCTTCCCACCATCAATCTCCTGCACCTGTCGTCCCGCAAGGCGATCGAGGCGGCCATGATGATGGCAACGACGTTCCCACACGTGGACTTTCGACGAGAAGTGACGATCGGGCACCTGCTCGCCGACATCACCACCGCGAGCGGTATCGGCGCCAAGGTCAACCCACCGATCCGCCCCCGGGAAGACGTCGAGGCCCTCTGGGAGCACGTACATGCGGGTGACATCTCCTGGGTAGCAAGCGATCACGCCTGCTGCCGGGACGAGGTCAAGTTCGGCGACCCACGAGACGATGTATGGCTCGCCAAGTCGGGATTCGGCGGTACCGAATATCTGCTGCCCGGACTGATTTCGGAAGGCCGCAAACGCGGGCTGCCCCTTCGCGCGATTGCGCAACTCACGTCATGGAACCCGGCACAGCGCTTTGGCCTCAACAGCAAGGGCACGATCGCGGCGGGGTACGACGCGGATTTTGCGCTAGTGGACGATCGGAAAACGTGGACCGTGCGCGCCGCAAATTCCGAATCATCTCAGGAGTACACGCCGTTCGAAGGCTTCGAAATGACGGCGGCAGTGACCGACACGTATCTTCGCGGCGAGACGATCTACGCGAATGGCAAGGTGGTCGGAACGCCTCGTGGCAGCTACATCCGTCGCCCCCAAGCAAACCCGAAAGCCTAAGCGCGGCAACTGAAAACACAGGACAAACCGAAAGCAAGGACACAACGAGTATGACGCGGCACCCACCGTTGGTCGCACTGTACGTACCGGGCGATCGCCCAGACCGGTTCGGCAAGGCGATCAATGCGGGTGCCGACGTCGTATTTGTGGACCTCGAGGACTCTGTCGCGCCATCGCACAAAGCGCAAGCACGCGCCGCGGCCGTCACACTACTGGCCGACAATCCAGCGCTCCCGGTCATGGTACGTATCAACGGGGCCGACACCGCTTGGCATGAAGATGATCTCGACGCTATCGCCCACTGCGTCTACATAGCAGGTGTGCGCGCACCAAAGATTGAATCCGCCGCGCAAATTCAGCTAATCGCCGAGCGACTGCCCGCTTTACCGATTCATGCGCTCATCGAATCCGCCCTAGGCGTCGAAAACCTGTCTGAGATTGCGCGCGCGCCGCACATTGCTGGAATTAGTCTCGGTGAAGCAGACCTACGTTCCGAACTAGGAATTACCGATCCAGAAGGGCTCGCCTGGATACGTGCCCGCCTCGTCGTCGCAGCCAAAGCAGCGGGCCTACCGGCACCGATGATGTCTGTGTATACATCCGTTACTGACCTCGACGGCCTCTCGCTCTCATGCTCAGTGGGCAAATCTCGTGGGTTTTTCGGGCGCGCAGCAATTCACCCACTGCAGATCCCCGTCATTCGCGCATCTTTCCTTCCTGACGCGTACGAAATCGCTGATGCTCGTGAGGTTCTCGCAGCGTTAGCTAGTTCCGAGTCTTCGGGTTCGGGCGTAGCCCTGTTGCCCAGCGGTCGGATGGTCGATGCCGCGATGCGGCAACAGGCCGAGCGAGTGGTCGCGCTGGCCATAGCAACGCATCGGGAAGAGCACTAACAGAGGCACTCAGGGCCCGAGCTCATCGTGGTCCGCGTCACCGACTTCGGAGAATGTGGGACCAGGCGTGCTCGATGGCCAGCCCCCACTCGCGCAACAGATTCTTGTGGTGGCGTAGCGAATCGAGCACACCCACCCGCCAAATGCTTGACAGCGAACGCTTCCTTGACCGTTCTCCGTCGGGCGTCACCGATCCACCATCACCGACGGATCCCCGATCGAGCAGGTGACTAAGTATTCAATTGATGATATCGTCAATTGATTAGATCATCAGGTTGACGTGGACGACGGGAATGGAGCCGAGTGTGACGGCACCGCTTTACCAGCTCAAGGCGGAGTTCTTCCGCACTCTCGGGCACCCGGCGCGAATCCGCATCCTGGAATTGTTACTGGATGGCGAACGCTCGGTCGCGGATCTGTTGCCTGAGGTTGGACTGGAGACTTCGCACCTCTCCCAACAACTAGGTGTGCTGCGTCGTGCCGGGGTGGTGATTTCCCGCAAGCAAGGGTGCAACGCGTTCTACCGGCTGGCCAGCCCTGATATGGCGGAGCTAATGGCCACCGCGCGGCGGGTACTTACGGGAATGCTGGCCGGCCAAGTGGACCTGCTAGCGGACCTGCACGCCGATGCAATAGCCAGTTCGCGCAGGCAGGATTGATATGGGCTGGTTGACGCGAATTCGACGGATTGGCCGCATCGCCGAACCTGCTCCCGCCAAACCGGCACCGTCGGTGGTGTTGCCTCCCACCGGCAGAAAACGGTCACTGCAGATCCGATATGTCGACGCAGGTTCCTGTGACGGCTGCGCTATCGAAATCGGAGCAGTATTCGGGCCTGTGTACGACGCCGAAAGGTACGGAGCGCGCCTAGTGGCATCGCCCCGGCACGCGGACGCGTTGATGGTGACCGGCGTGGTGACCCGAAACATGGAACAGCCCCTGCGCAATACGTTGGCCGCAATTCCGGAGCCGCGAATAATCATCGCTGTAGGCGATTGCGCTTGCACCGGCGGGATTTTCGCTGACGGCTACGGGGTAGTCGGGTCGGTCCGAGACGTGATCGGCGCCGACATCGAAGTGCCTGGCTGCCCACCACGTCCCGAAGACATCATCGCTGCGCTACGGTCGGTGACCGGTCGATGACGAAGATCGTTGCTCACCAGCCCAGTCATCAACAGGCACGGCCCGCACCGGGTGATCACTGACGTGAGCACCGTGATCGGCGCGGGAACGACCCCGCCCGCAGGCGCGGCTGCGCCATTCACCTACCCGCCCGCGACGCACCTGTGGGCTGCCGAGCCTCCGACCCCGGCCGCTGCTCCGTCCTTCCTGGCCAGAGTTCTGTCCGGCGCGGCTACCGTTGCGATCGGCGCCACCGGGATCGCGGCCGGTACAGCCGCGATGATCGGCGCCCTGCATCCAGTCACACTGGATTGGGCAGTGCCGCTGGTCGGGGTGGATCTGGATCTCACTCCGTTGGGCGGCCTGTTCGCCCTGCTCATCGGAATCGTCGCGATTCCGGTCGGTATCTACACCGTCGGCTATGCGCGTACGCAACACATGGGCCGTTTCTCGCTCACCGTGCTGCCCATTTTCGTTGCCGCAATGTTGCTGGTGTCCGCGGCCGGCTCGGTGCCCACGTTCCTGTTCGCGTGGGAACTCATGGCCGCGACTTCCCTGGTTTTGGTGTGGGCCGATCATCGACGGCCCGCAGTACCGCAGGCGGGTGTGTTTTATGCGGTGCTCACCCAGCTCGGGTTCATGTTGATACTTCTCGCGCTCGTGCTCTTGGCGGCAGGAGCAGGAACCGACAATTTCGCAGACATCGCCGCGCTTGCCGACACATTGCCTGGCTGGACGCGGTCGACGGTATTCGTGCTCACCCTTATTGGGTTCGGCTCCAAGGCAGGCCTGCTGCCCCTGCATGCATGGCTGCCGCGGGCCCATCCGGAGGCCCCCAGTCCAGTGTCCGCACTAATGAGCGGCGCGATGGTCGCGCTAGGAGCATACGGGCTTGCGCGGATCGGGCTACAGCTGTTGGGTCCAGGTCCTCGCTGGTGGGGGCTATGTCTACTTGCCATAGGGGCGGCGTCGGCGTTGTTCGGCGTGCTGTCCGCCTCTGTGGCCACGGACCTGAAAAGGCTACTGGCCTATTCGACCACGGAGAATATGGGATTGGTCGCTGTTGGCCTGGGGGTCGCGATGTTATTGGCCTCGAGCGGCCGCATTCAGATCGCGGCCATCGCTGCAACCGCCGCGCTACTGCACCTGGTGGCCCACGCCGCGTTCAAGACGTTGGGATTCCTATCCGCCGGGGCGGTACTCGCCAGCACAGGGGAACGTGACCTGGACCGGATGGGCGGGCTAGTTCATCGAATACCTGCCACGACGGTGTTATTCGGCATAGCGGCGTTGGGCGCCTCCGGACTTCCGCTGGGCGCCGGGTTCGTTAGCGAGTGGCTGCTTCTGCAAAGCCTGATCCACTCCCCCACTCCCAACGACCCGCTGCTGGCGCTCGCGGTGCCGATGACTGTCGGCGCAGTAGCGCTGACTACGGGCCTCGGCGTCGTAGTGATGGTCAAAGCGTTCGGTGTGGGATTTTTGGCTCGACCCCGGTCCGCAGGCGCAGCGGACCCGCTCCCAGTCCCGCGCTCGATGCTGGCGGGCATGTCTGTGATCGCGGCGGCCTGTGTAGTGCTCGCTGTCGCTCCAGTAGTAATGAGCCCTGCGCTGACCAGTGCACTCCGCGGGCTACGGGTTAACGCGGCGCCGCTCGGCCCGGTTCTGCTCCGGCTACCCGGCGTAGCCGGCACAGTTGCGCCCGCGGTGTTGGGCGCCGGGTTGCTGATCGCAGTGCTGTTAGTGGTGCTGATCAGCCGGCACGGCATACGGACACGGCCAAAGCCAGTGACATCGCCGTTGTGGGCCTGCGGGGCCGACGGACTCACCCCCCGCATGCAGTACACCGCAACCTCGTTCGCCGAACCGCTGCAAAGAGTGTTCGACGGGGTACTGCGGCCGGATACCGGGCTAGAACTGGACCGACATCCCGGATCGCAGTACGTGATCGCGCACGCCGCCTACCGCGCCCGGCAGCGGGACGTCATAGAGGAACACGGGTACACGCCAGTCCTGCGGGCTGTGCGCGCGCTTGCGCAAGTGGTGCGCCGAGCGCACACGGGCAGCCTGCACCTGTACTTAGCATATGGCGGCGCCGGTCTGCTGACGGTGTTGATAGTTTCCCTGGTGGCGTCCCGATGACGGCCATCACGGCCCTCGCCACGGTCGGGCAAATGGCCGCAGTGTTTCTCGGTGCACCCTGGGTCATCGGGATGATGCGCCAGGTGCGAGCCCGAATGGAAGGCCGAGTCGGCGCTGGAATCGGCCAGCCCTGGCGCGACCTGCGCAAGCTGCTTCACAAGCAGCAGATCACTCCGACAGGCACCACAGCAGTGTTCGCGATCGCGCCAGCGGTAGTGGCAGGCAGCACGCTCCTGATTGCCGCTGCGATACCGCTGATTACGACCGCGTCTCCACTGGACGCGGCAGCAGACCTTTTCGCAGTAGTGGGACTACTGCTGATCGGCACTGTGGCACTAGCCTTGGCCGGGCTAGACACCGGAACCGCGTTCGGCGGCATGGGCGCCAGCCGCGGCATCATGGTCGCTGCACTCGTGGAGCCAACGATGTTAATGGCCGTTTTCGCGCTATCAGTGCCAGCCGGGTCGACCAACCTGGGCGCCATCGTGTCAACCACCGACGCCGCTCCGTGGTTAGCCCTTTCACCGTCTGCGCTGTTGTCTCTGGCGGCATTAGTGCTGGTAATCGTGGCAGAGGCGGGGCGGCTACCAGTAGATAACCCCAGCACGCATCTGGAATTGACAATGATCCACGAGGCGATGGTGCTGGAATACGCGGGACCGCGGCTTGCGGTGGTCGAACTGGCCTCGGGCATGCGTCTCACGGTGCTACTAGCCCTGTTGGTGAACCTGTTCGCACCGATCGGGATCGCAGGGCCCGAAGCCGGAGTGGCGGGGGTTCTAGTGGCCACGGTCGTGATCGTGGTAAAAGTCGCGGCACTCGCCGCGGCACTGGCCTTCGTCGAGGTGTTCTTGGCCAAGCTTCGATTGTTCCGAGTGCCCGAGCTACTAGCCGGGTCATTCGTGTTGGGACTGTTGGCCGTCACTTCGGCATATTTTTTCGCCGGAGCAGGGAGTTGATTTTCGTGCTGATCACCCACGCGGGACTCGTCATCGAAGTCGTCGCTTACCCCTTTAGCGATTCGTACACCGACGCGTTCAGTGGCCTACCGACGGTGACAAACCTGCTGGCCGGTGCCCTGCTCCTCACTGCATTGCTCATTGTCTGGCGCCGCGAGTTACGACCCATCGTGTTTCTGCTGGGCGTCCAGGGAGCCATCCTCGCTGCGTTGCCGATCCTCTACGGGGTGCGATCCGCAAACGTGGAGTTGATCGTGGTCGGAATAGCCGTGTTGCTCATGCGTGCGCTGCTGCTGCCGACGATCCTGGTCCGAGCGGTAGCTGCCGGTCGGGCGGCCCGCCGAGAGACCAAGCCACTGGTGGGCACCGCACCATCCCTGCTGGTATGCGCAGTGCTGATTGTGGTTGCGTTCGCCGTAACGTCGCCGATCGTCGAGCTGCAGCCCACCGCATCCGTACGTGCTGCACCGGCCGCGTTCGCCGTGCTACTGGTCGCAGTGTTCACGATGGCAGCGCGACGGCAAGCACTATCCCAAGTAGTGGGGTTCTTGATGCTGGACAACGCCATCACCGCCGGAGCCTTCCTGCTCACCGGCGGTGTTCCACTGGTCGTGGAGCTCGGAGCTTCCCTGGACGTGCTCTTCGCCGTATTGGTGCTCGGCCTGCTGGCTACCCACATGCACCGGGTATTTGGCGACACCGATGTACACCAGCTACAGGAGTTGCGTGACTGATGGACCTCTTCGTTCTGCTGGGCCCTACTGCCCCGGCGGCAGCCGCCGCACTGTCTGCACTACTCGGATGGCATCGTATCAGCGCGCTGGGTACTGCCTCGGCCGCGGCCGCAATCGGCGTCAGCGGAGTGGTACTCGCCGCCCGTTCCGGGGCCGACCCGACCTATGCGCTGGGCGGCCTGCTGCGTGCAGACTCGCTCAGCGCAATAATGCTCATCGTCATAGGCGCGGTGGGTACTCTTGCCTCCGTCGCTGGGATTACGTACCTCGACGGTGAAATCGCGACAGGGCACATCAGCCCGCAACGTGGCCGACTGTATGCGACCCTAGTGCCTGCATTCCTTGCCGCCATGGCCCTGGCTGTGCTCGCCGCGAATATCGGCATCATGTGGGCCGCGATCGAAGCGACCACGGTCATCACAGCATTCTTGGTCGGGCACCGCGGCCACCGCCTAGCGTTGGAGGCGGCCTGGAAGTACGTGGTCATCTGCTCCGTCGGCATCGCGATTGCCCTCCTAGGCACCGTGCTGCTGTATTTCGCAGCCGAACACGCTGGAGCCTCCCCCGGGCAGGCGCTAAACCTTGACACTCTGCTGGCCTACGCGGCGAAACTGGATCCATCCGTGACCCGGCTCGCTGCCGGCTTACTGCTGATCGGATACGGCGCCAAGGCCGGTCTGGTTCCGTTCCACACCTGGTTGGCGGACGCACACAGCCAGGCACCGGCTCCAGTGTCAGCGTTGATGAGCGGTGTTCTGCTGGCCGTGGGATTCTCTGCACTACTGCGCCTCGCACCGGTACTGGAACCGGCCGCCGGCGCCGGGTACCTACGCACCGGATTGCTCGTGGTCGGAATGCTGACCGTGGCGGTGGCGGCGTTACTACTGACAGTGCAAACCGATTTCAAGCGAATGCTCGCCTACTCGTCCATGGAGAACATGGGGCTAATCGCGATCGCAGCGGCCGTCGGCACCCGCCTGGCGATTGCTGCACTGCTCCTGCACGTGCTGGCACACGGCCTGGGCAAATCGGTACTGTTCCTAGCAGCTGGCACCTTGCAGGAGTCACACCACTCCACGTCCATCAGCGCGGTACGGGCGGTACTCGCCCGGTCCAGACTGGTCGCGACGTCGTTCGCCGTCGGAGTGGCAGTGGTCGTGGCGCTGCCGCCGTTCGCAATGTTTGCCAGCGAAATTACCATCGCACGATCGCTGGCTGATGCTCGACTGGGCTGGGTATTGGCCGTGGTTGGAGTATTTGTGGTGATTGCATTCGCGGCAATTGTGCAGCGGACAATCGGCATGCTGTTAGGCGCACCAGACGCAGATGCCCCCGCGATCGCGGTACCGCGGCCGGTGGGGATCGCACTGATAGCGGGAGTGACGGCGTGTCTACTCTTGGGCATCACGGCAGGGCCACTGGCCGGGTTCATCAACCAGGCAGCCACGCTAGTAGGCGGGGCGTGATGCGCATGGGAATTCATCGCGTCGGCCAGGACGTGGCTGCCGACGAGCTCGCCGCGCAGACCGCGGCGCTGCTGGCCAACGGGTTTCGGCTCGCGCTGGTGGCCGCGCATGACGACGTCTCCGTGCTGCGAGTGGTCTACCTGTTCTTGGCTGGTGGGCCAGACCGTCGAGTGGAGCTGTCCGTGACGATTCCTCTTGGTGAGAGCGCGCTGAACTTATCGGAGCAGCAGCCAACGCAGCCGCAAATACCGTCACTAGCCGAGTTATCCTTCCCGGCCGGACGATTCGAACGAGAGATGTACGACCTATTCGGCATCGTGCCCGTGGGCCATCCATTCCCTCGTCGCCTCGTGCGGCACGCACACTGGCCATCAGGCTGGCACCCGATGCGCGCGGACGCCGGTGAGCCGCCGCCGTTCACCAATGCCGAACGGTTTCCATTCGTACCGGTTGAGGGTGACGGTGTGTACGAGATTCCGGTTGGCCCAGTGCACGCCGGAATGATCAGCCCGGCGCACTTCCGGCTTTCAGTGGTCGGGGAGAAGATTCTCAAGCTCAAAGTCCGACTGTGGTTCACCCATCGCGGGGTCGAGCAGCTGTTCGCTGGTAAGGACGCACTGCGCAGTACGGACACGATCAAACTAGCCGAAAGAATTAGTGGCGATAGCTCAGCAGCACACTCCCTGGCACACTGCCTGGCGGTGGAGGACGCGGTTGGCATCGATCTGCCGCCACCAGCGCATTCGCTACGGGCATTGCTCGTCGAGATGGAACGGCTATACAACCACGCCGGCGACATCGGCTCCCTAGCAGGCGATGTCGGATTCGGGCTAGCGAACGCACACGCCGGGCGAATTCGCGAGCAGCTGCTGCGCATCAACGATTCTGTCACAGGCCATCGACTGCTACGCGGAGCGATGCAGCCTGGCTTCGTACAGCTGCGAGCATTGCCCGACCTGGACAAAATCCGCTCCCTGGCCGTTGACCTAGCCGACATATCAGCTGCGCTGCTCGCGAAATCGACGGTGCACGAACGGTTTTCCGGCACCGCGGTGCTGAGCGCCGCCGACGCATCCGCGCTTGGCTGTCTCGGGCCCGTCGCGCGGGCCAGCGGACTAGCAACTGACGCGCGATCCGACCACCCCTTCGTCGAGCTACCGCTGGAAGCCGGGCCGACCGCCCCGGGAAGTGACGCGACAGGCGGCGACGTGCTCGCCCGATTCAGCGTGCGCCGCGATGAGTTCGCCCAGTCTGTCGCGCTGGTCCAGTGGATTGTCGAGCACGCGGAGTCGTTGTCGTACCGCGCGGAATCTCCAGTTCAGGACTCCGTGCCGGGCATTCGGAGTGGGGTCGGCATCGTCGAAGGCTGGCGGGGAACCGTGGTGCACCGGATCGAGATGGAACCGTCCGGTCGACTCACCCGGGCCAAAGTGGTCGATCCGTCATGGTTCAACTGGCCGGCTGTTGCGGTCAGCCTCGGGGACACGATCGTGCCGGACTTTCCGCTGGTCAATAAGAGCTTCAATTTGTCGTACGCCGGCAATGATCTGTGACGTGCAGAAGCCGGATCGAGCACCGTGAGCACATGGATCGCCATGTGGAAGACGTGCGTCGAGGACAGGACAGTTACCAGCGCTCTGCCTGACCGGTGTTCGCCGCGAGCAAGGTATCTGCCTGCGGCCCTCTGCTAAGAGCGAGCGTAGAGCCTGTCACGAGTTGCCGAATAAGGTTCATGTCATGACCCAACTACCTGCTGGCAGTGCCTTCGACCCGACGACCATCGGAGTTGAGTTCGAACCAATCGACCAGGATCAGGTGCGGAGCGGATCCCCACAAACCCGGTATCTCGACGTGGACGAAACGGACCATCGCACGATCGGCGTCTGGGAGCACACCGCTGGGGTTTCGACCGACGTCGAAGTCGATGAGGTATTCGTAGTGCTGGCTGGGTCAGGCTCGTTGGCGTTCGAAGGGCCCGTGTTGCCGTCGATTGACCTTCGGCCCGGAACTATCGTGCGGCTCACCGCCGGTATGCGCACCGTCTGGACGATCACCGAGACACTCCGGAAGGTCTACATCGCGTAGGCGCCAGGCAAGAACCGCACTATGTGCTGTTTTATCGGCGGATCAACCCGCGTTCCACTGCGGTGGCAACGGCTGCGGTCCGCGAGTCCACGCCAAGTTTCGAATAGATATGCACCAGATGCGATTTCACCGTGGCCTGCGAGATGAACAGATGCGCCGCAATCTGCTGGTTTGACCGACCGTCTGCTACCAATTGCAGCACCTCGACCTCGCGGGAACTCAGTGTGGTTGCCGGTTGCCGCATCCGGTCCATCAGCCTCGTCGCCACCCGAGGCGCCAGCGCCGACCGGCCAGCCGCGGCGGTGCGCACCGCTGCCGCGAGATCTTCGGGCGGAGCGTCTTTCAGCAAATAGCCGGTGGCGCCAGCCTCGATGGCGTCCAGAATGTCGGTATCCGTGTCGTAAGTGGTCAGGACCAGCACCCGCGGCGCATCGGGGCGTTCGGTGATCCGTCTGGTGGCATCCGCGCCGCGCATCTCTCCGCCGAACTGCAGGTCCATCAACACCACATCGACACCACCGGCGGACGCGCGGCGCACGCCGTCGTCGGGGTCGCCGGTATCGGCCACCACACGAAGGTCAGACTCGGCATCGAGAACGGCACGCAGCCCAGCTCGAATCACCGGGTGGTCGTCGACCAGCAGGATTCGGATTGGCGCCGACGTGCTGCCGGTTATGGCGCTGTCGGTTATGACGTTGTCACTCATAGCGTCGACGGCACAATCGGGAAGCTGGCAGCGATCGCAGTGCCCTGGCCCGGGGCCGATTCGACAGTCAGAGTGCCGCCCAATTCGGCGACCCGAAAGCGCATCGCGACGAGCCCGAATCCGCCGAAGTCACCGGAGTCACCGGAGTCACCGGAGTCACCGACATCAGGTAACCGTGCCATCGAATCGAAACCCGTTCCGTCATCAACGATATCGAGCGTGACGGCGTGATCCATCAGTGTCAACGTGAGCGTCACCCGAGCAGCGTGGGCGTGGGTGACGACGTTGGCGACCGCGGACTGCGCGATGCGCAGCAGGGCAACCTCCATGGGGGTCGGCAGCGCTGCAGATGGTTGTCCGCCAGCGGTCTCGGGCTGGACGGTGAACCGAATGTCTAGGCCGCTGCGCTCGGCAGTGCTGCGGCAGAGTCGCTCCAGTGCAGCGGGCAGTGAGCGACCTTGTAGACCAGGCGGCGCAAGTGCGGCGACAAAGCGGCGCGCCTCGGCAAGGTTGTCCTGCGCGGTTTGTCGAGCTTGTTCGATGCGCAACCTAGCTTCTTTAACCGCGTCGGTGTGCGCGGGCGCACCCTCGGGAAGTGCGCGAGCCGCTGCGCGCAGCAGCAGTTGGATGCTGGACAGGCCCTGCGCAATGGTGTCGTGGATTTCCCGAGCGAGGCGTTCACGTTCCGCTAGTGCGCCAGCCGATCGCTCAACAGCGGCGAGATCTGTTTGGGCGCGACGTAATTCGGCAATGAGCACCCGGCGTTGATCATTTTCGGCCGCGATTGAGCTGTATCCCCATACGGTCGCGATGGCGACTAGCGCGCCGAGTACCGGGCCGATGGCCGTGCCCGCATTGAGAGTGCCTTGGTGCCAAGCGAATCCGCCGATCGCCGCCACCGTGGTGAGTGCGACTGTCCACAGCCCCCACCGCCACGGCAACAGGTGTAGAAGCAGGAAGAACCATGGGAAGGCCAACCAGATGGCATCGGCGGACAGCGACAACAGCACGAGCCAACACGCCAGGACTACGGCGAGCCAGATTGCCGCCCCCGTAACGGATGTGCGGACTGCCGCAATAGCGGGTCCGGCCGCGTATCCGATTGCCAGCACGACTGCGGTGATGGTCACCGCTACGACCGAGGTGGTGCCGGATAGCGCAGCATGTACGACAGCAAGGACGAGAAGTCCTGCGATCAGCAGGTGCATACCGATCTGCAACAGCACCGGCACATCAGCGATGCGTCGAGCTCCAGGAGCGGGGTTCACGGTAAGCGGCGCTGAAACAGCCAGCGTCGAAACGCCCAGAATGGCTTCCGCAGCCGGGGCGGGATCTGCTCGGTAACCCATAACGATCCCCAGCGTACGACCCAGACAGCAGCGAGGCATCCATCGAAAGGTTGACCGGCAACTACACCTCATGGACATGACCGAACCCGTCGCTGTGGCGATGTAACGCGCGGCCCACCCGTACAGGCTGAATCCAGGCGATGGATGGCGTCCGCCCACCATCGCGAACGGGCCCGCAACAACGCCGGTCCCACCAAGACTTTGGAAACAAGATCCCGGAAAGGATCGCGATTCTCATGTTCGTCGCCATTCGCGACTTGAAATTTGCCCGTGGCCGGTTCGCCCTCATGGGCGCAGTGGTCGGGCTCATCACCCTGATGGTGGTTTTGCTGTCCGGGTTGACCGCCGGCCTCGGCCGCGCCAGCGTTTCAGCTATCACCAATCTTCCGGCCGATCATCTAGTATTCGCGAAACCCGCTGATAGCGCATCGATTTCGTTCGACGATTCCCGGATCCACGCAGCTACCGTCGCCGCCTGGACCACTGTTCCAGGCGTGGCATCTGCTCAGCCGTTGACGGTAAAAATGTCCCGTGCCGAGATGGGAAGCAGCGCAGCGGCTGCCACTAACGCCGTCGCGGTGTTCGCGATCAAAGCCAATTCATCACTGCCTCCTGCGGCTGTGGGAGCCGGCCACGCCGTGCTGTCAGTGGGAGCTGCAAAAGCGCTGCACGCCGAGCCCGGCGACCGCGTCACCGTGGCTGGGGTGCCGCTCACCGTCACGGCGGTCGCTGGCGATGACTCGTACAGCCACGCCGACGTGGTCTGGATGACACAGTCCGATCTGGCAGGCGCACAAGGCGGCACGGCAGACGCCACGACCGTAATCGCGTTGACCACGCACGGCATCTCTAGCGCCGCTCTAGCCGCCGCAGACTCACGCCTCAACACGCGCACCGTCACGACTGACAATGCACTGGCCGCGATCGGCTCCTACTCAGCGGAAAATGGTTCCCTGCAACTGATGCGGGCGCTATTGTTCGCGATCTCGGCGCTGGTGGTCGGCGCATTTTTCACGGTCTGGACCGTGCAACGCAGCGCCGATATCGCGGTTCTCAAGGCCCTGGGCTCATCGACCGGCTACCTTCTGCGCGACGCGCTAGGCCAGGCACTGATCCTGCTCATTATCGGCACTGCGACGGGCACCGCGTTGGCGGCCGGGCTGGGCGCGCTCGCCGGGTCAGCAGTGCCATTCGTTCTCGACGCGTCAACCCTGCTGGTGCCGGCCGCCGCCATGGTGTTGCTCGGCCTGCTCGGCGCGACGGTATCGCTTCGCCGAGTGACCACCGTCGATCCGCTCACTGCCCTAGGCAGTTCCCGATGAACGACCAGCCGCGCCCCACGGGTCGGGTCGGGCAGGGCCCGACAGTCGTCATACCTGTGACATCCGAAACCCCATCAACGGAAGCGAGACCTGCCGCCATGTCCCTGCAATTGACCGATATCGTGCTCACCTACCCGGACGGCGAGCGCACCCTGACCGCGCTAGACCAGGTCTCCATGACGGCCCGTGCCGGAGAGCTCACCGCTGTGGTCGGGCCTAGCGGTTCCGGGAAGTCGAGCCTGCTCGCAGTGGCCGCGACGCTTATCGCCCCGAGTTCTGGGCGGGTGATGCTGGCCGGTCAGGATCTGACTGGGCTGTCCAAAGCCGAGGCTGCGAAGGTGCGGCTCACCCACATCGGTATCGTCTTCCAGCAGTCGAACCTGTTGCCCTCCCTCACTGCGGTGGAGCAGGTGCAGGTGCTGGCGCACGTGGCCGGGCGGGCACCCGCGCGGTCTCGGGCCCAGGCGGTGGAGTTGCTGGAATCCGTTGGGTTGACTGGCGCGGTACTCGCGCGGCGGCCGCATCAACTGTCCGGCGGCGAGCGCCAGCGGGTCAATATTGCGCGTGCGCTGGTGAATTCGCCGGACGTGCTGCTGGTCGATGAGCCGACTAGTTCGCTGGACACGGAGCGCGGTCAGGCTGTCCTCGACCTGCTGTCGCGAATTACCCGCGAGCGGTCGGTGGCCACGGTGATGGTCACGCACAACCCAGAGCACCTGGCTGGCGCGGACCAGATAGTGCGGATTGTGGACGGACGAATCGAGGCCGAAAAGCCGTTACTCAGCAATATCGCTTGATAATCTAGCTACCAATCTCGTAAGCTACTCCTGCGCAGCTAGTTTTATCTAACGCACTCACACGGGGAGGGCATCAATGATCACAATTAACGAGACAGTGAACGTCGACAAACCCACGGGCATGGTGTTCGACTACCTAGCGGACTTCACCACCAGCACCCAATGGGATCCGGGAACAGTGAAAACCATCCGGGTAGAAGGTAACGGCGGCG
>JBDTAR010000178.1:0-17550 GCA_039924545.1 Nakamurella sp. | reverse complement strand
CGACCCGAGATTCACCTCGCGTCCGCCAATCGCCGCATACGCCGCCTGCTCCGCGTCCCGGCCTTGCGTGGAGAATTCGGAGCGCAGCTCGTCCAAGTAGTCGGCGTCAACAGCAATCCCCGCCTGTTCCATAGCGGCCAATACCCGCATTACCGGAATTTCCAGATCGTTAAGCAGCGACAATTGCTCTGCTGCTTCTAGTTCCGCCTCCAGCGCTGCCGCCAGATCGATAAGCGCTCGGGCCGCCGCCATCGCCTCGTCGGCGCCCGAGCCGTCGTCGATCAACGCTAGCTGTGCTTCTCGGCCACTGTCCGCGGCAGTGATCGAACGGCCCAGGTAGCGCTGCACCAGATCCGCCACATCAAAGGTCCGCTGCCCCGGCAGCAGCAGATATGCGGCCAACGCCGTATCGCAGTCCACCCCAGCCACCCGCCATCCGCGCTGCAGCAACGCGTTCAGCTGTGGTTTTGCGTCGTGCAGAATCTTTGGGTGCGCGTCGGATGCCAGATAGGCGCCCAGTGCGACGTCGTCTTGGGCCGTCATACCTGAAACATCGATGACGGTCGCCGCGTCATCGGCAGCAGCGAGCACCACGTGGTGGACGTCGCCGGCGCCAGAGCCGAAGGTGCCCTGACAGATCACGCCGACCCGACCCGCACAGTGAGCAGAAATCCACTCGCCCAACCCACCCGGCGCGATCACCGCGGCGTCTATGTCAAAACTGGTGTGCGCAGCGGGCGCGTCCACCGCACCGAAAGCGTCCAACAGCCGCATCCGAAGAGTGCGAAATTGCAGGTCGTCGAAGATGCGATGCACGGCTTCCCGATCGAACAGCTGCGCCGCGAGATCTGCCGGCTCGGCGGTCAGCGGCACATCCTTCACCATCTCCGTGAGGCGCCGGTTGAGCAGCACCGCCGACAGGTGTGCACGCAGCGAGTCACCTACCTTGCCGCCGACCTCGTCGGCACGCTCAATCAGCGAGGCAAGAGTGCCGTACTCGCGGATCCACTTTGATGCCGTCTTCTCCCCCACCCCGGGAATACCCGGTAAGTTGTCCGACGGGTCGCCGCGCAACGCCGCAAAATCGGGATACTGCGTCGGCGTGAGCCCGTACTTCTCTTCGACGGCAGCAGGCGTGAACCGCGTCATTTCCGAGACACCCTTGATCGGGTACAGCACCGTCGTCACGTCGTCGACCAGCTGCAGTGCGTCGCGGTCACCGGTGCAGATCTTGACCGACATGCCCTGCGCCCTAGCCGATATCGTCAGCGTGGCAATGATGTCGTCTGCCTCGAATCCTGCGGCCTCCACAAAGATGATGTTCATGGCCGCCAATACCTGCTTGATCAACCCCACCTGCCCTCCGAATTCAGCCGGCGACTTGTCGCGCTGCGCCTTGTAGGCGGGAAATTCGTCATTGCGCCAGGTGTGCTCAGAAACGTCGAAGGCCACGGCGACATGTGTGGGCCGCTCCCCCTGCAGGAGGCTGATGAGCATCGCGGTGAAGCCATAGACCGCATTGGTCGGCTGGCCGGTGGACGTGCCGAACCGGTCCACGGGCAGCGCGTAGAACGCGCGGTAGGCCAGTGAATGCCCGTCTAAGAGCAGCAAAACCGGCGATCCGGCATCCCCGCCGTAGGGATTGGCGACACTTCCGCCGGTCGACTGCGGATCTGGCTTTGTCACCAGTGGGGTCGCTGCGGGTGGTTTCGTCACGGCTGATTTCATCACACCTCCAAGTCTAGGGGCCGGTGGTTTACAGTCCGGGTATGACGCTTTTCCCTCCCGTCGAGGACATCCCCATCGGTGAGCTTGCTACGACAATGGGAATTTCATTCACCGAAGCAACGCCGGATCGGGTCGTGGCCACGATGCCAGTGGAAGGCAACCGACAACCGTTCGGACTGCTGCATGGCGGCGCGAACGCTGTCCTTGCCGAAACAGTCGGTTCGGTACACGCCTCGCTGCTTGCCGGCGAGGACCACATCGCGGTGGGCGTGGAACTCAACTGCACACACCATCGGTCGGCGACCGACGGGATTGTCACCGCAGTGTGCGTACCGCTTCATGCGGGTCGCCACGTGTCCACATTCCACATCACCATCAGTGACTCAGCTAATCGAAATACCTGCACTGCGCGATTGACCTGTTTCATTCGTTCGGAGTAACGAACGAGGCAAAGCACGAGGAAATCGTCATACCTGGACTGGGAACCACCCAAACGTGACACAACCAGGTAACAGCTCGGTCACGCGGCGCGCTCGTGATGTGAATCTCTACTAAAGTTCTAGACATCCGTTGCCTCGGCCTATTCGGCGCAACGGTGTGGTCGGATGCAAAGCGCGTCCGGAAGAACCCGGCCCGTCTAGATGGGAGCACGTATGCGAAGAAGTAAATGGATCGCTGTTGCGGCTATGGCCGCCAGCGTCGCGATGGTTGCCGCCGCTTGCGGCAGCAGCAGCAGCCCCGCTGCCAGCAGTTCGGCAAGTCCTACGTCCGAATCGTCGTCGAGCGCGGCGCCCGAATCGTCGTCGAGCGCGGCCCCGGCTGAGTCATCGAGCGCGGCCCCGGCTGAGTCGTCGAGCGCGGCCCCGAGCGGAGATAGCGGCGCGGCGTTCAAGTTCGGCTATGTGTTTCCGGAGACAGGCGACCTTGCCTACCTAGGGCCACCACAGATCGCGGCTGCAAAGTACGCGATCAAGTTGATCAACGAGGCGGGTGGCATTAATGGCCAGCCAGTTCCGGAGATCGAAGCTGGCGACGAGGCCAATGACGCAGCGCTCGCGTCACAGGCAGCGACGAAAGAGATCAACGACGGCGTCAACGCCATTCTGGGCGCTGCTGCGACCGGTATGACGATGGCGATCATCGACAAGGTCGTCGCCGCTGGCGTTGCGGAGTGCTCCGGCTCGAACACCGGCGTGATCCTGACGGACTACAAGGGCAAGATGAACGGCTCAACGCAGCTGTACTACCGTACTGCCCCGTCCGACGCACTGCAGGGCCCAGTCCTGGGCAACATGGTGCTGGCGGATGGTCACAGCAAGATCGCTATCGTCGCCCGCGCAGACGACTACGGCAAGGGCTTGGCAAAGGCCGTTGCAGACGCAATCACCGCGGGTGGCGGCACAGTCGTGATGAACGACACCTACGATCCCAAGGCCACAGACTTCTCCGGTCTGGTGCAGAAGATCAAGGCCTCCAACCCGGACGCAGTCGTGACAGTTTCCTTCGCGGAAGGCTTCCAGCTCTGGAAGCAGCTATTCGCGGCGGGCCTCACACCGAAGAAGGTCGGAATCTATGGTGCCGACGGCATGCGCTCTGAAACTGCTCCGAAAGACTTCCCGGACCCCTCAGTCGTCGATGGTGCCAAGGGCACCGCTCCGGCGTCTGCTGACAACCCGGACTTCATCAAGGCACTTCAGGCATTCGCCCCAGAACTGAAGGAGACGCAGTTCGCTCCGCAGGTCTACGACTGCACGAATATCTTTGCGTTGGCTGCCGAGCAGGCAAAGTCCAGCAAGGCGATGGATTGGGCCAAGGATGTCGAAGGAGTCACCAAGGGTGGCACGGAGTGCACGACCTTTGCTGATTGCAAGAAGCTCATCGACGCTGGTACCGACATTCACTATGTCGGCGCTTCCGGCGACTTGTCCTTCACAGACAAGGGCGAGCCAGGTAAGGCCTCCGTTGAGATGTGGGAGTACGAGAACGGCGGCAAGCTAGTGTCGCTTAAGACCGTTATTTCGTCGATCAACTAGTTGATGCTCGTTAGCAGCAACTTGTAAGACGCACGGCAATGGGCCTCACCGGATTCCGGTGGGGCCCATTGCCGTATCTTCGCGCCGCTGTGGCCTTACTGTGTCTCCCGCCAGCCTGCGGCAACCCAGGTTGCGCAAGGCTGGGCACCGGTTCGGCAGGGGCTTGGCGACCAAAAGAAATCGGCCGCGCCACCGAGAAGGTGACGCGGCCGAGTGAAGCGGCGCTGCACATGGCAGCGAGGCAACCTTCTAGTCGCCGACGCGAGCCAAGGTGCCCAGGTAGAGCTCAATGACCTTGGGGTCGGTCAATAGCTGCTTCCCGGTGCCCGTGTAGGCGTCCCTACCTTGGTCGAGCACGTAGCCACGATGCGAAATCTCGAGGCAGCTACGCGCATTCTGTTCCACCATCAGGATAGACACGCCAGAATCGTTAATCGTCTTGATCGAAGCGAACACGGAATCTTGCATCATCGGAGATAGTCCGGCAGACGGCTCGTCGAGGAAGAGCACCTGCGGATCCGTCATGAGCGCGCGGCCCATTGCCACTACCTGGCGCTCGCCTCCGGACAGTGAGCCGCACTTTTGGTGGCGACGCTCATGCAACACTGGGAACAAGTCCGTTACTGCCGCATACCGGGCCTTGAAATCCTTCGGCCGCACGTACGCGCCCATCTGAAGGTTCTCTTCAATGGTGAGGGATGGAAACACGTTGTTGTTCTGCGGCACGTAGCCCAGGCCGCGCCCTACGAGCGCATGTGCCGGGAGACTGCTGATGTCGACGTCACCCAACATGACCTTGCCGGAACGCACCGGAACAAGTCCAAACATGGCCTTGACCAAGGTGGATTTGCCAGCGCCGTTCGGGCCGATAATGCCGACCAGTTCGCCCTTGTTCACATGGACATTGCATCCGTTCAAAATGTCCACGCCGGGAATGTAGCCGGCGATGAGGTCTATAGACGCAAGCGCAGGCGTTCCCGAAACCGGCGGCTCACTGACAGGCGGTGCTGCAGTGGCGCTCGGAGACACCGGGTCGACGGGAGGAGTCGCCGAGCCGACGTCGAGAGAATCCCCTGAATGCCGTGGTGGTTGCGTCATGGCTGCATCTCCTGAGCATGCTCATCGGCCGGAAGGGACCTGCGCGCACCGAGATAGGCGTCGATGACGGCCTCATTCGATCGAATGTCGTCAGGACGACCCTCGGCGATCACCCTCCCCTCGGCGAAACACACGATCCAGTCACTGATGGACATAATGACGTCCATATCGTGCTCTACAAGAACAATCGTGGTGCCATCATCGCGTAGCTTTTGGATGTGACCGAGTAGCGACTGGGTGAGCGCGGGGTTCACGCCAGCCATTGGCTCGTCGAGCATCAGCAAGTCGGGCTGGACCATCATTGCCCGAGCCATCTCAAGCAGTTTTCGCTGTCCGCCGGACATGGTACCGGCGAAGTTGTCGCGCATGTGGGCCAGATTGAAGTTGACTAACAACTCGTCGGCGCGGGCCTCGATGGCACTCTCCTGCGACCCCCACAGCGGCTGAAACAGGGACGGCAGGAAATGCTCTCCGGTCTGCCCGGTTGCGCCAAGCATCATGTTTTGCAGCGCACTCATGCGGGTGAGCGCCTTCGTCAGCTGGAAGGTACGCACCATGCCAAGGCGGGCAATCTTATGCGCAGATGCGTGGCTGATGTCCTTGCCGTTCAAACTCCACTTACCAGTGGTGGGCTTATCGAAGCCTGATACCAGGTTGAAGAACGTCGACTTTCCGGCGCCGTTCGGCCCGATGAGCGCGGTGATCGTTCCCCGCTGCACCTCCAGGTGCTCGACATCCACGGCTAAAAGCCCGCCGAATCTGCGGCTTACTTTGTCGGCCACCAAAATTGGGTCCGGCTTGGCCACGCCGATTGTCGCCGCGACCCCCACCATCATACGAGCGCCAACACTGAGTTGATGTTCCGCCGCTCGCTCGTGCATCAACTCTTCTTGCGCTTCCACCAGCACTTCTCGCTGGGCGGCGACCGAATGATCGGTCACCTCCCTGCCGGTGGGGTTACCCAGTCGATCGGTAGCGGCTCCAATAGCCTGTTCGTCATCGGACTTCAAGGCGCATCTCCTCCTTGTTGCCCAGAATGCCTGCGGGACGGAACACCATCAGCAGCATCAGTGCGAGGCCGACGACGGCGATACGGGCTGCGCCGGTGTTGATCGCCGGTGCAAGGTTGGTGAGGAACGAACCGAGCCAACTAAACACGAACCAGAAGATGATCGACCCGAGTACCGGCCCGAAAATGCGACCAGCACCGCCCAGGATCATGATCACCCACAGGTAGAACGTCACCTTCGGGTCGAAACTGGCCGGGTATTGCGTTGACACATCCATCGTCCACATGACGCCAGCCAGCCCGCCGAGCACTCCGCCCAGCACCAGGCTTTGGATCTTGAAGCTGTACACGTTCTTGCCCAGGCTTCGCGCGGCGAGTTCGTCCTCGCGGATTGAGCGCATCACACGGCCCCAAGGGCTGCGCATCAATAGAAATATCAGAAGGCAAGAGAGCAGCACTAGGCCCCAGGTGACCGACAGTGTCCACAAGTCTCGGCCCTGGTACTGGAATGGTCCGATCCCATACTTTTTGCCGGCATCGAACGGGTTCATTTTCTCGAACTCGCCCGCAGACGGCCCCAGGCCAAACGGTCCATTGGTCAGTGGCTCGAAGTAGCTCGAGTTGAAGAACAATCGAAGCGTTTCACCTGCGGCAATCGTCGCGATTGCCAAATAGTCACCCCGCAGCCGCAGGGTCGGAATTCCCAGCAGCAATGCAAGGGCAACCGAAGCGACGATCGCGATAGCGAGACCCCACCAGATCGAAAGCCCAAACGTCACGACCCCGACACCGATGCCGAACGCGCCGACCATCATGAACGCAACTTGGCCGAAGTTCAGCAACCCGGTGTAGCCGAAATGGACATTCAAACCCAACGTCGCTAGCGCGTAAATAGCCGCGAACGGCCCCAGCATGTCGCTCAGCGCACTCGAAAATATACCTGCCCAGTCCATCTGCCGCCCCTATCCTGCTCGCTGCAGTCGACCGAGAATGCCCTGTGGACGCACCAGCAGGACCACAATCAACACCAATAGCGCCCAGGCGTACTGCAATTCCGCCGGGAACCAGATTGTCGAACCCTGCGCCACGATTCCCACGACGAGGCTGCCCAGAATGGCGCCGTAGGCGCTTCCGAGACCGCCGAGAATAATGCCAGCGAACATCAGCAGCAGCAGGTTGAAGCCCATATCCCAGTACACGGCGGCAGTAAGCCCGTAGAAGACGCCACCGACGGCAGCCAGTCCGCCGCCGAGAATCCAGACATGCAAGATGACTTTCTGTACATCAATACCGGACGCTTCGGCGAGGTCCTTGTTGTCGGCTACTGCCCGCATCGCCTTGCCCATTCGCGTGCGTTGGAGCATCAGCGCAACGCCGACCAGAATCACGATCGACAAAATGATAATGATCAGGTCCCTGGGCGCAATACTCAAGGGCCCAAAGTTCAGCGGCGTTTGGATCGTGGACTGCGCCATCTGTTGTCTACTCGACCCGAAGAACAGCAATATGGTGTGCCGCAAGAGCAGCGACAATCCGATCGAAATGATGAACATCTGGATCAGGCCGGTGCCTCGCCGCCGCAGCGGCCGCCACAGTCCCCATTCGACCAGTCCGCTGAGCAGCGCCACGCCGGCGATAGCTATCAGGATCGCGACAATGAAGGGCAGCTTGAACGGTGCCGTCCCGAAGACGTACGCGAGAACTGCGCCAATGGCGACGAACTCCCCATGAGCGAAGTTGATGAGGCCCGTGGTACCGAATACCAGCGACAAACCGATTGCTGTCATCGCGATGATCAGGCCGAACCGAAGACCGGCGACCAAGATCGCCAGGTAGTACTGGAGCTGAGTGGATTGCCCAGCATCAGCCGCGGCCGCTCCTGCCGCTCCGGCAGCTTCCAGCGGGAATATGGCAAACCTCGTCGCACCCGGCTGGACAATGATGCCCGGGATCGTCCCGCCATTGGCCTTCTGCAGTTTCACCGTCTTCGGCAGAGTCGACGTATCAATGCTCACTTCATACGTACCGGCTTCACGGACAGCAATTGTCCATTGGCCCTGCGCGTCTGTCGTGGCAGTCCCGACTTCGGCGCCGTCTTTTTTAACGGTAATGACGACCCCGGCGATCGCGGCGTTGTCGCCGCCTTCCCCGACCGGTCCCTTGACGGTTCCGGTGATCGATTCACCGCTGTCTGCGCTTGTGGCCGCTGGCAACGCCGACGCGTTGAATAACGCCGACTGCGTCACCGCTGGCGAAACGACAGCGGGCGCAGAACCGGGATGGATAGGAGTTGAGGCTGACACCGCACCTGCCGTTGTCAGAGCCGCGAAAGCGGCCAAGAGCAACGACAGCACGATCGCCGCCAAGCGTGCACGCAACTGCGGTCCTCCGCTTCGTCGATCGGCGTTCCAGAATGTGAACCGATACTAACCACACGACACCAGGCCGTGACATCCGACACCGCCGATGCGGTATTGATTGTTACCTGGCGGCACCATTATTTGCACCACGAGACACGAAAGTTATCGCTTCAGACACGCAAAGTCACTCTATGTATACACCTGTGCTTCCTGTTACCCGCGGTGTCACGATGCGCTACTAACGACCGGTACTATTGCGCAGAGCGGGATATCGCTGCGCTCGGTTGTAGCAGCCGGGTGAGGCGACCCCGCTAATACGCCCCCGTAGCCCAATTGGCAGAGGCAACGGATTCAAAATCCGTCCAGTGTGAGTTCGAGTCTCACCGGGGGCACCGATAGTGAACCAGCAGCGCACAGGATTGGACAACGTCATACCTAGAGCGGCTTACCTGCAGCGCCACACATAAACTAGCGACGCATAGGCGCGCGGGATTCTGCGCAATACCCGGGAACAAGCGGCCGCGGCCGGACGACAAGATTGATGGACGTGAGCGAAGCAATCGACCCGGAGGACGACGCAACGCCGCCGCTCTCTCCCGACACACGTCCCGCATTGCCGCCCATCGTATGGATCCTCTCCGTCATTGCTATTTGCGTGGCCATCGGTTTCGGAATCGTCGCTCCTGCGCTACCGATTTTCGCGCGGAAATTCGACGTGGGCATCACCGCTGCGGGCCTGGTGATCAGCGTGTTTGCTGCGATGCGGATGGTGTCCCTTTTCGGTGTCGGATGGATCGTCGACCGCATCGGTGCCCGCTTCGTCCTCGGCACCGGACTGGTCATTGTCTCGGTATCCAGCGCTCTCGCCGGGCTATCGCAGAGCTATGCCCAGCTTCTCGTTCTGCGCGGCATCGGCGGTATTGGTTCGGCCATGTTTTCCGTCGCCTCGGCATCGGTCATGGCCAACCGGATTCCGTCAGCGATACGCGGCCGCGCCATGAGCGTCTGGTCCGGCTCGTTCCTCCTCGGCGGCGTGCTCGGGCCCGTAATCGGCGGGCCGCTCACCGCCATCAGCCTGCGGGCACCGTTCTTCTTCTACGCCGGCACGCTGGCCATCGCCGCCGTCGTGACGTTCGCAGCGCTCCCCCACGTTCCCCGCGCCGCACGCGGCGCCACCCGTGACGACACCCATGCTGGCACTAAACCTGATGCCGAGAGTGCCGAAGGCCCGCTGGAAGGCGCGCGAGAAGCGTTACGCCTACCACAGTTTCGTATCGCGTTGGTCGGTAGTTTTTCGCAGGGTTGGTCAGTGTCCGCCCGAAATCTCTTGGTGCCTTTGTTTATCACCGAAGTGCTTTTGCGCTCAGAGGCGTGGGGTGGATACGCGCTCGCGATCGCGGCCGCGGTCAACGCAGTCTTTCTGCTCCCGCTGGGGAGGTTCAGCGATTCACACGGGCGGCTCCCGGTCACCTTCATCGGTGGCGCGGCCGCGATGGTCGGGATGGCAGCGCTCGCGGCTCCCCCGGCGATGTGGCTGATGGTCGCCGCCATGGCTTTACTAGGCGCTGGCGGCGCTGCGCAGGCGGTGGGTCCCAGCGCCATCATGGGTGATGTAGCGCAGGGTCGACGCAGCTCGGTGATTGCCACCTATCAGGAGACAAGCGATATCGGAACCGTGCTCGGTCCCATCGTCGCCGGCGTCCTCGCCGATACATTTGGTTACTCCGCAGGGTTCGCGGTGACGGCTGCGATCTGCGCCGTGGCCGCCGCTGTGACACTGCCGTACATTCGTTCGGAACGCACACCACACGCGGCAACGGGAACTGTGTCGGATGAAGATGGCACGGTGTCGAGATGAGACATTCTAGCGACCTTCTCCGAATGACGGTGCTGGCATGACGGACAAGACGTTGACGCGGATCGCAGCTCTGCTGCGGAAGGCGGAGTCCACCGACAACACGTTTGAAGCCGATACCTATATGGAGGCGGCCCAACGACTGGCTACCGCAGCCTCTGTGGATCTGGCCGTAGCCCGTGCGCACATTGCGGACAAGGAGCGACGAACGACGCCGACACAGCGCGAGATCGTGATTGGCGAGGCAGGCAAGCGAGGCCTGCGCACCTATGTCGAGTTGTTCGTCGCCATTGCCCGGGCAAACGACATCACCTGCGACGTCGCTAGAAACTCAACGCGAGTATTCGCCTACGGATTCGACACGGATCTCGACACGGCGCACGCGCTGTACGCATCGCTCATCGTGCAGATGGTCCGAGCGTCGGACGAGTTCATCAAATCCGGCGCATACACGGCGGAACAGGTCAAGCGTTTCTCCACGTCACGACGACGGTGGGAAGTTGCTCCGGTAAGCCCGATTACCGCTCGGCTGAGCTTCCAGCGGGCATTTGCCGCACGGATCGGGCGCCGTCTCAAGGACGCCAAGGACGCCGTCACCGCGCAGGCCGTGCGCGCGGACCGCAGGAGCAGCCAGCGCGGCGCTCTGACCGGCACTGCGCTGGTTCTCCGCAATAAAGAGATCGAGTTGGTCGATCACTATCGGTCGCATTCGACGGCTCGCGGGTCGTGGCGAGGCTCGTCGGCCTCGGCCGGTTATTCACCCCATGCCGCGCGCGCTGGAGATGGCGCTGCCAAGCGCGCCCGGATAGGAACTGAGCGGCCAATCGGCGGCGCCCACTCTCAAATCCGGCGGTAGTTTCGTCAGAGTGACGGGGCGTTTCGTAACCGTGGCACAGTATCGGGTATGACGCCGTACTCGCCGATTCCCCGTCGTGTGCGGCAGCGAGATACGGCCCGCGCCGCGGTGTACGCCGCGGAAAATCAGGTCGCTCGCATTCTCGACCGCTCCGTTGAGCATCCCGTGGTCGACGTGGTCGGATCACACCTCACCCTGCCCCCTGAGCGACACTTTGGCGACCTAGCCGGGGTTCAACGGTATGTCGACGCAGTACTCGGTCTCGACTGGGTTCGCCGACAATGGCCGAAGCGGGCTCTCCTTCGGATGAAAGTCCGCGAACGGCGCGGCGCGTCGAAGGCGCATTACGAGGTCGCCTCGGCCACCGTCGCCGTGCCGATCCACAGAGCCGAAGCTCAGTGGGCGCTGCGAGAGATGGTGCTGCTACACGAAATCGCGCACCACCTGGGCGGCCCCGACGATCCGGACCACAGCCTCGCCTTCACCGACCGGATGATCGAGCTCCTGGACGGAATCATCGGCGGGGAGGTCGCTTTGCTGCTTCGCGTCGCGCTGGCTGACCAGAATGCATCCTCCGCCTGACGCCACCGACTGACGCCACCGCCTGACGCCTCCGCCTGACGCCCCAGCCTGACGCCCCAGCCTGACGCCACCGCGTGACGCCCCAGCCTGATGCCACCGCCCGAGGCTCAACGGCCTGATTTTGCCGGGGAGGCCTCCTAGCGCAGCCGAACTAGGCCCTCCTGGACGACCGTAGCGAGCATCTCGCCGCTGGCGTTGAAGAAGTGTCCAGTGCAGAGACCGCGGGCCCCAGACGCGCTAGGTGAAGACGTTTCGTACAGGACCCAGTTGTCCATCACTATCGGCCGGTGGAACCACATGGCGTGGTCCAGCGACGCCAGCTGGATACGGTCAATCCCGGCGGCGAGACCGTGACTGATCAAAGCGGAATCGAGCAGAGTCAAGTCCGACATGTACGCGAGCAGGCAAGTATGCAGCAATGGATCCGCGGGCAACGTTCCGTTTGCCCGAAACCACACCTGGGTAATTGCCCCTGGCTGAGGGCCGCCAGCGCGCGCTGACCACGGTGTGTCGGTGACGTATCGGACTTCGAAGGGGCGCGGGAGATTTGCCCACGTGGCAATCTTGTCGCGATACGGGGCAAGTGATTCCGCGTAGCCAACCAGCGCATCGGGCGGGGGAACCACTGGCATCGGCAGCGCATGGTCTACCCCGGCCTCAGCCACCTGGAAGGAAGCCGACATCGCGAAGATCGGCTTACCGTGCTGGATAGCCGTCACCCGTCGTGTGGTGAAAGACGAGCCGTCTCGGGTGCGATCAACCTCGTAGATGATCGGAATCTTCGGGTCGCCGGGTCGCATGAAGTAGCCGTGCAACGAATGCACGTGTCGATCCGCCGGAACGGTTCGCCCAGCAGCGGTCAACGACTGCGCCGCTACTTGCCCACCGAAGACCCGTTGTGGTGACACTTCTGGCGAGCTGCCACGAAATAGGTTGTCTTCCAACGGTTCCAGGTCCAGCACAGACATCAGCGCGTCCAGAACCTGCTGTCCGCTCGGCACTCCGTCGGCGTCTACCGTCATCTCAGTCACGCGTACTACGGTAACGGCGCGCTAGATATCGTCAGCACCCAGTCGGTGCACCCGAATCAGGTTCGTAGAACCGGCGGTGTTCGGTGGGGAGCCTGCGACGATAACGACGCGATCCCCGACGCTAAAGCCAGGCACTTGGGTTACTGCTGCATCGACCTGGCGAATCATTTCGTCAGTAGTGTCAACCGCTGGTACGCGGAAGCACTGCACACCCCACGTAAGCGACAGTTGCTGGTAGGTGCTGTCCATAGGAGTGAATGCCAAGAGCGGCAACGGCGTGTGCAGGCGAGCTAGTCGACGTACGGTATCTCCGGTCTGGGTGAAAGCCACCAGTGCTGCGGCGTCGAGTCGTTCGCCGATATCGCGTGCCGCATCGGCGATTGCGCCGCGCTTGGTCTTCGGAATGTGTGCGAGAGGCGGGGCCACCACGGATTCAGTCTCGACCGCGATGATGATGCGCGCCATCGTCTGTACCGTGATCGTCGGGTACTTTCCGACCGATGTTTCTGCGGACAGCATGACGGCGTCTGCGCCGTCCATGACGGCGTTGGCGACGTCGGACGCCTCGGCCCGGGTCGGGCGGGAGTGCTCAATCATCGACTCGAGCATTTGGGTCGCGACTATAACGGGTTTGGCATTGTCGCGGGCAATCTGCACGATGCGCTTCTGCACCATGGGTACCTGCTCGAGCGGCAGTTCGACACCGAGGTCGCCTCGGGCGACCATCACGCCGTCGAACGCCAACACAATCGCCTCAAGATTGGCCACCGCTTCCGGTTTTTCGAGCTTCGCGATTACCGGCAGCCGAGGCGAGTTGACCTCGTCCATCACTGCGTGCACTAAATCAATATCGCTGGCAGACCGCACGAACGATAGTGCGATGAAGTCGACGCCCAAACGCAACGCGAACTTGAGGTCGGCAATGTCCTTCTCAGACATGGCCGGCACCGAGATATTCATTCCGGGCAGCGAAAGCCCCTTGTTATTGGAGACCTCGCCACCTTCGGTGACGGTGCAGATGACGTCGTTGTCGCGTACCTCATCGACGACAAGTCCGACCTTGCCATCGTCGACGAGCAGCCGGTCTCCCTTGCGAGCGTCCCGTGCCAGTCCCTGATAGGTCGTGGAGACACGATCGTGGCTGCCTGCGATATCGTCCACCGTGATGGCAACCTGCTCACCGGTTTCCCACACCACCGGTCCGTCGGCGAAGCGCCCGAGCCGAATTTTGGGTCCCTGCAGATCGGCCAGGATACCGATAGGGCGACCGGCACCCACCGCTGCGGCACGCACTCGCTCAAACACGATCTGGTGGTCGGCGTGGTCGCCATGGGAGAAGTTCATTCGGGCGACGTCCATACCCGCGTCGATTAGCTCGGCGATGGCCTCCGGGCTCGCAGTAGCGGGCCCCAGTGTGCAGACAATCTTGGCGCGGCGACTCATCGGTTGGCCTTTCCATAGGGGAACGCCAACGTGGCGCATAGAGCGCAAACAGGTGCGGTGGCGGCAATCACCGGACGAGTCTATCGGGTTTCTTCTTGACCGATTCCGAAGGGGGGCGAACAGCGGCGTTATGGCCGCTCAGTGCCTCTCGTCACCCAGCCTTGGGCGCGTCCTTGCCTGCGCCGCCGGAGCCCATGCTGACGTCACCGGCATCAACCTTGTCTGAGGCATCTGAGACCTCTGAATCAGAGTTGTCCGCAGAGTCGGAGTCAGAATCGAGTTCAGCATCCGCGGAGGACTTGACTTCCGGAGGCGTGCGCGGTTCGCCTGGCTCGATCCCGTATACGGTCGCTGGGTCTTCGCGAGTGGCACGTCTGCTGACGATCAAATAGGCCACCGCCGCTAGGAACACGACAATCGAGACGAACACGTTAATCCGTAGCCCCAGGAAATGATTGGCGTGATCGATACGCATCATTTCGATCCAGCCGCGCCCGGCTGTGTATCCCGCCACGTAGACCGCAAACGCACGACCGTGGCCGAGCCGGAACTTGCGGTCCAACCAGACCACCAACAGCGCCACACCGACGTCCCATACCAGTTCGTAGAGGAACGTCGGATGGTAAGTGCCGCAAACAATGTCAGAGGACGACCTGATCCACTCCGTGGGGAACTCACCACTACCGCACTGCGCGGCCGTTCCGGCAACGCCACCAGGCGTCCGCAAAAATACCTCGAGGGCCCACGGAACATCCGTAGGTGACCCGAAGAGTTCCTGATTGAAATAGTTGCCTACCCGGCCGATGCCCTGTGCAAGCACGATGCAGGGCGCGAGCGCGTCTGCGACGGCGCCGAACGGAATCTTGTAGCGGCGCACGCCTATGTACGCTCCGACGCCGCCCAGCGCAATGGCTCCCCATATACCCAGGCCACCGTTCCAGATCTCGAGCGCACCCCAAGGGTTCCAGTAGTGACCCGGAATGCTCGGGTCTCCGAAGTACAGTTCGGGGTCGGTAATCAAGTGATAAAGTCGTCCACCGACGAGCCCAAACGGCACCATCCACACGGCGAGGTCGGTGATGGCGCCGGGTCGGCCACCGCGGGCGACCAGCCGCCGGTTGCCCCATACGGCAGCGACAATGATGCCACCGATAATGCTCAACGCGTAGGCACGCAGTGGGATCGGCCCTATCAACCAGACGCCTTGCGGCGGGGACGGTATCACTTGCAGTAGCGGTGTCAACGGCGTACTCCCTCGGCGAGTTCAGCAGTAAGGCTGCCAAGTACAAGGAGCCCGTCATTCCCGGCGTTAACCAGCGCGGATCCAACGATCACGCCGTCCGCAAACGACGCGATTTCATGGGCTTGGGCGCCGGTTCGAACACCCAATCCGACACCAATTGGTAGATCCGTGTGCGTGCGGCACCGTGCCACCAGCGCTGGGGCGGCCGACGACACGACGTCTCGCGCACCGGTAGTACCCATCACTGAGGCGGCGTAGACGAAGCCGCCACAGGCGGCCGTTGTGGTCGCCATGCGCTCTTCGGTGGATGACGGCGCTACTAGGAAGATGGGAGCGAGGTCGTAGCGCCTCGTAGCGCCGATCCACGAATCCGCTTCGTCGACAATCAGGTCGGGGATAATCACTCCGGCGCCGCCCGCTGCCGCGAGATCACGAGCGAATGCCTCGAAACCGTAGGCGAGCAGCGGATTGATATAGCTCATCACGATCGGGACGGCACCGCGCGCGGCGACCCGCTCCACCAGGCGGAACACATCACGGGTCTTGAATCCAGCGGCCAACGATGCGCGCTGGGCCGTCGAAATAGTAGATCCGTCCAACACCGGATCGGAGAATGGCAGGCCTACTTCGACGGCGTCCGCGCCGCTGTCGACGAGTGCGTCGAGCCAGTCTCCGCTCTCAGTCACCGTCGGATAGCCAGCTGGGAGGTAGCCGATCAAAGCAGCGCGGTTTTCGGACCGAGTGCGAACGAACATGACATCGAGCGCGTCGGCCGTCATTCCCACGCCTTTCCGGCCGGTTGATCAAGGCCGAAGTACGTCATCGCGGTCTCCATGTCCTTGTCCCCGCGCCCCGAGATTGTGACGAGAACTGTGCCACCGCGTCCGATTTCCCGGGCAACATCCAACGCGCCGGCTACAGCATGTGCCGATTCGATCGCCGGGATGATCCCCTCAGTACGGGACAGCAACGCGAACGCGTCCATCGCCGCAGCGTCGGTGATCGGTCGATATTCGGCCCGGCCGATTTCAGCAAGATGCGAGTGCTCCGGTCCGACGCCGGGATAATCCAAGCCAGCGGAAATCGAATGCGACTCAAGAATCTGGCCATCGGAGTCCTGCAGCAGATACGAGCGCGCTCCGTGCAACGTGCCCACTGTGCCGGCCGAGATGGTGGCCGCATGTCGCCCGGTTTCGACCCCATCTCCGGCAGCCTCGCATCCGACGAGCCGCACGCTCGGGTCATCAAGGTAGGCGTGGAACGAGCCGATCGCGTTCGATCCGCCGCCCACGCAGGCCACCACCGCATCCGGAAGGGATCCGGTGAGGTCGAGCACCTGAGCTCTGGACTCCAGCGAAATAACGCGCTGGAAATCTCGGACGATCAGCGGGAACGGGTGCGGGCCAGCAGCGGTCCCAAACACGTACATAGTGTCGGCGACATTCGTCACCCAATCCCGGAATGCCTCGTTAATCGCGTCCTTCAACGTGGCCGAGCCATCGTCGACAGTAACGACTTCTGCGCCGAGCAGGCGCATCCGCGCCACATTCAAAGCCTGTCGACGCACGTCGACGGCACCCATATAAATGGTGCATTTGAGTCCAAACAACGCCGCCACGGTAGCGGTAGCCACACCGTGCTGGCCAGCACCGGTCTCGGCGATGATCCGGGATTTCCCGCTGCGTACCGTGAGGAGAGCCTGGCCCAAGACGTTGTTGATCTTGTGACTGCCAGTGTGGTTGAGATCCTCGCGTTTGAGCAGGAATCGTGCTCCACCGACATGTTCCGTGAGTCGACGGGCGTCGCTTACCGGGCTCGGCCGCCCTGCATAGGTGGTCGACAGCCGGTCCAGTTCAGCGAGGAACTCCGGGTCGAGACGGGCCTTTTCGAAGGTATCGGCAACCTCGTCGAGCGCTGCGACCAACGCCTCCGGTAGCCACCGGCCGCCCATCGTGCCGAAATATCCACGTGTGTCCGGGTCGTGCAGGGTCTCGGTCAATCCGGCCGAGGCGTGCGGCAGTTCACTTCGGGCATCCACGGCGGCTCAGTTCGCCGGGCGCGGGCACGACGGGTGCGACCCAGCAGTGACGAGGTCGGATACTGCGGTGCGCGGATCCGAGCTAGTCACCAACCCTTCGCCCACCAGAACCGCGTCCGCCCCTGCCCCTGCATACGCGAGCAGGTCTGCGGGGCCGCGCACACCGGACTCAGCAATCGTCACGATGCCGCTGGGCAGGCCCGGAGCAATGCGCGAAAACACGTCCCGGTCAACTTCGAACGTTGTGAGGTTTCGCGCATTAATGCCGATGACC
>JBDTAR010000177.1:0-8912 GCA_039924545.1 Nakamurella sp. | reverse complement strand
ACTCGATTGCGTCCGCACCTTCGCAATCGGTCCGCACCTCGCGGGGTTTAGCTCGGGAGGCGGCTCATGCTCGGGAACAGGCTCGGTCGCGGGCTGGGAGCGGGCCGCTGGACTGGCGCTCGGAGTGGCACTCGACGCTCTGGCCGGGGACCCTCGGCGCTTCCACCCGGTGGCCGGCTTTGGCCGCGCTGCATCCTGGCTGGAACAGCGCGTGTGGTCCGATTCTCGGGGCCGCGGGGCCGTTTTCACTGCCGTCTGCGTGGGAGCGAGCGCAGCTCTCGGGCTCGCCGCTACGCGGTTGGCCGGTTCGTCATCGCTGGCCAGAATAGGTATGACGGCGCTCGCAACCTGGGCCACGATCGGAGCGAAGAGTCTGGTCGCCGAAGGGCTCGAAGTACACCGCCTACTCGACGCGGGCGACCTACCGGGAGCGCGTCAGCAGATCACGCACCTGGTCGGCCGCGACCCGTCCCACCTCAACGCCGACGAGATCGCCCGCGCCGCAGTGGAATCCGTCGCCGAAAACTCATCGGACGCGATCGTTGCCCCACTCGTATGGGGCGCCATCGCCGGAGTGCCAGGCTTGCTCGGCTATCGCGCCGCCAACACTCTCGACGCCATGGTTGGCTACCGCAATCCTCGCTTCGAACGTTTCGGCTGGGCATCTGCGCGGCTCGACGACGCCGTGAACTTCATTCCGGCTCGCCTGACCGGCGCCGTCGTATCGCTCTTATCCGACAAGCCCCGCGCCGCATGGACAATCACCCGCCGCTACGCCCGTCAGCATCCAAGCCCCAACTCAGGATGGTGCGAAGCGTCCTACGCAGCGACGCTCGACCTACAACTGGGCGGCACCAATACGTACGGCGAGCGCGTAGAACATCGGCCAAGGCTCGGCGAGGGACGGGCCCCCACGGCGAACGATATTGCGCGTGCGGTAACGCTCACGAATCACGTCATACTTATCACTTCGGCGGGCACGGCAGCAGCGGCACTAGGCATAACGCCCCTGGTCACGCGGATTCGGCGCCGGAGCCACCATTAGCCGCGTGCGGTAGAGTAGCGGTGCCCCGTACGCCTCGTGCGGAGTGGTGCACATTCAGCGAAGACCGGTGAGAATCCGGCGCTGTCCCGCAACGGTACTGCCGACACGCTCCTATGGGCGCTGTGGCGAGCCCGGACGCCTGATGTGCTTCGCGAAACCAGTCCTCGGAGGAAGGGCGGTTCCGTTCAGCGCCCGTTCCTCCGGTCGCGGCGGACGCACTTCGTCCTCCGCAACTTTTGGAGGATGACGAATGTCATTGCAGCATTTATTTGTACAGCGCTTTGCGAAGCGGCGCAGCAGGCTCCTCACGACGATCGTCGCCATCGGAGCATCGCTAACCCTGGCCGTCGGTTGCGCCAGTAGCCCCGGCGTCGCAAATCAGTCAGCGGCGAGCTCGTCGGCTGCAGCATCCGAGTCTTCGGCGCCTGCACAAAGTCCGGAACCAAGTAGCGCCGCGTCGAGCAGTGCCACTGCCAGCGACACGGCCAGCGACGAAACCCCCGCAGCCGCGTCGAGCACGGCGCCGTCGGCGGCCGATACGTTCCCCGTCACGGTCACGGCGAGCAACGGCAACGTCACGGTCGCAGCGAAACCTGTGTCCATTGCATCGCTCTCGCCCACCGCGACGGAAATGCTGTACGCGATCGGCGCCGGCGACCAAGTCACCGTTGTCGACAAGAATGCAGACTATCCGGCCGATTTGTCCAAGGCGCGGGTTGACGCGTATCAGCTCAATGTCGAGGCCCTGACCGCGTACAAGCCCGATTTGGTGGTGACTGTCGGTTCGAGCCCCGATCAAGAGGCGAAGTTCAAGGCGCTTGGAATGACGATGATCGCGGAGACTGCCCCTGCGAATCTCGACGGTACGTACGCGCAGATCAATCAGCTGGGTCAGGTCACCGGCCACGCTGCTGAGGCCGCCGCGCTGGTCACCAAAATGAAGGGCCAGGTCGCCGCGATCGCCGCCCAGGCGCCGGTCGAAACCCGACCGCTCACCTACTACTACGAGCTGGACCAGACCTACTATTCGGTGACGTCCGCAACGTTCATCGGCAGCGTGCTCGCCGATTTGGGCCTGGTCAGCATTGCCGATAAGGCCAAAGGCGCGGCGGCAGCGGGTGGATATCCGCAGCTAGACAGCGAATTCATCTTGAGGGCAAACCCGGACTACATCTTCCTGGCTGACACCATCTGCTGCGGCCAGTCCGCTGCCTCTGTGAAAGCCCGCGACGGCTGGTCGGCACTATCGGCAGTATCCGACGGTCGAATCCTGGAGCTCAACGACAATATTGCGTCCCGGTGGGGGCCACGCATTGTCGATCTGCTTGAGTCTGTTGCGGCCGAAATGAAGGAACACGCGGTACCACAGTGATCGGGCGGAGAACAGCGCGCGTATCGGCGGTGGTGGCCGGATCGGATACCGCCGCTGCTACGAGTGCGCCCGCATCCCGGGTTGCACGCATGGGTTCGAGCGAAAATGAGCGCCATCGAAAGCTGCGGCTGCCCATACTGGTATCGCTGGTGATCCTGCTGGCGGCAATGGTGCTGAGCATCGCGCTGGGCCCCGTAGGTATCAGCCCTGGCAACCAATTATCGACCCTGCTCGGACATGTCCCCTGGATCGGGTTTCACTCGAATGTTCCGGCGGTGGACCAGGCGATCATCTGGAATATACGGCTGCCGCGCGTGGTATTGGCCGTCTTGGTCGGCGCCATGCTGGCCGGCGGAGGCGCCGCCTACCAGGGGGTGCTGCGCAATTCGCTGGCCGATCCGTACCTGCTCGGCGTGGCAGCCGGTGCGGGTCTTGGTGCAACCGGCATGATCGTCGCCGGCTACTCGGGCACCACACTCTTGCCGGTCGCGGCGTTCACGGGCGCCATCCTGGCGGTCGCGCTGACCTACGTGGTCGCGGCATCCGGCGCAGACCGGGCAGGCGGCTATGCGATCATCCTTGCTGGTGTCGCGGTCGCCGCGATGCTGACCGCTATCCAGACGTACCTTCAGCAGCAGAATTCCGACCAGATGCGAACCATTTACAACTGGATCCTCGGCTCGTTCGCCGTCGCATCCTGGTCCGATATCTGGTTGGTGCTTCCCTATGTCGTCCTTTCGACGGTGGTGCTATTAGCGCATCGCCGCATCCTGGATGTGCTGAGAGTCGGTGGCGAGGAGGCCTCGACTCTGGGCGTCAACCCGGGCCGAGCCAGCCTCATCATCATCGCTGCCGCGACACTCGGTACGGCCGCTGTCGTATCAGTGAGCGGACTTATTGGCTTCGTGGGAATCGTTGCGCCGCACGCGGTTCGACTCGTCACGGGAGCTAGCTATCGAGTGCTACTGCCCGTAGCAATGGTCAGCGGCGGAGCATTTTTGGTGCTCGCGGATCTAGCCGCGCGGACTGTCCAGGCGCCCGCCGAGATCCCGATCGGGGTTATTACCGCATTCGTCGGCGGACCGTTCTTCCTGCTCGTGTTGCGGTCCCGCAAGAGTCAGCATGGGGTGATGTGACGTGCTCACGCTCGATTCCGTAACAGTCCGCTACGGCGAAATGGACGCAGTTTCCGATATGTCGTTCGCGGCGGCGGATGGCGAATGGCTCGGACTCATCGGCCCGAATGGCGCGGGGAAATCCACCCTCATCCGCGCCATCGCATCGCTACAGAAATTCGATGGCACCATTCACGTCGGCACCCATGCGATTCGCAGCCTGTCCCGTCGGCAACTGGCGAGGCTCATCGCGTACGTGCCGCAGCAGCCCGAGATGCCCGCCGGTATGACGGTTCTGGATTATGCGCTGCTAGGCAGAACGCCACACATCGGCTATCTCGGTACCGAGTCGTCAGCAGATCGACGGCACTGCGCCACGCTGTTAGAACGCCTCGGGATCGGCCATCTCGCCGAACGCATGCTGCCCACCCTTTCCGGCGGCGAATTGCAGCGCGCCGCTCTCTCGCGCGCGCTCGCCCAACAGGCGCCGGTGCTGCTGTTGGACGAACCAACCTCATCGCTCGACCTTGGGAACCGTATCGATGCGTTGGAACTCGTTGATGATCTGCGTCTGGAGCGGAACATCACGGTGGTGAGCGCGATTCACGATCTCACGCTTGCTGCACAGTTCGCTGATCGACTACTGCTGATGGTCGACGGACAAGCCGTCGCGAGCGGACCGCCTGCAGACGTTCTCGACGCCGAAGTCCTCTCGCATCATTTCGGCGGAAACGTACACATAATCAAGGACGAATCCGGCGCACTGATAGTCGCGCCGGTTCGCGCACACATGCACCTAGCGGCGCTCAATCGAAATGCTTTGGAGACAACGAATGTCAGCGGATAGCAGTGTCGTCGCTACAGCGCAACTGGGCCCAGCAATGGCATCTACCGCGGAGGCTGCGGCGCGGGTTAAGGCCATGACGTCACCAGACGACGCCCCAAGCCGAACCATGATCCTCACCGGCGACGGCAAGGGGAAGACAACGTCCGCGGACGCGAACCTCGCCGGTTGGCAGGTGGCGCGCACACAGCTCACATCCGGCGATTATGATCTCCTCGTCCTCGATGAAGTGGCGTTTCTCGTCACGCTCGGCTGGCTCGACGTCGCCGATATTCTCGACGCCATTGCTCACTGGTCGAAACGCACTAGCGTGGTTTTGACCGGGCGCCGGATGCCTCCTGAACTCATCGAGATTGCCGACACAGTGACAGATCTGGGCGGAGTAAAGCACGCGTACCAGACTGGTGTCATCGCGCAGCGCGGCATCGAGTTCTAGGCCGCTCGCCGATGATTACCTTGGTTTTGGGCGGCGCACGCTCCGGAAAGTCCGCGCTAGCCGAGCGCTTGGCCACCGAATCCGCACGAAGCACCGGTAGCAGCGTCACCTATGTCGCCACGATGGTCGTCGGGAATGACGCCGCCCTCGTGAAGCGAGTAGCCCTGCACCGGAAGCGAAGGCCCGGTGAATGGAACACCGTCGATGCGGGTATAGAACTCCCAGGGTTGCTCGAAGCCCTTCCTGGCACCGTACTTCTCGATTCATTGGGGCCGTGGCTCGCGAACCACGAGAACTTCGCCGCGGACGTCGAGGGGTTGTGCGCGGCGCTCGTGGGTCGCTCAGGTGACACCATTATCGTCTCCGATGAAGTAGGTCTGGGTGTCGTTCCAGCCACCGATATTGGCGGCGCATTTCGCGATGCGCTGGGCGTCTTGAACCAGGCCGTCGCCGTTGTCGCGGATAGGGCCCTGCTGGCAGTCGCCGGCCGGTCTCTGACGCTCGAATAGCCGGTGGAGCGCTGATGTTGCAAGCACTGTCATTTCTAACCATCTTCGGGCGAGGTTCAACGCCGCGCCCGGGTTCGCTGCCATATTTCCCGATTGTCGGGGCCCTGGTCGGACTCGCGGTCGGCTACGCGTGGTGGGGCGCCGGGCGCTTATGGCCGCCCTTGGTCGCTGCTGCTATCGCGCTTTTGATCGATGCCGTCGTGACCGGGATGCTGCACCTAGACGGTCTGTCCGATTCAGGAGACGGCTTAATCGCACCCATGGACCTCGAGCGGCGTCTGACGGTAATGCGGGATCCATCGGTGGGGGCTTTCGGTGCGGTGACGTTGATAATTGTTCTGTTGTTACGGCTTTCGGTGTTTGCGTCGGTCCCGGCCGCTCCGTTGACGGTGGCCGCCATGTGGTGCGTATCGCGTAGCGCCATGGTGGTCATGTGCTTGACCATGCCCTATGCGCGATCGACTGGCGGGCTCGCGAGCGCGTTTCTCGGCGCCAGGCACAACGCGGCTCTCCTGGTGACACTCGTGCTCGGTGCTGTCATTGCCGTGCCGTTGGTGATGGTGGAGTCGGGTTGGTGGGGGCTAGTGCCGATCGCCGCCACGGCGTTAGGGGCGCTGCTCGTGGCACTCTTGGCGCGAGCGCGCATCGGTGGGTTTACGGGTGATGTGCTGGGCGCGGCAGGGGTCATCGGCGAGACGTGCGGTCTGCTCGCATTGGCGGCGCTATGACTGGCAGTTCTACGGCCGGCGGCGCTACAACACCGCCCGCGACGACACCGCCCGCGACCAATCACCAGTCTGCAGCGCCGCTGCACCACATGCACATTCCGACTGCGGCGCGGACCATCCCGGCAGCGGGCGTTCACGGAGGCGATGTCGAGATCGTCGCTACCGCGCTAGGTGTCGACCCGTCCACAATCCTGGATTTGTCGGCGTCGATGAATCCAGCGGCGACCGATCCGCTGCCAATCGTGTACCGGCATTTACGGGCAGGGCTCGATCGGTATCCGAATCCGGCACGGGCGCACGCGGCGCTCGCCGAAGCCATGGGTATCGACGAAGACCAGCTTCTATTGACCAACGGCGGAGCGGAGGCCATCTCGCTGGTGGCAGCGGAGATCGGCGGTCGAGTTGTCGAACCCGCTTTTGCGCTGCACCCGCGCGGCGGTGGCCCCCTGTGGCGGGCGAATCCAGGCAGCCCATCCGGCCTACTCGCAGCTGCGAGCGAACGCGCCGACGTGTGGGACGAGGCGTTCTACTCACTCGCGACCGGCGAGTGGACGCGCGGCGACGACGGTATCGCCGTCGGTTCACTCACGAAACTCCTTGCCGCGCCTGGCCTTCGCATCGGCTACATCCTGGCAGATCCCGAGTTCATCGTGACCTGCCGGATGAGGCAGCCAGGGTGGTCAGTCAACGGCCTGGTGTGCGCCGCACTACCCGATCTGTTGCAGTCAGTGGATTTGTCCGCGTCGGCGCACGCGGTGGCAGAGCTGCGCAGCGAACTTGTCGCGCTACTAGCCAGCTACCACTTAGCCACCCGACCATCGGATGTGAATTGGGTACTCGTGGATGCGCCGGGCCTGCGCGAAACACTTGCGCCGCAGGGCGTTCTGGTGCGTGATTGCAGCAGCTTCGATCTGCCCGGCGTTGCCCGCATTGCCGTACCCGATGCGGGCGGTCTCGCCCGCCTCGACACTGCTCTTGCCCGATCTGCAGCGCTCGGAAGCCTTGCGCCACGCGACGGCACCACACCGACTGACACCAGATCGCTGGGCACTACGCCGCACCGCACCGCACCGACTCGCACCAAGCCGCAGGGCGCCACCCCGGCACTCGTCACACCGCAGGGCACCACATCGGCAGGCTCGATGACCACCGAAGACAAGGACGCACGATGACGCACTCCGCATTCGACAAGGCCGCTGGCTCTGTACGCGCGATCGATACGGACGGCGCTGGCGCTGCCGCCGACGCGCGCACCGACCTGCTGACCAAACCACGTGGTTCTCTCGGTCGCCTCGAGGCACTGGGCACCCAACTTGCGGCAATCGCGCGCACCTGTCCGCCGCCCGTGCCTACCGCTGTGACCGTGTGCGTCTTCGCCGGCGACCACGGTGTTCTCGCCCAAGGGGTCTCGCCGTGGCCGCAGGAGGTCACCGCCCAGATGGTGGCGAATTTCTGCGCCGGCGGCGCGGCTGTCAACGTGTTGGCCCGGCAAGCGGGTGCCTCGGTCCTCGTCATTGATGTGGGTGTGGCGACTCCAATTCCGGCCGACTCGGTGGATCTGCTGCACCGCAACATTCGGTTCGGCACGGCAGACCTCTCTATAGGACCGGCCATGGAGCAGTCCGAGGCACGGGCCGCGCTCAGTGTCGGCGCCGAAGTAGCCGCGCAGGCAATCGCTTCCGGCGCGCAGCTCCTAGTGACGGGCGAAATGGGCATCGGCAATACAACGCCGGCGGCGGCTTTGATCTCCGCTTTCACCGGGCTCACCGCCGCAGAAGTGACCGGCCGCGGAACCGGCATCGACGACAGGACGCTCATCAAGAAGACCACCGTCGTTCACGAGGCAGTCGCACGCCTGGCGCCGGACGCCGAACCTTTAACGATTCTTGCCGAGGTCGGCGGCCTGGAAATTGCCGCACTAGCTGGGCTGATCATCGGGGGCGCCGCCGCTGGCGTGCCCGTGCTGGTGGACGGCGTCATTGCCGCCAGCGCCGCGATGGTGGCCTGCGCAATGGTTCCGGATGCGCGGGGCTATCTCATCGCCGGTCACCTATCGGTGGAGCCCGGCGCCGCCGCTGCGCTCCGTCATCTGCAACTCACACCACTACTGGACCTGGGCATGCGGCTCGGCGAAGGCAGCGGGGCGACGCTGGCCATTCCGCTGGTGCAAGCAGCCGCGCGTATCTTGTCCGAGATGGCTACGTTTAACGAGGCAAAAGTCGACGAGACAACGAACACCGCGACAACGAACACCGCGGTATGACGTCATCCGTGCCCGTGCTCCCGACAGAGTCGACATGATTTACGCGGCAACGCCGTTCGAGCCCTCGATCCACTGCGACACCGGCGCCGGCGAGCCAGGTCCGCTGCTGAGGTGGCGCTTTCCGGAACCCGCACGTGCCGTCGCGAGCGGCATGCTGGGCGGCGGACTGAGCACGGCATCCTGGGTCATCAACGCCCAGGTGCGGGCGGACTACGGCCGGATGGACCCCGAAAAGCATCTACGTGAGATTGCGCTGGAGCAAGGGCTCGACCCCGACGCCGGTGTGGGCTTGATGACGGCGGCGCGGGTCGAACGGGTCGCCACCGCGATCGACGGGCCGGACGGCGCCGAGGTGCGCTGCGATGCAACGGTCGGCGTGTCGTACCCGACCTGGGCGTCTGCTCCCGATGACGATCCGCTGCCAGATAAGCCATGGCGACCCGGCACGATCAATATCGTGTGCCAGCTTCCGGTGCCTCTCACCGATGCCGCGCTCGTCGGCGCAGTCATCACCGCGACGGAAGCGAAAGCTCAGGCCCTGATCGAGGCCGGAATGCCAGGTACCGGGACGGCCTCGGACGCGATCGTCATCTGCTGCCC
>JBDTAR010000176.1:0-21361 GCA_039924545.1 Nakamurella sp. | reverse complement strand
AAAACAAAACGAGAATGACGGTGTTCAAACGATTCCGATTCGTGTCGAACTGCCGGGTCACCTGCGGACACTCGCCAGCATCCCCGGACCAATCGCGGTGCCGGTGTCCAGTCCAGCGACAATCGGCGGTGTGTTGGACGCGATCGAGGCGAAATACCCGATGTTGCGGGGGACCATTCGAGACCATCACCGAGGACCTCGGCGCCCCTACATTCGGTTTTTCGGAGCCGAGCAGGACCTCTCATTTCAGGAGTACGACTCAGAGCTGCCGTCGGCGGTTGCCACCGGTTCGGAGCCACTTCTGATCGTTGGCTCAATTTCCGGCGGCTGACTTCCGCGCACGCGCGCATCTATGCCGGGTCATCGGACTGGAGCGTGCCCGCCCGACAGCACCGGGCCAATCCCATTTCCTCCGTTGCCGCACACACCGTCGACGTCCAGAATCTTTAAGCACCGTCGCAGTTGCTTCGAGCATCCGCTCAGAAAAAACTTGGCGCTGGCATCCGCGCATGCTTCGGCCGTCTCCACGAAGACCGCGATCCCACATACACCGCAAAACGTCACGCCGCTGACGTCCAACGTCAACGAAGCGGGCTGTGCAGCCAGAGCGACAGAAAGTCGCGCACGTAAGGCATCGACTGTTGCCAGATCGATTTCACCCTTCACCACGAGGTGCGCAATTCGGCGATCCGAGCTGAGCGGCGGGGTGATCACTAGGAGACTGCTGGGCGGCCCGGAGACGCGTACGCGCTCTGCGACGGCTCCATGGACGCGACGCGGCACCCCCGGAATTCGGTTCATTTGATCAATATCAGCACCTCCTTACGGATGTGGAATACACCCTTAAGGAGGGAAAACCTGAGAACATGGCACCATGGGTACATGTTCGGGTTTACCGTATTGGCCGCAGTGGCGATCGCCATGTGTACCAGCGGCACTACTATTTTGCTGAGAGCTTTTCGCGGACGTTCATTTCGTCCTTGGCGCGACCACACACCGGTCACGGTCACGTTGCTATGGAACGGCGGCGCCATATTGTTGTACGCCGCTACGGTGGGTTTCTCCGGTCATCCATCCGGTCCGTCCCGGCTAGTGGTTGGCTTCGTGGTAGTTCTCGTGGTGGTGGCGGCGCTGTGGTATCTGTCGATGATGGTGCACGATTCTCGACTGGCCGATCACCGAAAGTCCGCAGCCGCCTGGGGCTGACGACACCACGGTCACCACAGGTATTGCCGAGTCCACCCGGCGCACTGAGGCCGAGCCAGTGATGGGAGCGCGGCCTGATCAGTTTAAGTTGACATAATGTACATTATCGGCGAATCACTGTGGTGCTTGTCCACCGTTTATACGTCACGGTGACGAAATTGAATAAGATGCGCGCCCACATAATTTTGGCAAACGGCGACATCCAGTATCAACTTCGATCATATGTGCGCTACCGATCAAATGCCGTCGGCTGGCCGGTTGCGCTGAAGCTACCCGACGATCGGGTTACGACTGTTGCTCTCGTCGCATACCTATCTGAATCTGGAACACTTGTTTACGCAATGCATCCGATGCGATTCGGGAATGTTCAAACTCCAGCACTACCCGCGAATCATGCGACGTCGAACCAGGCCGCACGATGACAATCTTGGCAGCGATGTTGAAGCCCTCAATGCCCACAGTAAATTCGCAGCGCAAAGCCCGGCCAACCGCGAGCCGGCGATCATGCGGCCCAATGTTGACGGAGCATTGTGCGGCGACCTCGCTGAAATCAATGAGGCGTCCCTCGATCACGTCCCCGTTTTCGCCGGCGTTATTGCCTTCGCCGTTTTCACTGTCTGACCGTGCATCGGGACCGGCTGTCACAGTCGCGTCTGCGGGCGTGATGGTGATCTTCCCCGTCAGTGGCACCCTGACATAATCTCGACGCTGTTCGGTCCAGCCGTCGCCGGTAATCGACAGATGCCACAGCCGAATGTTTCTCTCCACGGACGTCTCGGCTAACTCCGTCGGCAGCACATGGATGCCAGACCCTTCGGTCCACACCACCTCCAGTTCCATGCCTATGTCGTATTCGAGCGCGGCACGAAGGTCGGCCGGGCGCGCGACCGCGATCGTGCCGTCGTCTATCCCCTCTACGCGGCTAACGTAGAGAAGCCCTACGGAGTCCCGCAGGGTTACAGGGTCACCGATTTCAGGCTGATCGCTCACGTCCACCTTCGGTCGTCGGGGCCAAACCTGATCTCGCTGTGGAAGCGCATGCCGAGGACCTACGCCTCGTCTACGATGCGCATCTTGATCGGCAGCGCCATTTCCACGGTTCGGCTGACGGTACACAACCTGTCATGGGTTTTCTGGATCGCTTGCGGCAGTACTTCGCGGGCCTTGTCGCCTACGTCGCCATCTGGGAATACCAGGTCGAATGCCACATCGATATCCTCCAGATGGTTTCCGTCGTCATTGCGAATGGAATTCGCGGACACTGTGACAGTGAATTCAGTCGGTTCGGCACGTCGCGCTGTGATGGAGTCGACATCGAAGCCGCTGCAGCCGCCGATTGCCACTAAAAGTAGCTCTACCGGGGAAAAAAGGGCGTCACCGCCACCGAACTCGAGACGACCGCCCCTCGCGTTAATGGCGACAAACTTGCCGGCGGAAACCCGTTGAATTTCGACAGAACGCGGACTCGACGTAGTAGTCATGAGTTTACTCTGCCAGCAACGGCAGTAGTTGACACGTCCGCGCCGTGGCGTGTTGCAAACCTCAGACACGATGTGGTCACGACTGGTCTTCCGCTGCCGCACTATCGCAATCGTTCGGCCGCATGTGCGGCGTGCACAAGTGCGCCGACAAGCGAAACCAACTCAGGGCGCGAAGCCGACTCCTCGAGAGCGGTTGCTACGTCCTCAGCGGCACAGAGCATTTGAAACAGCCTGTCTGCCAAGTCATCCCGTTCGGCTGCCGACATAACGACGGCGTCCGCTGGCAGTTCATGCCGCGAGAGCGCATGCCGGTTCTCGTAGGCGCGTTGCCGACACGACTGGCCACAGTACTTCCGACGCCGCCCGGTACCACCTTGAGCGGGCAGCTGCCGCCCGCACCAACCACACCGATTCGGTGCCCGCCGCGGCACCGCTACCCCACCACTACCGAAATTACCCATGACGCTTTCCTCGTTCGCCGCGGTGTTCGAAGCTTCGGAAGCAATAGAGGTACGCGTCATGGTGCGGTCAGTCTACGAGGCCGGAGCACACCGATCCGGCACGGCCCGTGCCCAATCCCGACAGGGATCGGCCCAGACCGCGCGACCGGGGGCAGTAGGGCGCCCGGCCCTGACGGCTGCGTCATACGTTATCTGCCACACTCGAATCGTGAGTTTCCGTGATGGCCCCTACCCCCGCGCCTTCGCCCACCGCGGCTGGCATACCGACGAATTAGCGGGCCTGGAGAACACTCTGCCAGCATTCACCCGGGCAGTCGCCGAAGGGTTTAAGTATCTGGAGACGGACGTTCATGCGACTTCGGACGGGGTTCTCGTCGCCTTCCACGACGCAGTCCTCGACCGGGTCACCGACTCACACGGGCCTGTCGCGGATTTGCCTTACCGGGAGGTGCGCCGCGCCCTGATCGGTGGCCAAGAACCGATCCCCACCCTCGACGAGGTACTCGACGCCTGCCCAGAGGCCTACCTCAATATTGACCCGAAGTCGGACCGAGCCGTGCAGCCGTTACTCGAACTGCTGGAAAGGCGGCGCGCTTGGGATCGAGTCTGCATTGGCTCATTCTCCGACCGGCGGCTCACGACGATCAGGCGAGCGAGCCCACCGGAACTGGCGACGTCGCTTGGACCTCGCGCCGCCGCGAAACTCTTCGTGGGAGGTCGGATTGGTGGTCATCGGGGGACGATCTCCGCCGTGGCCGCGCAGCTCCCGGTGCGTATGCGGGGCGTTTCGGTCGTCACCTCGCGGCTAGTGCGCGCGGCTCATCGTAGCGGCCTCGAAGTGCACGCGTGGACTGTCGACGATCAGGCAACGATGGAGCGCCTCCTAGAGATAGGCGTCGACGGCATCATGACGGATCGGCCCGAGGTGCTGCGGCAGGTTCTGCAGAACCGTGGCGTGTGGTGACATGCCCATGATGACGTGGGTCAAAACCATGGCAGCCCGGCACGTACAGTGCGAACCGTGATTCACCTCGATCAGGAGCACACAGAAGGCGCCGCCCAGCCGACCGAGCCCACCCCGGACGAGCGCGCCTCGGCATTGTCGGCAGTACCTGCCGCAGGCTCACGCAGGGGCATGGCGGCGACCGGCTGCGTCAAGTTCTTCTACGGTCCGATGGACTGCGGAAAGTCGACTCTTGCACTTCAACTCGACCACAATCATTCCCGGCAGGGTCGCCGCGGGTTGTTGCTCACTCGGCTCGATCGGTCCCGCCCCGGGCAGATCACGTCGCGGATGGGGCTGAGCCGAGATGCCGTCGAGGCTGACGACACGCTCGACATCGCCGACCTCGTACGGGGCTGCTGGGCGGCCGGGCGGCGAGTCGATTACATCATCGTCGACGAAGCGCAGTTTTTCACTCCTCTGCAAATCGAACAGCTCGCCATGCTCGCGGACGATGTTCAGGTCGATGTGTATGCGTTCGGTATCGCCACCGACTTCCGTGGGCGCATGTTTCCCGGCTCTATGCGCCTGTTCGAGCTAGCCGACGAGGCCATCCCCCTCCAGGTCGAGGTGCTGTGCTGGTGCGGGCGACCGGCACGATTCAATGCTCGCGTGGTGGACGGCGAAGTAGCCCGCGAAGGTGCACTTGTCGTGGTGGCGGATACGGCGCACGGTTTAGCCGACGTGCGTTATCAGGTGCTTTGTCGGGCACATCACCGCACCGGCAACCTTGGTCCATCTTCGGGCGGCGGCACGCTCCCTCTCGTTGCGGACGAGTCGGAAGGCAGTTGAGAGCGAATGAGCGCTCTCTGTAGGTGCGGCTGTGGCGGTTGTTCCCATCGTGGTGGCCGTGCGCGCCGGGCTGGGCGCGGCCACGTTGCATCGAGGCTCTCCGCCCGCCTGTAGAGTGAGAGGCTGCGTCCGCCTGCTTACAGCGCGATCGCTTCTAGCAGGATTCGTTTCTAGCTGGATTCGTTTCTAGCGGGATTTGTTACTAGCGGGGTTGCCGACGATAGTCGGGAACATCGCGCGATATTGGCGCGTTGTATGTGCAGCGGCAGAAACGTTGTATGTGCAGCGGCAGAAATAGGGCTCGAACCCCGCAACCGGCCCGGCCAGGATGGGTCGAGGCCGTACGGGCGACGTACCGCCGGATACCAGGAGGAACAACAATGGCCGACCGCGTCCTACGGGGCAGCCGACTCGGATCGACGAGTTACGAAGCAGACCGCAATCACGATCTGGCTCCCCGACGTACCGCAACCTATCGCTGTCCACGCGACCACGAATTCGCCGTGCCAATGGCGGACGACGCCGATGTGCCGGCAGCGTGGGATTGTCGAATGCACGGCTTGGAATCGACCTTGGTCGACGGCTCGGCGCCGGACACCAAACCCGTCAAGCCGCCACGCACTCATTGGGACATGCTGCTCGAGCGCCGCTCTATCGAGGAACTCGAAGAGATCCTCAAGGAGCGTCTCAACGAAGTAAAGACAAAGCGCACCGCGCTGTAGCAGGTCGGCGGCTGCAGCGGGTTGGCGTCGGCGCTACCGCAGTAAGTTTTACGGGTGTTTAGCGCCGAACCGGTCGTTGTGTCGATCGCCCGGTGAGTTGACGCCAACGATGCTTCAGACCCCAGCTGGCGATATTGGTGAACGCCTCGGTCATGATGGATCCGGTCATCTTGGACGTGCCTATCTCACGTTCGGTGAATGTAATCGGCACCTCGGTGACGCGGAAACCGGCCGAAATGGTGCGCCACGCCAGGTCTACCTGAAAGCAGTATCCCTGCGAGGCGACGTCGCCGAGCGCCAGCGTTCGCAATACATCGGCCCGGTACGCCCGATACCCGGCAGTCATATCGTGGATCCGTGAGCCAAGAGCCATCCGCGCGTAGGCGTTAGCACCGCGCGACAATACCTGTCGGCGTGCCGGCCAGTTCACCACAGATCCGCCGGTGACGTAGCGCGAGCCGATCACCAGGTCTGCATGCGCCAGAGCGCCCAGGAGTCGCGGCAGTTGCTCCGGCGCGTGAGACCCGTCCGCGTCCATTTCGACGAGAACGTCATAGCCGCGGGTTAGTGCCCAGTCGAACCCCGCTAAATAGGCCGCGCCCAGGCCGTCCTTCGAGGTGCGATGCAGTACCGTGACGCGTTCGTCGGCCGCAGCTCGTTTGTCTGCGATTTCCCCGGTCCCGTCGGGAGAGCCGTCGTCGACCACCACTACGTCAACGCCGCCGACTGCCGCGAAGAGCCGGTCCAGGATTAGCGGTAGGTTTTCTCGCTCGTTGTATGTCGGGATGATGACCACGACCCGTCCGCTGACCGGTAGATCGTCGAACACGGCCGGATCGGACGGTGTGGAGTGGCTCATGGATTGTTTCCTTCTGCCGGGCGGTGGGGCCCCGACCCCTGTTTATTGCGTCGCGACAGCATGAACGCACCGGCGAGGAGCAGCGGGCACACGACCGTCAGCGCCCATCGAATCGGCGCCCCCAGTACGGTACCTGGAGTGGTGACACTCATCAGCGGCACCTCCGGGACAGTGAACCCCGCAGTGAACAGGCCGATCGTCGTTTCAACGCTGCCGTTCGGCCGAATCACCGCCGACACACCGCTGGTGGACGCGATCAATACTTCGCGGCCGTATTCGACGGCGCGGACGCGGCTCATGGCCTGCTGCTGATAGGTCTCATTCGTGTAACCGAACGTCGCGTTGTTCGTCTGCACCACGAGTACCTGCGCGCCGCCGTTGACCACGTCACGAACTAGGTCGTCCTCCACAATCTCGAAGCAGATCAGATCGCCGATGGGCACCCCGTTGATGTCCAGGTTGCCCGGCCTTGTCCCGGGAAGGAAATCGGCATGGACCAGGTCGACCTTGCTCGACAGGAACCGGAAGAACGGTCGCCACGGAACATATTCGCCGAACGGCACGGGGTGTCGTTTGGTGTAGGTCTGACCGGGTCCGGTGACCGGGTCCCAGACGATGCCCTTGTTGTATACGTATCCAGGCCGACCGGCCGACGTGACCGCGCCGACTAAAATCGGCACACCGACCTCTTTCGCAGCCTTGTCGATGACGGCCGCAGCATCAGCGTTGGTGTAGGGATCGATATCCGACGAGTTCTCCGGCCAGAGCACCAATCTCGGCTGTGGCACCTTCCCGGATGCTATGGCGCCGGCAAGTTTCGCCGTTTCGGCTGCATGCATATCTAGCACAGCCCGCCGGCGAGCGTTGAACTCCAACCCGGGCTCGGGCACATTTCCTTGTATGACGGCAATCGGCGCCGTCGGCGCTCCAGCTCCGGTCTGAACAGCCGGGAGCGCAGCGAGCCCGCCGGCGAACGGGACCAAGATGGCGCCGATCATTACCCACACGGTCAGAGCCGGCCAGCGGGACCCGCGAACGCCGTCATACATATTGTGCGACGCGTCGTCGGAACTGCTGCGGCGTAAGCCGTTCCGTCGTAATGACACCCCTCCCAACCGCAACAGTTCGCCGAGACCAAGCCCCACAAGGACCACGGCGAAGGTCAGCCCGGACTCCCCCACGACGGCCACCAGCGGCAGAAGTGGACCGTTGGCCTGAGTAAACGCCACGCCGCCCCACGGGAACCCGCCAAAAGGGAAGACCGCGCGCAGCGTCTCACCGGCCACCCAGGCACACGCAGCCCAGATCGGCCACAGCGGCAGCAGCCTCGACGCCACACTCATCAACACGGTCGCCGGCGCAACCAGGATCGCCTCTAGGATCGCGAGCGCCACCCACGGGGTCGCTCCGACGTAAATACCCGCCCAGCTCAGCAGCGGCAGGAACATCAGGCAGCCGAAAACGACACCGAGCCCAGCTGCGGCGCGCCACCCCGTTCCGCGGATAGCCAACGACAACAACGCAAAACCGATAGTCGGAAGCCACCAGAGCGTCGACGGCGCAAACCCGCCGAAGACCGCAAGACCACCGAGGCCAGCTGCGACTATGCGCAGTCCACCCACGCCGCGCAACGCCGCCCAGCGCCGTTGCCAGCGGCCTTCCCGGCGGTCGTATTTCGTCGTTGATAACGTGCCTGAACGCAACGTGGATCTTCTCCGACCGGTCTTAAGCACTGAGCACACCCCAATAGACGGACGCAATATCTCCGCCAAGGACGACACCTGCGACGACACCGAGCAACATGAACGGCCCGAACGGAAGTGCGGTCTTGCCGGTGCCGCGACGTGAGGCGATCAATCCCACCGCGACGACCGCACCGAATACGAAACCTGCGAAGGCCCCAACAACGAGAGCCGCCCAACTCACATACGCCAGCACGCCGCCGAGAACTCCGGCCAGCTTGACGTCACCCCAGCCCATACCTGCCGGGTAGACGAGAACAAGAAGTAGATAGAACGCAAAAAGCGCTACCGCCCCGATTCCGGCACGACCCAAAGCCCACCAGTCTCCCGACGACCAGGCAGCCGCGGTGAGCAATACGGCCACCACCGGATACGACGGCAGCACGATCCTATTCGGCAATCGATGCACGTCTAGATCGATCGCAGCCAACGCAACACCGGCGGCGACTATGTACAGCAGTGCCCCCAACATCGCACCATGTCCAGACGTCACCGCCCACGCAGTCGTGGCGCCGAACATCAGTCCCGTCAAGGCCTCGACAAGCGGGTATCGAGGACTGATGTGATCTCCGCAATAGGCACACCGGCCTCGAAGCACCAGGTACGACACGATCGGTACGTTGTGCCGCGCGAGGATCGGCCGGTCACAGGCGGGACAATGCGACCGCGGCGAGACCACCGATTCACCACGGGGTACGCGATAGATCACCACATTGAGGAATGAACCGATCAAGATGCCAACAATGGCGGCGAGGGTCACGAGCGCGGCGTACACGCAGTCGATACTGCCATCTTGGGTGCGCCTGTCGCGAAGTACGCGCTGCGATCTGACAAGCTTGACAGGTGAATTCCGATATCGACGACCGGCCGTCGCCGCACCGGTCCACAGGCCTAACCCACTCTGAAGTCGCGGAACGAATCGCGGCAGGCCAGGTGAACGTCACCGGGAACAAGACCTCCCGCTCGGTGTGGGAGATCGTCAAGTCGAACGTATTCACCCGGTTTAACGCCATCCTTGGCGCACTATTCGTGCTGATTTTGATCACTCAGTCGTGGGCGGACGGACTTTTTGGGCTCGTTCTGATCGTCAATTCGTCGATTGGCATCGCCCAGGAGTATCTGGCGAAGCGGAAGCTTGATCATCTCGCACTCCTCAATGCTCCGGTCGCAACAGTGGTCCGGGAGGGCGCCGTCAGCACCATCCCGACGGATGAGGTCGTCCTTGACGATCTCGTGGAATTGCGCACCGGTGACCAGGTCCCGGCCGACGGCGCTCTGGAGTCGGAGGCCGGTCTAGAGGTCGACGAATCAAACCTCACGGGCGAAGCGGACGCCGTCGCAAAATCCGTCGGCGATGAGGTGCGCTCCGGAACCACAGTCGTGGCCGGCTCGGGGAGGTTCTTCGCCGCAGCCGTCGGCGCCAATTCCTATGCAAACCGCATCACGGCTGAGGCTCGCAAATTCACCCGCACTCATTCCGAGATTCAATGGTCCATCAACACACTGCTGAAATACATCACGTGGGTGATCGTGATCGCGCTGCCGCTGCAACTGTTCTCCCAGGCCCGCGCGGTCGGCCACCACGGTTGGCAGCAGGTCGTGATTCGATCCACGGGTGGCTTGGTCGGGCTCGTCCCCGAAGGTCTTGTTCTCCTGACATCCGTGGCGTTCTTGATGGCAGCCGTGCAGCTGACTCGGTCTCAGGTCTTAGTGCAAGAGCTACCCGCCGTGGAAGGGCTAGCCCGCGTCGACGTGGTATGCCTCGACAAGACAGGCACTCTCACGGTCGGGGATATTGCCCTCGAAGACATACTTCCGGTTGCATTGGCGGATTCTGCTGACGGTAATTCCAACGCCATTGACTCCGTTGACGGGGCCATGTTGCGCGAGGCACTCGGCGCGCTCGCGGACGACACCAATGCAAATGGCACGCTCAAAGCCATCGCCGCGGCCATGCCCGCACCACGAGACTGGGTTCGGTCCGTCACTGTCGCCTTCAACTCTGCCCGCAAGTGGTCTGCCGCCACCTTCGAGGGGCGCGGCAGCTGGATCTTAGGTGCGCCGGACGTGCTTCTTGCCGAAGACGACCCACTGTGCGCCGAGGTAGCTCGCCTAGCGCATTCGGGTCGGCGCGTGTTGCTGCTTGCCGATACCTCCATCGCTCTTCAAGGCACAGATTTGCCGGCAGAAGTCCGCCCGCTCGCGCTAGTTACCCTGACCGAACAGGTACGGCCTGACGCGGCGGAAACCCTGAAGTACTTCCGCGAACAGGGCGTCACAATCAAGGTGATCTCGGGCGACAACCCCATCACAGTCGCGGCCATTGCCCGCCGGGTCGGCCTAGACGCCGACGAGGCCGTAGACGCGCGGACCCTAGGCTCCGACCCCGAGGAGCTGCGGGACATCGCCGCTCGCACCACCGTTTTTGGCCGGGTGTCGCCGGAGCAGAAGCGTGCGTTGGTGCGCGCGCTCCAACTGGATGGTCACGTAGTAGCCATGACCGGCGACGGCGTCAACGACGCGCTCGCACTCAAGGGCGCCGATATCGGCGTCGCCATGGGCAATGGAGCCCAAGCAACCAAGGCTGTCGCTCAGTTGGTTCTCCTGGACGGGAAGTTCTCGCACCTGCCGTCGGTCCTCGCAGAAGGCCGGAGAGTCATCGGCAACGTGGAGCGGGTGGCAAACCTGTTCCTCGCCAAGAACGTGATGAGCCTCGTCGCGATCATCTCAACCGCGCTGTTCGCCGTTGCGTTCCCGTTCCTGCCGCGCCACTTGACGTTGGTCTCGACAGTCACTATCGGCATCCCGGCGTTCATTCTGGCACTGGGCCCCAACAAGCAGCGGTACCAGCCCGGCTTCCTGAAGCGTGTACTTCGCTTTGCCATCCCGGCGGGCACCGTGGCCGGGTTTACGGTGATCGTGTCGTATCTGTGGGCCAACGGAACGTACGGCGTCCCAGCCGCAGAGCGGGCAACGCGGTGTGCCATAACCCGTGGCGCGGTCGGGCCAGTGGACGCCGCTTGCTCACAGCCATCAACGGCGGCAACCGTGGCACTCCTCGTCGCGGCGTTCTGGATTTTGATCGTGCTGGCCAGACCGTTCAAGTGGTGGAAAGCAGGATTGGTAGCGGCCATGATCGCACTCAGTATCGCGGCGTTCATACTTCCGTTGGCCCGCGATTTCTTTGACTTTTCGCTCCCCGCCGAACTGGCCTGGCAGTCGCTGGCCGTGGGAGCGGTAGGCGCCTTCATCATCGAAGTGGTCTACCGCATCGCGCATTCGGGACGATTCGCTGGCCCCGCTGACCAATCAGTCGAGGCTGTCTGATCCAAGCGTCACTGATCGTCGTCGGGCGCGGGTTGCGGTACATCCGTCCGGCCCTCAAACGGGGTTGAGAGCACCACCGTCGTGCGGGTCGTCACATTTACGTTGCTTCGCAGGGACGCCAGGAGCCCTTCCAACGCCGCCGGTGACGCTACCCGCACCTTGATGATGTAAGACTCGACGCCGGCCACCGAGTAACAGTCCTCAACCTCAGGAAATTCGGCTAGCTTTTGGGCGTAGTCGTCCGGCGCCGCAGGGTCGATCGGGATGAGGGAAATCAGTGCCGCCAGCGGCAGGCCGATCTGCTCACCATCGAGCCGAGCAGCATACCCAGAAATAACCCCGCGCTGCTCCAAGCGCCGCACCCGCTGATGCGCCGCGGAGACCGAGAGGCCGACTCGCTCGGCGAGGTCGGTGTAGCTACACCGACCATTACGAGCAAGTTCGGATGCAATCTTCGCATCCAACGGTTCCAACGCGTCCGTCACAGTCGATCCCTATATCCGTTTCGCCGAACGCCGCGTACTAGTCCAGCACCGTCAGTTCGGTAGGCGCCGTGTTACAGAGCAGTGCGCCGGACTCGGTGGCAATCACAATGTCTTCGATGCGTACGCCAAACTTGCCCGGGAGGTAGATCCCCGGCTCCACAGAGAACGCCATTCCGGGTTCAAGTACCTGGGCGTTGCCCTCGACCAGGTAGGGATGTTCGTGCACTTCCAGCCCGATTCCGTGTCCCGTCCGGGTGATGAAATATTCGCCGTAACCGGCCTTCTCGATGACGAGTCGGCTTGCTGCGTCCACCGACTCTGCAGTGACGCCAGGACGTACAGCCGCAACTCCAGCGGCCTGGGCTGCACGCACCACCTCGTAGACCTCACGAACCTGCGGATCAATCTCGCCACCAGCGGTGATGTAGGTTCTCGTGCAGTCGGAGTTGTAGCCGCTAGGCGCAGGACCGCCGATATCGATGACGACCGGCTCACCCTCACCGATCACTCGGTCCGAGGCCTCGTGATGGGGGCTCGCGCCGTTAGGACCCGATCCAACTATGACGAAGTCCGGTCGCTCGTGACCTTCCGCGACGATCGCGGCAGCAATGTCCGCGGCAACCTCGTTCTCGGTGCGCCCGGGCCGAAGCCACTCGCCCACCCGTCGGTGCACCCGGTCGATGGCGGCGCCGACCGCTTTCAGTGCCTCGATCTCAACGGAGCTCTTGCGCATTCGAAGTTCCGCAATTGCCTCGCCAGCCAGGCGGAGTTCACTGCCTGGGATCGCCGCTTGCAGGCCCAGCGCGTGCACCGCCGGCATGTGGTAATCGACGGCAAGAACTCGAGCATCCACAGGAAGCAAAGCGGCCACGCGGGCGCACGCGTCTTCGCCGTCGGACCACGTCGCGAATTCGATGCCCAGCTCCTCCGCCGGCGAACCCGACCAGCCGAGCCGCTCCAACGCTGGCACGAGCATCCGCACCGGGCCGTGGGCACGGACTATCAGAGCGGTTAATCGCTCATGCGAGGAAATCGACGCACCAACGAAGTACCGCATATCCGCACTGGGCGCGATGATGATCGCATCGGCGCCCGTGCGCGAAGCCTGCAGCGCCAAGCCAGAAAGACGGTCGGCGAGGTCTGCAGACGGGACTGTGTCAATGAGAGCGTTCACCATGTCGATCAGCGTATCTTGCGACCGACATGGTGAACGCGTCGAACTACCGGGGCAGCCCGACCTTGTATGTGCCGCTGTCGTCCACGATCGTTACAACCACTGACTTGCTAGCGCCATCCATCGTGAGCGTGCAGGTGAACGTTTCGCTCGCCTTCACAGCCACACCCGACGGGCAGGTGACGTCCTGCACGCCGTCCAGTCCGTATCCGGCTGGATTGGCGGTCGGTGCATTCGTCAGGATGGTCGTCACACCTTTTTGCACAGCTACCTGGTCGAAGACGGTGGTTCTCAGGTATCCAGGCTTCCAGAGCAACACGACTGCCGCTGCCGCGATGACCACTACCACCAGGATCAGGCCAACGAAAAGACCTGCTCGGGACTTCTTTGCCGGCGCGGGCACGTTGGAGTCGAACGTCGACTGCTCTGCGTAGGCCTGCTGCGAATACACCTGTGTCGCATCAGCCGGATGGCTGTACGGAGCCTGTTGGTACTGCTGCTGGCCGTAGCCCTGACCGGGCGCCACAGGCGGCGTGTAAGCCTGTGGCTGCTGGTACTGTGGCTGCGGCTGTGTGTACTGCGGTTGGCCGTAAGGTGCCTGTTGCTGGCCGTACTGCGGTTGACCGTATTGCGGTTGACCGTACTGCGGTTGACCGTATTGCTGCTGCTGGTAGGCCGTCGGGTCCTGGCCGTACTGAGGCTGTTGCTGCGGCTGCTGCTGGTAATCCGCAGGTGCGCTCTGGTACTGGGGAGCCTCGGGTGCGCTCTGGTACTGGGGAGCCTCGGGTGCGCTCTGGTACTGAGGCGCCTCGGGTGCGCTCTGGTACTGCGGCGCGTCCGGTGCGCTCTGGTACTGCGGCGCGTCCGGTGCGCTCTGGTACTGCGGCGCCTCCGGTACGGGTGGAGCGCTATAGGGCGGTTGCTGCGAGTATCCCGCTACGGCGGGCACGGCGGCGGTCGACGTGTCGTCAATTGCCGACGTCGAAGCGTCCGACCCGTTCGGTTCATAGTGCTGGGCGGCCGAAGTCGGCTCGTCTGGCGTACTCATCGGGTTCCTCCTCGTCGCGGCGGGTGCGGCGGGCACGCCGTCATGCTCGATCCAACCACATTGCAGCGATTGGCTCGAATCTCTGGAGCTCGACGTTGCTGTCTGAGCCCGGCCGAACCGTACGCGTCGCCGACTGGTCAGCCTCCGCCCAATGCAACAACGCCTCGTCGGATAGCGCTAACGGCCTGTTCGGCGCCAGGAATGGAATCAGCAGGCGCGGCGCGCGAGATTTGATCGAGTGCGTCGATCACTTGGCGACACCATCGCACGAAGTCACCAGCGGTCAGCTCAGTGCCTGCCCGCTCGGCTGCAACGAGTGAGTCCGCCAGGCTTGCACCACGCGCCCATGCGGCGACGGCCGCGGCAAATCCGAAGTCTGGCCGTCGTGTCGCCGGGACGCCGAACCGGTGCTCGTCCGCAGCAATTTCTTCCCACAGCACTTCGACCTCGGACGCTGCGACACCGAGTTTCCCGCCAAGGCTACGCGCAGGTACGCGAATTCCACGGCGTGATTCGAAAACCAGTCCGGACGCCAACGCCGCAATGTCGCCAGGCCCAAGACCGGACCAAATCCCGGCGGACAGACAGTCGGCTGCCAGCAGGTCGGCATCGAACCAGATGCGCTGGAGCGTACGGCCAGCGTCGGTAGCCGCGTCGTCGGACAGGTAACCACGTTCGGTCAAAAGATCGGCAATTCTCTCCAGCGCGAGCCCCATTGAGCCTCGAGCATTGTCGAGGCGTGCTCGAATCCTGGTGTGGTGTTTCTCGAGCCGACGAGCGTGATGCGCAACTTCTAAATGTGCGGCTCGATCCGGACACTGGTGTACCGGGTGCGAGCGCACCGCGGTACTCAGCGCCCGAATATCTGCAGCGGTGGGCGCCGAAGATGCGGCTGCACCAGCGTCGCCGCGGCGCGACCGTCGACTGCTCCCGGCGGATTTTTCGGCGTGAGAAAGGCGCGCCAGGAGCTCGGCGTACTGGCGCGCATTGCCGCGATCGCAGGAAAGCTCGTCAAGGAGCTCAGCAAGGTGACCCTCATCGGAGGCCAGTTGTCGAGCAGGACCGACGGCCGCACGATTCGTCTGGAATTGCGCAAACGACTGTTCGAGCAGTGTCTTCGCAGCGCGTCGCCCCATTTGGTCGACCAAGTTGACGACCATGTTGTAAGTCGGGCCGAACGAGCTTTTCAATTGGAATGTCCGGGTCGACGCCAGACCAACAATTGCGTACGGGTCGACCTCCGGAGACCACGTGACAACGGCGTGGCCCTCGACATCGATGCCGCGGCGCCCGGCGCGCCCGGTCAGCTGGGTGTACTCCCCCGGCGTCACTTCGACGTGGTTCTCGCCATCGAACTTCACCAATCGCTCTAGGACAACCGTTCGTGCTGGCATGTTGATGCCAAGCGCGAGGGTCTCGGTCGCGAACACAACTTTGACAAGCCCTCGCGTGAACAACTCCTCGACCGTCTCCTTGAACGCGGGCAGTAGACCAGCATGGTGAGCGGCCACTCCTCGCTCCCACGCTGAGCGCCACCGCCAGAAATCCAGCGTCTCTAGGTCCGCTTCCGGTAGGTCGGCCGTATGTTCATCGATGATCTGCGAGATCTCGGCAGTTTCGTCAGCATCCGTAAGTCGAACGCCCGCTCGGACGCACTGCGCTGTCGCTGCATCACATCCGGCACGCGAGAACACGAACACGATCGCAGGCAGCAGGCCAGCCGAGTCCAAGTTTTGCACCACCACCGATCGAGGTGTCGGTCGCCACGACGTGCGAAGTGGTGGCTTGCCGCGCCGGGGGCGGTGCTGCTCGGGTGGACGGGCACGCGCGACCGCGCGTTGCAGAGCAGGATTGACGCGGCGTCTACCGCCCTGATCGGTCTCTCCCGTGCTGGCCGGGTCGACTTGATGCGCGTATAGGTCAAAGAGCCTGGGGCCCACCAGCATGTGTTGCCACAGCGGGACCGGCCGTACTTCGTCGACGATGACGGCGGTCTCGCCTCGAATGGTGCCTATCCAGTCACCGAACTCCTCGGCGTTCGACACGGTAGCGGACAGCCCGACCAGTCGAACGTCACTAGGCATGTGCAGAATTACTTCCTCCCACACTGCGCCCCGGAATTTGTTTGCCAGATAATGCACTTCGTCGAGCACGACCGCCGAGAGGCCGACGAGATCGGTGGAATGGGCGTAGAGCATGTTTCGCAACACTTCCGTCGTCATCACGAGGATCGGCGCGTGCGAATTGACGGTGGAGTCTCCGGTCACCAGCCCCACAGACGAAGCGCCATAGACATCGGCGAGGTCGGCGAATTTCTGGTTGGACAAGGCCTTGATGGGCGTGGTGTAAAAACACTTGGTGCCAGTAGCCAACGCTTGCGCGACTGCGAACTCGCCCACTACCGTCTTGCCGGCGCCGGTGGGAGCACAGACGAGGACGCTCTTGCCGTCCTCGAATGCGCGGCAGGCATCAATCTGGAAGCGATCCAGTGGAAAGGGCATCGTGGCCTGAAAACTAGTGAGTCCTGGGTACGCTGCGCGCTCGGCTGCAGCTGCGTACCGGCCAGCGGGCGACAGGTCCAGCGGCTCCAGCGGTCTTATCGGATCAGTTGTTGCCACCCGATCAGCGTGTCACATCGCAGACCGTCATCAGGTCACGTCCGTCCATGCTGCCGCGCCCGGTGTGTCGTCACCACCGGTATCGCCCGCGCTTGGGATCGTTGTTGCCGCGTCCACCGGTTCCGGCCTACTGATGGGCCCGGTCTCAAAATCAGTGGACGCACTGTCGATCCCGCCGTCTGAAGTCAGCGGCGATGCGACGTCGTCCGGCAACTCCACATAGGAGGCGGCGGCCATCTTGCCTTTTCGCCTGTCGTGGGCCTTGGACACCTGGACGGCCACTTCGTACAGAACGCACAGTGTCACCGCGAGGACGCTCATGCTGATTGGGTCGTTGCCGGGAACGGCAAAGCCGGAGAAAACGATCAAGCCAAAGAACGCGTAGCGGCGCGACTGGGCCAGCTTGGCACCCTTCAAAACCCCGGCGTAGTTCAACATGACCAGCAGCAGCGGGAGTTCGAGAGAGACGCCGAAGATCAGCATCATGCCGACGAGGAACTTGTAGTACAGCTGCGGGTCGAGAGCGGCATCGACAAATTGACCGCCGAAGCCCAACAGAACCTTCAGCGCTTCAGGAATGACCACATACGCCAGCAGCATGCCGCCGGTGAACAGTGCCGCTCCCACGCCGGTGAAGACGAGGGCGTACTTCTTTTCCTTCGAATACAGCGCGGGGCCTATATAGGCCCAGAGTTGGTAGAGCCAAACGGGGCAGGTGAGCACAACCCCGGCCATAACCGCCGCAGTCAAGCGCAACTGAAGCGCCGAAAACGCGCTGGTTGCGAGCAGACGACAGGTTCCGTCGATGCTCAACCGCGGTGGCGATGGCACCGAGCAATACGGCCTCGTCAAAATGTCGCCGAGGGATGCGATGTGCAGAAGAGGAACTCCGTAGACAAACCAGATGAAGCCGACGATTGCACCAAGGAAGATCGCCAATACCGCGCGGAAAAGCCTATGACGAAGTTCGTACAGGTGCTCCATCAGAGTCATGGACCCGTCCGTGGGCCGGTCAGCCCGACGGCGGCGCAGCGGTGGCACTATTGCTTCCCCTGACGATTCGAGGCACGCGGATGCGCGCGGTGAAAACGTATTCCGATCCTACGCAGTTACCTGCCGTCGGCAGTCGGCGCCAGACCTTCCCGGTGCGGCAGCCCGCCGTAAGCGGCGAGCGCCTCGGTTGCCCGGAGCCGTACTTCAGCGTCGAGATCTGGTCGGTCGACAATGTGTACGTCCGCTCCGAGGGATAGCACCAGGCGCACCAGCCACTCGTCATCCGAGCCGTAGAGGCGCACCACAAGGCTGTCCGCACGGACGCTGTCAGCAGTTGTACCGTCACGTGCGCTGCCGCGACCGTCTTGGATGACATCGACGAGGTAATACTCGGCCACCCATGTGGCGGCGCGGGTAAGCTCCAATATTACTGAACTGGCTCCGGCGGACGGCGTAAACAGGGTCGACGGAACATTTTCGTCGATCCAGAGCGCTTGTTGCGCCGCGTCCGGTAGCACGTGCGCTGCATCTATCCGATCGACGCGGAATCGCCGGACAGCCTCCGCTCGGTAGCAGTAACCCTCTAAGTAGCTATGGCCGTCGACGACGAGCAGGCGAATCGGATCAATATCGCGCTCTGTCACGGCATCGCGCGACGCAGTGTAATAGCGGATTCGAATGCGACGCTGCAAGTTCAGTGCCTCGCGCACGGTGCCGAGCGCCGGCGCAGCATTTGGCGGGCTGACTGACACACCGACGGCAATATCACCTGCAGCGGCTTCCAACTTCGCCAAGAGGGAATGCACCGCGTTGGTATCGACAAGCCCCGGCATGTCCGCCAGGGTCTGCAGCGCGACTGTGAGGGTGACTGCTTCGTCTGGGCTCAGTCGAACGGGCCTATCGATCCCCGCACCGTAGGCAATCGAGACGGTGCCGCCATCGTCGCCCAAGACAACGTCGATCAGCTCGTTCGGGTAGTAGCCAGGCTCACCGCAGACCATCAGCAGATTGAGGTCCGCAACGATCTGATCCGGATCGACTCCGAATTCATCCGATAGTTCCGAGATCGATACCCCGGGCCGCCGGGCAATATACGGGACTAGCGCAAGCATGCGGGATACCTGGGCGGCCGCTGCTTGCGGGCCGCGACGATGCGAAGGAGTCGTCATCGCGGCGCCACCACCCCGCGGAAAATCGTCTCAACGGCGGTACGAAGCTCGATCGGATCGACCACGATCACATCTGCGCCGTGTGCGGCCACCCGGCGAGCTAGGTCCGTCAGGGATGTCATCGGCACGCGAACATCGTCATACTCGCCGGTTGATGTGGGTTCACTGGAGTCCGCCATGCGACGTAACCCAACTGCCCGGCCTACCCGTATCCGCAGTAGCGCTGCTGATGAAGCGGCCTCGTCGCCGGCTGTCGCGACAGCCTGCTTTAGGTCGATATCCGGCGGAATTTTCACGGCGCCGGCCCGTCCGACTGCTGCGACGTCGCCTGCAATACGCGACAGACGGAATGTGCGTTTGGCCTGCCGATCAGTGTCGAAGCCCACGAGGTACCAGGCGCCGCGAAAGTTGACAAGACCCCAGGGATCGACCGACCGCGATACTACGCCCAGGTCTGTCACGCCGCGATAGTCGAAACGAACAGCACGCCGAGCTCGTACCGCCCCAAATAGATCAGCGAACGACGGTTCGGGCGTACGCAGCCGCGCCTGGACCGTCGCCGTCCAGCTCGGCTCGGCATCCGGCGCATCAGAGCCGTCAGCGTCGACGGATTCGGCGGCATCAAGTACCTTGCGCAGTGCGGCCCCACCGATATCTCCGAGCACAGTGGTGTCCCACAGTCGCGCTGCAACCGCTAGCGCGGCAGATTCCGCCGCCGTCAGCGACAAGGGCGGCAGCGCAAAGGCACTTGGCTCGATACGGTAGCCATCCCCGCCAGGTTGCGTCTCGATGGGGATGCCAAGATCGCGCAACTCCTGCTTGTCACGTTCAAACATGCGGGCGAATGCCTCATCCGCATCGCCACGGGTTTCGCCGTCGGCCGCGCCACCGTACCCGGCAACGTGGTCACGGATCCACGATGCCGTCCGGTAGTAGCGGGTGTTGACGAGGGCGATGACGAGATCCATCAACCGTTCGGCCTTCGAGGTGGGCACGGCTCTCAGCGTGCCATATCCGTACCTACCATTGCCGCGCGGAGCTCACATTGCCGCAATGAGTCGATCCACTCGCTCGTCGGTCGACGCAAACGGGTCTTTGAGCAGGACCGTGCGCTGAGCTTGGTCATTGAGCTTCAGGTGGACCCAATCGACGGTGTAGTCGCGCCCGGCATCCTGGGCCGCAGCTACGAACGCGCCGCGCAATTTGGCGCGCGTGGTCTCCGGTGGCACCTTAGCCGCATGCTCGATCATGTCGTCCGTGACCACTTGGGCCACTTGGCCGCGTGCCTTGAGCAGCGAGTACAGGCCTCGACCGGGCCGGATGTCGTGATACGTGAGATCAATCTGCGCGATCCGAGGGTGGCCCAGGTCTATGCCGTGCTTCGCCGCGTACGAGTCAATCAGTTTCTTTTTGATGACCCAGTCGATCTCGGTGTCCACACCGGATAGGTCATTGGATTCGACACCCGTGAGCACCCGTTCCCACAGGCTCAATACCCGGTCGGTCACCTCATCACTGCCGCGCTCATGAACGTAGTCGACCGCGCGCCGGAAGTAGTCCCACTGCACATCCAGGGCCGAAACGTGCCCGCCCGCAGCCAGTTTCACGGTGCGATGCCCGGTCAAGTCCTCGGAGATTTCTCGGATCGCCCGGATCGGGTTCTCGAACGTAAAGTCCTTCACCGGACGCCCGGCCTCGATCATTTCCAACACCAGCGCAGCCGACCCGACCTTGAGTAATGTAGTGGTTTCGCTCATATTCGAGTCACCGACGATGACGTGCAGCCGCCGATACTTCTCGGCGTCCGCATGCGGCTCGTCACGAGTATTGATGATGGGTCGGGAGCGGGTCGTCGCACTGGAGACACCCTCCCAAATGTGTTCCGCCCGCTGCGACAAGTGGTAGGTCGCCGTCCCCTGCGGCCCCGACACGACCTTTCCGGCGCCTACGATGAGCTGTCGCGTGACCAGGAAGGGCAACAGGCCTTCCGCCAGCGCAGCAAAGTCGCCGTCGCGCTGCACCAGGAAATTCTCGTGGCACCCGTAGGAGTTGCCCGCCGAGTCGGTGTTGTTTTTAAACAAATAGATGTCCCCACCGATACCCTCCTCGGCGAGACGCTCTTCGGCGTCGATCACGAGGTCGTGCAGAATCCGCTCACCTGACTTATCGTGCGCAATCAGCGTCACGAGATCGTCACATTCAGCTGTCGCGTATTCCGGGTGGGAGCCGACATCGAGGTACAGCCGCGCGCCATTGCGCAGAAACACGTTCGACGATCTCC
>JBDTAR010000175.1:0-12075 GCA_039924545.1 Nakamurella sp. | reverse complement strand
GTGGGCTTGGACGACGATTTGGTCTGCCCGTCTGTCACTCCGATGCGGTTCGTCGGCAACGGTGACGGGCACCGATTCCAGGCCGAGGTATTGCTCGGCAGAGCGGGGTCGTTGGGGTACACCGTCCGGGCAGTGCCGAACCATCCACAGCTGGCGTCTGGTGCCGAAATGGGACTTATCGCCCTGCCGCTGTAGTCACAAGGGTGAGAAGCACAGACATCGAGGGCACCGTTACGCGCCGGCGGGGGGCCGGTGCGCCCTGAGTAACCACACCGTGCGCGCGGGCATCGCGATCTGAAGCCCGCAGCGTATCGGAGCAGTGGAAGCGGGCAGCCCGGTCGGTTGAGCCGTGTCCAGGACGGGCGTGTACTGGTCGCCATAGGGCACACCCGGCAGTGTGATGGTGGTGTCTGTGTCGGCAGCGTGCAGCACGATGAGCCAGGAGTCGTCTGTCAAGCGCTCGCCGTGCGGCCCGTGGCTGCGAACGTCATTGCCGTCGAACCACACCATGAGCGTGCGGCGACTGTTGTCGAACCATGCTCCGTCGCCCATGGGCGCGCCGGTTTCGGTAAACCACTTGAGGTCGGCGACGCCATCACCGTCCATGGGTGAACGCCCGGAGAAGAAGTTGCCTTGATGGAGCGCGGGTGCGGCGGCCCGCAGCGCGATGACGCGACTAAAGAACGAGAGCAGTTCTGCGGCGGGACTTGGCGGCGGCGTCATGCCTGTGTCCGTGCCGGGGCTCATTTCGCTGTCGAGAACCGACCAGTCCAACCACACCTCTGCGGAGTCGATGGAATACGCGTTGTTATTGCCGTGCTGGGTGCGCCAGATTTCGTCACCAGCGCAGATCATCGGTGTTCCCGTGGCGAGCAGCAGCGTCGCGGCCATATTGCGCGCCTGCCGGGTTCGGAGAGCGACAATATCGGCTGAGACAGGGGTTTCTGCGGTTCCGTCGCCTTCCATGCCGTAGTTCGCGCTGCGGTTGTCGTTGGTGCCGTCCGTGCCGTCTTGGCCGTTTGCGTCGTTGTGCTTCTGCTCGTACGACACGAGGTCCCGGAGCGTGAATCCGTCATGCGCGGTGATGAAGTTGATCGACGCCCACGGCGCACGGCTTGCGAAGAAATCCTCCGAGCCAGCTAGTCGGTAACCGAGGTCGCGGACTCCTCCGGTACCGCGCCAAAAGTCGCGAATGCTGCCGCGGAACCGATCGTTCCATTCAGCCCAGTCTGCGCCGAAGCGACCCAGTGCATAGCCCTCGGCTGTTGCGTCCCAAGGCTCGGCAATGAGTTTGCGCGTCTGCAGCACCGGGTCCGCCGCGATGGCAGTGAGGAGTGTTGCCGCCTGATCGAACTGTCTGCCACCGGGGCGACCGAGCACCGGTGCGAGATCGAAGCGAAACCCGTCTACGCCGAATTCGGTGGCAAAGTAGCGTAGCGAATCAGTGACCAGCCGGACGGAGGTGAGCGGCGCCGGGTCGAGTGTGTTTCCGGTGCCGGTGAGGTCCTGCGTCATCGGCAGGTAGTACTCGTTGGCGAGGCCACGCCAGGACAGCGTGATCGCGTCGCTGGGTCCGCCCTCACAGGTGTGGTTGTAGACCACATCCAACATCAGTTCCAGGCCCGCGCTATGAAGTGCATCGACCATCTGCGCGAACTCTGCCATCTCGCCGCCGGGGGTAGCAGCGTAACCGGGGTGAATTGCGAAATAGCTCAGAGTCGAATATCCCCAATAATTCGGTCGACCCGCGCGGGCAAGGAGCGGTTCGTCGGCGTGCGCATGGATCGGCAGCAGTTCGACCGTGGTGACACCCAGCGATGTCAGGTGCTGGAGCATCGCCGGATGGGCCAAACCCGCATAGGTGCCTCGTAAATGGGGTGGGATACCGGGATGGTTCTTGGTGAGCCCCTTGACGTGCGCTTCGTAGATCACTGTGTGTTCCCAGGGCACATTCGGACCCGGAGTCGCAGCAGTGGTGCGAGCTGTGACGATGCCCAGCGGCGCGTGGCCCAGCGTGTCCGCGCCGGGTGTGGACGCGGCGGCCAGTTCATAATCGGTGCGATCGACCCGGCGGGCGTAGGGATCGAGCAGAAGTTTCGCCGCATCACGGGTGGAGACGCGATATCCGTATCGCTGTCCCTCGGCGACTCCTGGAACAAAGGCGTGCCAAATTCCTGACGTGCGCTGCTGCATTGGGACGCGATGCTCGGCGCCGGATTCGTCGACTAGGCAGAGGTCGAGGGGGCTTTCGCCAGCCGTAGATAGCTCACCGTCGGCGACGACAGCAAAGTTTGTACCGTCGGTAGTAAGGGTCGCACCCAATGGGAATGGTTGGCCGGAAGTGTGGGCCCTGTCGCCGTTCATAGTGATGATTGTTCCGAACCTACTGGTTGGCCCTCGCCGGTGGCCCACCGATTCGTACCCCGCCAGCCGTAATGAGACACAATGACGAGCGTGACCTTCTTGACGCCGCCCGCCTATGCCCCCGCTGACGACGCTGTTTTAGAGTTTGCACACGTGACGGTCCGGCGCGGATTGTCGCTGCTGTTGGACGATGTGTCCTGGCGTGCCCGCGCTATGGAGCGTTGGGTGATTCTGGGACCGAACGGAGCCGGAAAATCGACGCTGATCGCGCTGGCATCTGCGCAGATGCATCCCACCACGGGCACCGTACGCATCCTGGGTGAACGCCTTGGCCGGGTGAACATTGCAGACCTGCGGCCGCGTATCGGGCTGTCTACCGACACATTGGCGGGGCGCGTGCCGTCAACGGAAACGGTGCGCAATGTCGTGGTGTCAGCGGGCTATGGCGTGGTGGGCAGGTGGCGTGAACATTACGACCAGATGGACTTTGCCCGCGCCGATGAGCTGATGGCGGCCATGGGTGTGACTCAGTTGGCTGATCGGGCATTCGGAGTGTTGTCTTCCGGGGAGCGTAAGCGAGTGTTGGCTGCCCGCGCGTTGATGACCGATCCGGAGATGCTGCTGCTGGATGAACCGGCCGCTGGCTTGGATCTGTCCGGGCGGGAAGACCTTTTGGCGCGGTTGACCGTCCTTGCTGCCGATCAGAGTGCGCCGACCAGCGTGCTGGTGACGCACCACGTCGAGGAGGTCCCGGTCGGGTACAGCCACGTGCTGATGTTGCGGGGCGGGCGCGTCATGGCAGCGGGCCCGATCAACGATGTCTTGACGGCGGAGACACTATCGGCCACATTCGGTATGCAGTTGCAACTTCAGGCGCGTCGCGGCCGCTTTTTCGCATACGCAGGGTAATTCTCAGCTTTATTCGCGGGGTGGGAGGGAGCGTAACCATGGTGGTGCACGTTGAGCGGGACGGTGCAGTCGGGATCATTCGATTGGACCGCCCTCCCGTGAACGCGATTAACAGCCAGATGCACGGTGAGCTCGAACGCGCTGCGCGCGAGCTAGATATGGACCGAGATATTCGCGCGATCGTCGTACATGGCGGACCGAAGGCATTCGCCGGCGGCGCGGACGTGAAGGAGATGGCGAACCTTGGCCCCGCTGAGATTGCGGTCTTCGGCAAATCGCTGACGCGTGCCCTCGACGCCATCGCGCATCTGCGGGTGCCGACGATCGCCGGGATTACCGGTTACGCTTTGGGCGGCGGGTTTGAGCTTGCGCTGGCCACCGATTTTCGAATTGTCGCCGATGACGCGCTGCTCGGATTTCCGGAGATCACGCTCGGGGTCATCCCTGGGGCTGGCGGTACCCAGCGCCTTCCTCGTCTCGTGGGCACTGCTATCGCCAAGCGGATGATCTTTACCGGCAGGCCGATTCGTGGACCAAAGGCCGTCGAGTTCGGGATCGCGGAGGAGTCCGTTCCGGCTTCCGAGGTTGTCGCGACCGCCATGGCGTTCGCGCACCGACTTGCAGTGGGTGCGACGGTGGCGCTCGAGACCGCAAAGCGATGCATCGACGATGGTCTGGAAGTGGATATCGCCACGGGCCTGCGTATCGAATCGGCCGGATTCGCGGGGTTGTTTGCCACGAACGACCAGAAACACGGTATGGCGTCGTTTCTGACGGATGGCCCGGGCAAGGCCACCTTCACCGGCCGCTAATGGCGTATCAATTCTCCGAACCTGACGTTGCCTATCTGGTTTCAGCAGCTGGTGTTGAAGCGGTGGCAACAGGTACTGAAATGTCGCTCTCCTCGTCGACGATGATCGGCGACCTGACCCGGCTCCGGACGCTGTCCGGAGACCATACTGCGGCGGTCGCGGAGACCGTGCTGCTGCGCCGGAAAGCGTTGGCTCGATGGGGAATTAAGCACAGTGGAATTAAGTACAGTGGGATTGAACGCAGTGGGATTGAACGCAGTGGGATTGAACGCAGCGGGATTGAACGCAGCGCGATTGAATGCTGCGGAAGTGATGACCTTATTGACTGGGGTGCATGGCTTTTCACTGATGAAGCGCTACAGCAGGCCCCGCCGCCGCCGGTCGCCGCGCACCGCGCTCGTCGCGTCGTCGCTGCCGCCGCGTCCGCAGGGTATGACGCTGTCCACGACGTCACATGTTCCATTGGCGTAGACCTCGCTGCTCTGTGCACTGCGGGAGCCCTCCGGGGAATATTCGCAGTCGGGTCGGACCTGGATCCGGTCCGCCTGGCTATGGCCGCGCACAACATGGCCGCGCACAACTTGGCAAACCACGGTGACGAAGCGCGCCTCATGCGCGCCGACGCCTGCACTCGCACCACGCGTGGCAGCCTGCGGTACGCCGACCCCGCGCGCCGGGACGTGACAGGCCGGCGCATTTCGTCGGCCGACACGATTCCGCCGGTCGCCGACCTGGACGCTATAGACCCGCGCCACCCGCCCGTCTTGCGGCTGCCACCGGCTATCGACTACGAAGCCCTCAATCGTCCCGGCGAGATCGAAATAGTGTCGTGGCGGGGCACGGTTCGCGAAGCGGTCGCCTGGCCGGCGCAGTTCGCGACAGCTAAGCGGCGCGCGACCGTCCTGGGCGACGGCAACGGCAACGGCGCCGGCAACGGCGCCGGCAACGGCGACGGCGACAGTGACAGCGCCCGAGACCCTGACACGGGCGACCCTGGAACATACGGCGGAGTGCTGGAAGAATTCACGGACCGAGACCCAGCGCAGGACAGCGTCATACCTGCCCGGAGATACCTTGTCGACCCAGACCCAGCGGTGGTGCGCGCGCACTTGGTGCAGCAATACGCGGCGCGGCACGGCCTGGCCAAACTGGACGAACACCTCGCCTACCTCACCGGAGATGAGCCACCCGTGGGCCGACGCGCCTTCGAAATACTCGACGCGGCGGCATATTCCGAGAAAACCGTCCGCGGATGGCTGCGCCGCGACGACGTCGGCACTCTGGAAATCAAGCAGCGAGGTACCTCTGTCATCCCCGATGAACTGCGCAGACGCGTCAAACCATCGGGTGAGCGACACATCCAACGCACTCTCGTCATCGCACGAATCGGGCGCGCCACCCAGGCGTTCTGGTGCCGGGCGGTAATTCCGGACACTGGACGGCATACGGTGTCTTAGGTGACGCGCAGTAGCAAACCAGCACGGATCCCGTTTAATAACCGGGGTATCGCCCTCGTCGCATCCGCACACGTCTCCGACGACATTTATCAGGGCGTCATTCCGGCACTGCTGCCGTTCTTCGTCGCCGAACGTCAGTACAGCTACGCCGCGATAGCCGGTATCACCCTGGCAGCCACCGTGCTGTCGTCCGTAGCACAACCACTGTTCGGAGTCTGGGCCGACAAGCGCTCACGGCGCTGGATGATCGGCGGCGGAATCTCGCTAGCCGCAATCGGAGTGGCGTTAGCCGGCTGGATGCCGAACTATCCACTCACCTGGATTATCGTTGCGCTGTCCGGTTTAGGCATCGCCGCTTTCCATCCGGAGGCGGCGCGGGCCGCCCGGCAGGCGGCCGGCCGCTCCAACACCGGAATGTCGATCTTCGCGCTTGGTGGCAACGCCGGCTACGCGCTTGGTTCGATCATTGCGACACCGGTGCTACTTGGGCTCGGTTTGCGCGGCACCGCGCTGCTGATCATCCCCGCCGTCGTCATGGTGGCAATCCTGGCGCGGTATTTGACGCCGACCCTTGACCGACCAACAGCGCGCGGCACGAAACCCGCCATGCCGACTGGGAATGACGACTGGCCGGCCTTCCTCACTCTGACCGGCATTGTCGTCATCCGGTCAATTCTGTTTTTCGGGTTCACCTCGTTCATCGCGCTGTACTTCATCAACCATCTCGGTACGTCTCAGGTCACCGGAGGCGCAGCCCTGACCACCTTCTTGGTGTGCGGCGCGATCGGAACCTTCATGGGCGGCTGGATGGGGGACAGGTTCAATCCGCTCATCTCGATTCGCGTGGGCTTCGCGATCGCGCTCCCGGCGCTGGCCGGAGTGCTCATGGTCACTTCACTGCCCCTGGCATTCCTGTTCGTCGCGATAGCGGGAATAGCGTCATACCTGCCCTTTTCGGTTTTTGTGCTGCTCGGCCAGGACTACCTGCCGAACCGCATCGGCACCGCCAGCGGAGTGACGGTGGGCCTCGGTGTGTCGATCGGCGGGCTTGCCAACCCGCTGCTGGGCTGGCTCGCCGACGCCACCAGCCTGCGTACGGCCCTTGCCGTGTTGCTCGTGATGCCAGTCGCCGCGCTCGTCGTCTCCCTTTTCATGAAGCTGCCAGGCGGGTACCGGGCCAGCCATACCGATACGGACGGCGCCGCCTCAGAGCCGCCACTAGCCCAGTAGGCTTTCACTTCGTGACCTTCGATCTACTTCCCGCAGTCGATGTGGCCGACGGCCAAGCCGTGCGATTAGTGCAGGGCAAAGCGGGCAGCGAAACCAATTACGGTGCTCCGCTTGCCGCTGCGCTGGACTTCCAGTCTGCCGGAGCGCAGTGGATTCATCTGGTGGACCTGGACGCGGCGTTCGGGCGCGGCTCCAACGCCGCCCTGCTCGCCGAGGTCGTCGGCGCGCTGGACGTGAACGTGGAAATGTCCGGCGGCATCCGCGATGATGCATCGTTAGAAGCGGCGCTGGCTACCGGTTGTCGCCGGGTAAACATCGGCACCGCAGCTCTGGAAGACCCGACATGGTGTGCCTCGGTGATCGCCCGTTACGGCGACCGAGTCGCAATCGGGCTCGACGTGCGTGGCCGCACCCTGGCCGCCCGCGGCTGGACGAAGGACGGCGGGGACATCTTCGAGACCCTTGCCCGCCTCGACTCCGAGGGCTGCTCCCGATACGTGGTCACCGACGTCACCAAGGACGGCACACTGCAGGGGCCGAACCTGGAACTACTCCGGTCCGTGTGCGCGGAAACGTCCGCGCCGGTAGTTGCTTCCGGTGGCGTCTCGTCGCTGGCGGATGTCACCGCGTTGGCGTCGCTAGTCGAGATCGGCATCGACGGCGCGATTATCGGCAAAGCGCTGTACGCCGGTGCATTCACGCTGGGCCAGGCGCTTGCCGCCGCTTCTGCCGTTTTTGTCAAAGACTGATTGTCGTCGAGGCCTGACGGCCGCCGATCCGTAAGCTGGGACCCGTGAGCGTAGCGATCAGAGTTATTCCGTGCCTTGATGTATCCGAAGGGCGAGTCGTCAAAGGCGTCAACTTCGTCAACCTGCGAGATGCCGGGGACCCAGTCGAACTCGCCGCACGCTATGGCGATGAAGGTGCCGACGAACTTACTTTTCTCGATATCACGGCGACCTCGGACAATCGGCAGACTGCCTACGACATGATCCGCCGCACCGCCGAGAGCGTCTTCATCCCGCTCACCGTCGGCGGTGGCGTCCGCACCGTGGCGGATATCGACGCGCTGCTGCGCGCGGGAGCGGACAAGGTGGCGATCAACTCAGCCGCTGTCTCCCGACCTGCCTTTTTGTCCGAGGCGGCCCATCGGTTCGGTGCGCAATGCGTAGTCATCGCCATCGATGCTCGGCGCGTCACCGACGGTGAAATCACCCACTGCGCATCGGGCTTCGAGGTCACCACGCATGGCGGTCGGCAGGGCACCGGCATTGACGTTGTTGAATGGGCGAACCGCGCGCAGGACGCTGGTGCCGGCGAGATTTTGCTCACGTCGATGGACGCTGACGGCACTAAAAACGGCTTCGACACTGAGATGCTCGCCGCTGTGCGGGCTGTCGTCACGGTCCCACTCGTGGCCTCCGGTGGGGCTGGCGAGCTGTCCCACTTCGCGGACGCCGTCGACGCCGGAGCCAACGCGGTGCTGGCGGCTTCCGTATTCCATTTCGGGCAGTTCACGATTCACGACGTCAAAGGCTCACTCGCAGCCCGCGGCTATCCCGTTCGCACTGTGATCAAGAAGCAAGACACCGAAAATCAAGTGATCGAGAAGCAAGAGACCGAGAGACGAGTATGACGATGTCCGCAGCTGAGCCAGCGCCGATAGGCGGGGACAGCGTCATGCCTATGGCCACTCCAGATCCGCACGCGGTCAGTGCGGATACCCTCCACTACAACGCCGACGGCCTAATCTCGGTGATTGCCCAGCAGTTCGACAGCCGTGAGGTACTGATGCTCGCCTGGATGGACGCCGAGGCAGTCAGTCGAACTCTGAAAACCGGTGCAGCCACGTACTTTTCACGTTCCCGCCAGGAGTACTGGGTCAAGGGCGAAACGTCCGGACACCATCAACGGGTGATCGAGGTGCGCTACGACTGCGACCGCGATTGCCTGCTGATGCTCGTCGACCAAACCGGCCCGGCCTGCCACACCGGCGCCCGTAGTTGCTTTACCGACCGAGTGCTGGCAGCAGAATAACGATCATGCCCCACGATCTACCACCGCTTGGCGCCACCGTGCCTACTCAAGCCACCTTCCGTCAGCTCGCTGAACGCCGGCGGGTGATCCCAGTGACCCGTCGCCTCCTGACCGATACGGTCACTCCGGTCGGTCTGTACGCGACGCTCGCCGCCGGGAAGGCCGGTACGTTTCTACTCGAATCTGCAGAACATGGGCGGTCGTGGTCTCGCTGGTCGTTCGTGGGCGCGGCGAGCGCCGCGGTGCTGACCGAATCCGCCGGTCAGGCCACCTGGTTGGGGTCGGTGCCCTCGGGCCTGCCGACGTCGGGGGACCCGCTTGAGGTGCTGGCCGCTACGCTGCGAGCGCTGCGCACCGAACCGCTTGCCGGGCTGCCGCCGCTCACCGGCGGAATGGTCGGTTACATCGGGTATGACGCGGTCCGCAGACTGGAGCGCATCGAGGGGGATAGCCCCGATGAAATCGGGGCTCCCGAGCTGGTAATGCTGCTCGCGAGTGATCTCGCCGCGTTAGACCATCACGAGGGCACCGTCACACTTATCGCCAATGCCATCAACTTTGACGGATCTGATGAGCGGGTGGATGCGGCATATGACGACGCGGTTGCCCGGCTCGATGCGATGGCCGCGCGGCTGGCACAGCCGGTGTCGTTGCCCGCTGCCAGCTTTCAGACCGTGATGCCGACGGTGCAGCGCCGAACATCGTCCGACGACTACCGCGCGGCAGTACGCGCCGCACAGGAGCATATTCGCGCCGGTGACGCGTTCCAGGTGGTGGTGTCGCAGCGCTTTGACGCCGATATCCCTGGTCCAGAGGCTGAACTCAGCGCGCAGGCTCTGAAAATCTATCGTGTGCTGCGGGCCACTAACCCGAGTCCTTACATGTACCTACTGAACTTGCCCACACCCGATGGTCAGCCCGTGTTGATCGTCGGATCGTCGCCGGAGGCGCTGGTCACCGTGCGCGACGGGCACGTGTCCATGCACCCGATCGCCGGGACGCGGCCGCGTGGCGCGACTGACGAAAATGATGTCCTTCTCGGCAAGGACTTGTTGGCCGACGAGAAAGAACGTAGCGAGCACATCATGTTGGTGGACCTGGGACGCAATGACCTGGGGCGGATCTGTAGTCCGGGCAGTGTGCGGGTCACCGACTTCTTTACGATCGAACGGTATTCGCACGTCATGCACATCGTTTCGACCGTGGTCGGCTCGCTTGCGCCCGGCAGGGAGGCGCTCGACGCGGTGACGGCGTGTTTCCCGGCAGGTACGTTATCCGGCGCCCCGAAACCTCGCGCACTGCAGATCATTGACGAGCTGGAACCTGCGCGGCGCGGCCCCTACGGCGGCATTGTCGGATACCTGGACTTCGCGGGCGACGCCGATACGGCAATCGCGATCCGCACCGCTGTGCTGAGGCCCGGCGTGGCACATGTGCAGGCCGGTGCGGGAATCGTCGCCGACTCGGTACCGGAGTCCGAAGACCTAGAGTGCCAGAACAAGGCTGCGGCCGTTCTGGGCGCAATCGGTGCTGCTGGAACGTGGCGCGCCGAATCGTGACCGCATCGAACGGATTGCCCAACCCGAAGCCGCGCGGTGCACGGCGCCGCGGCCTTCCCGCCCTCATCGTGTTGCTGGGGGCAGCGCTGAGCGCCAGCGCCGCATTCATGCCGTGGTGGCAACGAAGCTACCACGATCCGCTGACTGGCGAACTGCGCGTCACGATCGATGGCGGTGCCGTTGCGGTGGCGCTGGTTCCGCTGGCGCTGGTGGTTTTGGCTGGCCTCGGTGCCGCACTGATCAGCCGCGGAATCGTCCGGCGCATCGTGGGGATTGTTGTCGCCGCCGCCGGAGTCGGTTCGATTGTTGCGACGGCTATCGCCGGCACACATCATCCCGACGCCGAGTTTGCTGCGCGCCTCATTCGACCAGCTGCGCCCATCTCTGCCGCCGAAGTGGTGTGGGCCGCGTTGATTCTCTCGGTGGTAGGCGGTGTTGCGGAAGCCGTCGGCGGAGTCCTTGTGGCGCGGGGTAGCGGTCGCGATCGAGTCTCCAGCGTTACCTACAGCCCGCCCGCTGTTCAACGGGAGGCAGCGCAGCGGGAGGCAACTCAGCGCGCGGTTGCACGGCAAAGTGCAACGCGTGTAGTAGCGCCCAACCCGAGCGAAGCGATAGACGAGAATTCCGTCGAAACTGCAGCGGATGCCACCGATCCGGCGGAGTGGTGGCGGTCGCTCGATGCTGGTGTAGACCCGACAGACGACGCTGGCTGAGACGAAATTCTCACCTCGCAATGTTCCGCCGGTGGGCGCGTTGGGCCGCTCTATCGGCGGCGGCCCGACAGGTACCAAGGCGAGGCGCCGTGTCAGAGAGCCACTCCGAAGCCGGATACGATGAAGCCATCCGATCGCAGCGGCTGTGAGGAGACAAACAGGTGAGTGTGCTGGAAGCCATCCTCAAAGGCGTGCGTGAAGATCTTGCGGCACGCCAGGCGGTGACGCCGCTCGCGGAGATCAAGGCGCGCGCTGCCGATGCACCCTCCGCACGCGACGCGTGGGCCGCCCTTAAAGCCCCCGGAGTCGGCGTTATCGCGGAAATTAAACGTCGCAGTCCCAGCCGCGGCGCCATGGCCGATATTGCCGACCCGGCGAAACTGGCCGCGATCTACGAAGACGCCGGCGCGCGGGCCATTTCTGTGCTGACTGAGCAACGTCGGTTCGGCGGAAGTCTGGCTGATCTTGCCGCCATTCGTGCTGCGGTCGACGTCCCGCTTTTACGTAAAGACTTCACAGTCAGCCCCTACCAAGTGCACGAAGCGCGCGCGTACGGAGCCGATCTGGTCCTGTTGATCGTTGCCGCGTTGGAGCAGAACGTACTAGTGGGCTTGTTGGAACGGGTTGAATCCCTCGGGATGACGGCCCTGGTGGAAGCGCACACCGAAGACGAAGCCTCCCGTGCGCTGGATGCAGGAGCCAAGGTCATCGGCATTAATGCGCGAAACCTCACAACGTTCGAAGTCGACCGGGACGTGTTTTCGCGCATTGCTCCGGGCCTGCCCAGCGGCATCGTGACGATTGCTGAGTCCGGTGTGCGCGGACCCGCAGACCTGCTCGCGTATGCAGGGGCAGGAGCGGACGCGGTTCTGGTTGGCGAAGGGTTGGTGACTAGCTCGGATCCACGCACCGCGGTATCCGACCTCGTCACCGCCGGGTCGCACCCGTCGTGCCCGCGCCCGGCGAACTGAGCCGCCGTGGATGCCCGACTTGA
>JBDTAR010000174.1:0-16258 GCA_039924545.1 Nakamurella sp. | reverse complement strand
GGGCGAGAGTGCCCAGCAGAGCAGAAGTCTCGAAACGGTCTTGCCCGGCGATCGTGACAATATTGCGCACACCCAACGCGGTGAGCTGGCCCTTCACCTTCTGCGAGACCCTATCCGGCCCGCCCAGAACAATCACCTGCTCAATCTTCAGCGTGGTGATCGCCTTCGCCGTGGCATCCGGGAGGCTACCTGCCGCAGTGAGCAGCATCGGCAGGTGGAACTGCGCCGCAATCCCGCCCGCCGACAACGCGTCCGCATTCGCCTCGCCCGAGGCCACAATCGCCGTCCGCAAAGGCTTCTCGCCGCCCAACGCGAACACTCCGATACCACGGGGGTAGTCGTTGCCGGAAGCTCCGAAGGCGCCGGTAGCGATCATTGCCGCCGTCGCATATCGATCGGCGCCGCCGATCCGCACCACCCGGACGTTACCCAACACCGGCGTGCACGGCTTCGACAACGCCGTCGCCACCGCCGGCGAGACGCTGTCGGTGCCACCCAGTATGTAGATGGTCTTACTCGCGGCCGTCGAACCCTTGAGCACCGAACACACCGCCGCCAATGTCTCCGGCGGCAACCTGCCGCCCTGGGTCAGCAGAATTGACGCGCCGACCTGCCCGGCCAAATAGTTCGCCGCCAACGCATCGAAACCCTGTTTGTAGTTCTCACCATTAGCGATCACCACAGCATCAGCTGCGCCGAACATTTCCGCGAGCTGCCCCGCCGTTCCATATCGATTGGCGCCACCGAACCAGGCGCAACCTGATACCTCCACAACACCAACGGCCCACCATCCACCGAACGCCACACATCCACCAAACCCGGACCGGACCCCGTTTCCGTCGGCACAATGGTCGCGTACCCACCGACCGGAATCTGGGTTGACCCGTCAATGGACGTAGGCGGTGCCGTCCGATCGAGCCGGTTAGACGAGGGTTCCGTCATAATCTCCGGGTTGTCATCGAACACGATGCCAGCACTCGCCGTGACTACGTCACCGGTCGCCATCTCGCTTGAGAGCCGGAACGCCACATTCGTGAATCCTTGTCCGGCGCCCTCGTTATCCTCCTCCGCCGGCTCCGGCGGGAGGAACCCCGCATCCGGGTTCGCGTGCGCCACACCAGTTTCCGGGTCCAGCAGGCTGAGCAGCCAGTGCACCGCGGGATTCTCTGGATCGCGGTCCAGCCAGGCCTGAGCCCGGAGCGACAGATCCAATTCGGTCTCGTCACCTTCGAAGCGCGGCGCGACGACGACGTGGAACGGCCGCTCGTCATTGAATGTCTGCGCGCCAGCATCTGGCCGGTAGGTGACAGCGTCGGTTCCTATTCCGAACCCGAACTCACCCAGTTCCACCGAGTCCAGCTCCGCTTTCTCCGGCAGCGGCATATCCACAGCCACCCGCCGGGCCGGCGCGATGTCATTGATCATGTCTGGGTCCCACTAACAACGACTCGGGGCCGGACCGTCGTGGCATCCAGGCGAGTGAGCAGAGGTTTTCCCAACTGAGCAGAGGTTCAAGGGTCTGCTCAGTTGGGGAAAGCTCTGCTCACTAGTCGAAAGGAAACCTTCGGCGGCAGGCCGGGCTCACCGTCGCGCGAGGCCTATTCAACTGCGCCGGCTGAGCTGCGCGCACCAGGCCGCACCTACTCAACCTGACCTACTCAAACCGCCCGCTCTGCCGCGCTAACGCGCAGTGTCAGGGTGCGCGCCTCCGGCCGCAGCAGGAAGTCTGGCCACACGTCGGGACCGCACGCTCGCGAGCCCAGCCCGCATTGGGCGGCGTCCACATATAGATAGGTGTGATCGGTGTGAACCAGCTCGTGTTGATGAGTGGCGCGGTCGAGTTGCTGCGCCGTATAGGGCGTCAGCGTGAAACCTGGTCTGCGACCGCTGGTGTCGGCGGCTGCGTCAATCTGTAGCCATGGTGACGCGTCAGCATTGATCGTGAGCGAGCGTAGGGCGCTGCGGTGCCCGGTTTCTTGTGGGCGCGAATAGGGCTCCGTGAGTTCCGCAAGAGAGGCAGCAAACCTGCCGACTCGCACCGCGCGCCTGCTGTCGGGATACGACTCCCCCGGCCCGGTCCCGAACCAGCTCGCGCCGTCCACCGAAGCGGGAAGATCAAACCGCACACCGATTCTCGGCCACACCATGTCCCAGCCGGCGCTCGGCAGAATCTGAATCTGGAGCCGGACCTCGCCTGCAACGAGCCGCCACACTTGAAGCATGTCGACGCTGGCGCGCTCGTTGGCCGCCGACCAGCGCTCACGCACCGAAACCCCTTCGGGCGCCGACTGCACCTCGATAACGCGAGCGGTCAGCCGATCTAGCCCCGCAGAACGCCACACATCGGCATACGGCGGCGCGGGTTCACCTCGCCCGTCGCCGGCCGAGGGGTCGGCGCGCTCGTACGAACCGAAGCTCGCACGCCGGTCGTTGTCCGTGGGCCCCCGAAATAGTTCCAAGCGCGGACCCGAAACTGGTCGTCCGGCAAGCTGTGTCAGGCGTCCGTTGACAAACTCAGCAGGCCCCAGCGCAACACGACTCGCGCCCTGCAGTGCATGCCGAGCCGACTCTTCTTGCCCCACAACAGAAACAGCCAGGTATGACGACTGCCTGCCGACTCCCGGACCGGCCAGACTTTCGCGATCAGAGCCGGGCCCCGGGGTTCCGTCATACATCAGGTGTTGCGCGAATCCGATGCTGTGGCCAGCGGGCGCCCACGACGTCGCCTCGCGAAGGATGACCCCGACAGTCAACCAGACCTCGCTACTGTCACGGCCCGCATCACCTTCGCTACCGCTGGCAAGGCCCGCGTCTATCTCATCTGGAAGGGCAATCGTGCGCCGCTGGCCAGCCGCGATGGGGTCAATGGGCACGGCCCCGCTGTTCAACAGATTCCCGTCCCGCTCAACCTGCCACCGCAGGTCTAAGTCCGCCGTATCGGCAGTGTGGCGCCGATTGGTGACTGTCAGCAGCAGCGGCATATCCGTCGCCACTGAGGCGCCTGCCGGAAAATCGCCCGGTCCACGCGAAATCTCGAGTCTGACAGGTGAACTCACCTGCTTGTATTCCCACAGTCCCGAAGTAGGCGTCGAGTCCGGCAGAATGAGGCCATCCATCACAAAGTTGCCGTCGTGCACCACCTCGTCGAAATCACCGCCGTAGGCGAAAAACTCGACACCGTCGGCGGTATGGGTACGCAGTCCATGTTCGCGCCACTCCCATACAAAGCCGCCATGCAGGCGCGGATACCGCCAGATGAGGTCGTCGTATTGATCGAGAGCGCCGGGGCCGTTGCCCATAGCGTGCGCGTACTCGCACCACAGGAAAGGTTTGGTTCGCTGCCGCGCGGACTCGGGCACGCTGCAGTCTAGCAGCGGTGTGCGGGCGGCATCGTCACCGATCGACGTCGACTCGGCAACTGTCGCATACATTCTCGAGTAGACGTCGGTGTAGGCGCCGGCGCGGTCGCCCTCGTAGTGCACGGGGCGGCGCGGATCACGTTCGTGAACCCATGCGGCCATTGCCGCGAGATTTTGACCGGTACCCGCCTCATTGCCCAGCGACCAGAGGATCACGCTGGGATGGTTCTTGTGGACCTCAACAGTTCGCTGCATCCGGTCCAGGTACACCTCGCGCCAGGCAGGATCGTCGCTCGGATTTCCGACCCAATTGTCTTTCTCGAAGCCGTGTGTCTCGATATCGCATTCGACCATGACCCACAGTCCGAGTTCGTCGGCAATGTCGAGCAATTGGGGTGTCGGCGGGTAGTGGCTGGTGCGGATGGCGTTGATGTTGAACTGCTTCATCATGGCGAGGTCTGCGCGGGCCGCGTCTGCGTCGAATACGCGACCTCGGTCAGCGTCAATTTCGTGCCGGTTGACACCGTGGAAGACGACTTTCCGTCCGTTGACGAGCAGCTGGTCGCCGACAATGTTGATACTTCGGAAGCCAATGCGCAGCGCGACGGTCTCGCCGGACGATGACACAGTTGCGTCATAGAGATGCGGCGTTTCTGCCGTCCACGGAGAGACGTCGCCTACTGCGAGCGGTGTGACATCAGCCGGGCTGGCCCAGCGCACTTCGACTCCAAGACCCGGAACACGGAGAGTCACCGGGAACGCGGCCGCCGCAGCGCAAATTTCGGGATCGACTCGGCCGGTGCCGTCCGCCATAAAATCTGCTCGGAGCCAGACATCGTCGAGGCCGCCGACCGGCCGAGCATGCAGACTCACCGTGCGGAAGATGCCGGGCAGCCACCATTGATCTTGGTCTTCGATATAGCTATCCGCGGACCACTGGTGTACTCGGACCGCGATGGTGTTCGTGCCGGTGCGCGAAGCACCCGTGACGTCGAACTCCTGTACCAGCCTGCTACCGGTGCCCACGCCGATCTCTGTTCCGTTGAGCCACAACCGATATCGTGATTCAACCCCGCCGAAGCGCAGTACGACCGACTCGGCATCCGCCCATGACGCCGGCAAGTCGAATGTCCGTCGATAGTCGCCGGTGGGGTTTTCGTCCGGAACGTGCGGCGGGTCGATGGGGAACGGAAATTGCACGTTGGTGTAGATCGGTCGGCCGTAGGCGCCGTCTCCGATCAGCACCCAGTGCGCAGGCACCGGAATTTGGTCCCACGCCGAATCATCGAGTTCGGGTTCGGCAACAGACTCGGCAGTTTCGCCGTCTGGCAGCACGCTGCCAGCGCCCGGCGTACCCGGCGCGCCGGCTAGGAGTCGAAACCGCCACTCCCCATCGAGCGAGATCGTCGGCGCATCGGTGGTCAGCGCAGAGCGCGGGTCGCGGCGCGTCCCCCAGCCGGGGCTGACGGTCGAAACATACGTCATAAATTCACTGCTCCTTCGTCACCATCCACAGTGGAATCGCGACTCGTTCCGGGCAGCAACGTCGGGAACAACTCGATTAGAAATGGCAATCCGACTACGCCTTGGTACTGCCCAAGGTCAACCCGGAGATGAACTGCTTCTGCAACACGGCGTAGACGACCAGCGTAGGTACCGCAATGATCAACGCTCCGGCTGCAAGTAGGTTGTTGTTCACCGCGTACGTGCCCTTCAGATTCAAGATCGCCGTGGTGATCGGGTACTTGCTGCCGGTGGAAATCAGTGCGACCGCCCAGAAGAAGTCGTTGTAGATCCAAATGGTGAGCAACGTCCCCATCGCCGCTAGCGCCGGGCGCGCCAAGGGCAGCGTCAGCTTCCAATACTGTGTCCATGCCGACGCACCATCCACCAACGCTGCCTCGGTAATTTCGGTCGGGATGGCCTTCATGAAGTTCGAAAGGACGAACGTGGCAAAGCCCATCTGGAACGATACGTTGATGACGACCAGTCCGAGGATCGAGTCGTAAAGATGTCCCGAGGACGAGAGCCAGTCCGGCAGGGTAATCCATAGATACACCTTGAACAGGGGTGCGAGGAACACCTGCTGAGGCAGCAGGTTCCCTGCGGTGAAGAGCAGCAGCATTGTCAGATTGAACTTGAAACTGAAACGGGACAGCACGAACGCCGCCGATGACGACAACAGCAGTGTCACGAGCACCGCCGGGACGGTGATGTACACCGAGTTCAGGAAGTAGTGGATTATGTCGCCCTGCACCCAGGCGTTCTGGTAGTTCTCGAGAGTGAGCGTGTGTGCCAGAGAGAAATATCCGTGTGCGTCCGTATCCGACACCGGCCGCAGCGACGTATATAGCGTCCACGCCACTGGCGTGATCCAGAAGATCGCGGCGATCGTCAGGAAAATATACGAGGCGGTGCGGCGGTTCTTCTTCCGCGCCGGTCCAGGCGGCGCCTCGCGCAGCGCCGACGGTCGGGTATCGCTCGCAGATGTCGTCATTGTTTCTCCTTACGGAACTGCACCGTCAGGAAGTAGATGATCGGCCCGATGGAGATCGCCAAAAGAACAACCCCAAGTGCACTGCCATAGCCGATTTTGTTGCCCGCACCAAGGATCTGCTGAGTGATCATCGCGCTCAATAGCTCTAGGCCGTTCGTGCCGCCATTGGTGATGTAGACGAGGTCGAAGGCACGCAGCGACTCGATAACGGTGACGACCAAAATCACGATGTTGATCGGCCGCATCGTCGGAAACACCACGCGCCAGAACATCTTCCATTCGTTGGCGCCGTCAAGCGAGGCCGCCTCACGCAACGACGGGTTGACAGCCTTCAGTCCTGCCAAATACAACACCATTACGTAGCCCGCCTGCCGCCACGTCGCTTCGACCAGCACCGCCCACAGGTTGATATTCGGATCCCCGAGCCAGTCAATCTGATTGCCCTGCCCGGTCTTCCCGATCAGGTTGTTGATCAGGCCGTTGTCCGGTGCATACATCAGCTGCCAGATGATGCCGATCAGTGCCAGTGAGAGCATCACCGGTAAGAAAAACATGCTTTGATAGACCCGAGATCCCTTGATGCCCCGGTCCAGAAGCACGGCGAACAGCATCCCTAGGGGCGTCGCGATGACGATGAAAACCAGCAGCCATAGCACGTTGTGCCAGATGGCCGGCCAGAACTCGTAGTCCACTGTTGCCATGAAGTGGTAGTTCTTCCCGCCGACCCATTTAACTGGGCGGGCGCCCTGCGCATCGGTGAACGAGTAGAAAATGCTGGCGATCGCCGGCCCCCAGATGAAGGCGAGGTCCACGATCAGTGGAACGCCCAGCATCAGGCCAAGCACTAGCCCGTCACGCCGGGTCAGACGGCGCAGTTTGCCACCATGCGCCCGACGCGTGTTGCGCGTCGGGCGCGTGGTGGCAGTCGTGGTCGATGACGACATGATTCGAGGCCTACCCCGCTATCAGCTAGCGAAGATGGACTTGGCCTGAGTCTCGAGTTGCTGGCAAACCGCCTTCGGATCCTGGTTGGTGATGAACGACTGCAGTGCGTTCTGCACGATCGGGTAAGCAAAATCGGGACGAGTATCGCGATCCAGAAACTGTGCGATGTTCTTGGTCTTAGCGATCAGGTCCGCGGACGCCTTCTGCAGCGCGTTATACGTACTCTCGTCGTAGTTCTTTGCGGTTCCAACATCGGTGGGGTCCGATGCCAGGTAGATCGACTCGGCCTTCGCGGTGCCCAGGAACTCCAGGAACGCCGTCGCCGCGGCTTTGTTCTTCGGGCTCTTGGACATCATGAGTCCGTCGATAGGGGCATCCATCGAATCAGTCCCGTGGTCCGGGTTGATCTCCGGGAATGCGAAGAAGTTCAGATCGGGCAGGTTCTCCTTAGAGAACTGTTGGCCCGCCTGCCCGGCACCGATAAACATCATCCCGGTCTTCTTGTTCTGGAGGTCCTGCGCGGCTTCTTCCCAGGTCCGACCGTTGGCGCCGGTCTGATAGTAGGGGGTCAACTTTGTCCACTGTTCGAAAACCGCGACAACCTTCGGATCAGTCCAGGACTCCTTGTGTGCCATCAGGTCCACATGGAACTGGTAACCATTCATCCGCATATTCAAGATGTCGAACGTGCCCATGGCCGGCCAACCGTCCTTGTCGGTCCAGGAGATCGGCACCAAGCCATCGGACTTCATCTTCTCGCAGAGCGTCATCAGCTCGTCCCAGGTATCTGGGACCTTATAACCGTGCTCGTCCCAGACGCTCTTGCGGTAGTTCATGACCCACGGGTAGTTGTAGATCGGCACGAAGTAGAAGTGCCCATCTTCCGCTTTCGACGCCGCCTTGATCGCGTCGGAGAAGTTGTCGCCGATCTTGTCCCAGACATCATCGATCGGAGAGGCGAGGCCCTGCGCCGCAAAGAACTTCATCCGGTAGCCGGCAAACCACGAGAACACGTCATCCGGGGTTCCCTGCAGGTACGTCTGGATATTGTTCTGGAAGGTGTTGTGGTCAATCGTGTTGACTTTGACAGTCGCGCCGCTGCCACTCTGGAACGCATCGGCCACCGAACCGAAGGCCTTCTTGACGCCGGGGTCGGAGTAATTGGAGCCGATGGTGAGTGTTCCGGTGGCTTGAGGTATGCCGCCAGCCACGCCAGCCGCGCTTGAGCCTGCAGTGGTCGCTTCAGCGCTGCTCGCGGAACTATCTGAGCTGCTCGAGCTAGCGGAGCTACTGGAACTGCTGGAACTGCTGGGACTAGCGGAGCTAGTGCTACCAGTGGCGGGGCTACTCGAACACGCATCGAGGGCCGCCGGAAGCGCAGCGAGCGCAGCGACCCCCGCAATTCCCTTCAGGATCGAGCGGCGGTTCAACTGCGGCGCGTGCTCGTCAGTTGGATGATTGTGCTTCGAGTTCATGAACCCTCCCAGGGCACGAAAACATGATGGGGAACAAACACGTTCGAACAGATAGCTACATAAATCAACTATGTGCGCCATAGTAGAGCCCCCGAATGGCAGTCGTGTCAAGGGTCACAGGAAAAAAGCTTTAACACGGCACCTCCATCTCGATCTGACTCGGGAGAAGGCACGGCTGCGGCGTGGAGCAGTGCAAACATGCCGGTATCTGCAGAAATACGTACCTTTCGTACCAATGTCTGGTTCTACCACTCGACTCAGACGGCAGCCAGTTGCAGCGCCATGCACTGCGGTTGCCAAAGTCATCAGATTTCAACACACTGGCGTTTGCATTCGCTGAATCAATGGGGGATCCTGTTACTTCTTGAGGATGCCGGAGATCTAGCGCATGCTGGTCGGTGCGCTTCTCCGACCAGCGCCACATGGATCGCGGATTGGAGACTGTTGCATGGCCTACAGCGACAGACCCATGCTTGCCAAGAGTCGGCAGGTTCTCATCCTCGAACGCCTCAGAAACGACGGGTCTGTCCGAGTCAATGATCTGACGGCACAATTGCGAGTCTCAGACATGACCATTCGCCGCGACCTCGATGTACTGGCGAGACAGGGACTAGCCGAGAAAGTGCACGGCGGCGCAACGCTGAGGGGTAACCCGACCAGTGAAGAACCCACCTTCGAAGCCAAGTCAGCCCGCGAACTTTCCGAGAAGGAGTCGATCGCCAAGGCAGCTGCGGCACTGGCGATCCGCGGCAGCGCTATAGCGCTATCAGCCGGTACCACAACCTGGGCTCTGGCTCACCACCTGCTCGACCTGCCCGATCTGACTGTGGTCACCAATTCGATACGTATCGCGGAATTGTTCGATACCAACCACACCGGGAGACCGACAGTCATCTTGACGGGCGGGATCCGCACGCCTTCAGATGCGCTGGTCGGTCCAGTCGCCGAAAGGGCCATCCGTTCCCTCCACGTGGACATACTCTTCATTGGCTGCCACGGAATGGACCCGGATGCCGGACTCACCACACCCAACCTCGCCGAGTCCGAGACCAATCGGCAGTTCATCCATGCGGCTCACAAAGTAGTCGCCGTCGCAGACCACACCAAGTGGGGAGTCATCGGACTGTCGTCGTTCGCCGAGATGCAAGACGTCGACGTGTTAGTCACGGACAGAGGATTGGGAGCCGGTGCGCTCACTGTCGCATCAGACTTGATCGGGCAAGTGATCTTCGGTGAGGAGTCGTCTGATGATACGTGGGGGATGTCGTGAGTAAGCACGTATTGTGGCGATCGGTGACCACTCTTGCCGACGGGCGCGAGTTGATCTACTTCGACGAGTCTCCGGGCCAAGACCGAACCGCGCCGGACGAGCGGGATCTACCGACCGTCGAGCTTCATTCAGAGGCGCGGTTTGACGCGCTGGCCAGAGAGTGGGTGGCCATCGCGGGCCACCGGCAGACTCGCACCTATCGTCCGCCGGCCGACCAGTGCCCGTTGTGTCCGTCGACGACCGCAAACGCCTCCGAGATACCTTCGGTAGATTACGATGTCGCGGTCTTCGAGAACCGGTTCCCGTCCTTTGCCGGTGTCGGCCCGCATGCCGAGCAGACCGAGCTCTTCGAAACGCATCAAGCAAACGGGCGCTGCGAAGTCGTGTGTTTTACCTCCGATCACCGCGCCACCATGTCGTCGCTGCCAGATGCACGGATCCGCACAGTCGTCGACGTCTGGACGGACCGGACCCGAGCCCTCGCCGAGCACCCGGGGGTGGAGCAGGTGTTCTGCTTCGAGAATCGTGGTGTCGAGATCGGCGTCACTCTTGACCACCCGCACGGCCAAATCTACGGATATCCGTTTATCACGCCGGTCACTGCTCGGATGCTCGAATCCATTGCGGCGCACCGAGCTTCGCACAGCACTAACCTGTTCGCTGATCTCCTCATCAACGAGATCGGCGGCCCACGGGTCATCGCCAGTAACGATCATTGGGTGGCATTCGTCCCGTTTGCTGCGCGCTGGCCGATTGAAGTGCATATTTACCCGCGACGGCAGGTCGCGGACTTGCCCGCACTCACCGACGACGAACGCGATGCATTTGTACCAATCTACCGAGAAGCGTTGCGCCGCATGGAGGGTCTGTTCGATGAGCCGCTGCCCCTCATCACCGCGTGGCACCAGGCTCCGGTGCGCACCGGACGTACCGATTGGTGGATGCACCTGCGCCTCACGTCGATCAGGCGTGCGCCGCACAAAATCAAATACCTGGCAGGCTCCGAGTCCGCGATGGGCGCGTTCATCAACGACACCGCGCCGGAGCAGGTCGCGGCACGCCTTCGAGAGGTTTCAGTATGAGCGCGGCCACCAACACGTATGACGATGCCCTCGTCGGTAAGCCTGACCGTAAAGACTCTGGCGCCGAAAGTGCTGTCCTCGAAACCGCTTCCCACATGAGGATTCTCGTCGCAGGCGGCGCTGGATATATCGGCTCCGTCGTGACCAGACTACTGATAGCCGAAGGTCATCACGTTACCGTTTTGGACGATCTTTCGACCGGGCATGCCGACGCCGTACCCGATGGTGTGGAACTTGTGCAGGCCGACATCCGCGACGCCGACCGTGTTTTCAAAAGTGCGGCTCTGAGCTCAGGCGGCTTTGATGGAGTGTTGCACTTCGCGGCGAAATCCCTCGTCGGCGAGTCGGTGGCAGATCCGGCCAAGTACTGGCGGACGAACGTGTGCGGTACGCGCGCACTCCTGGATGCGGTTGCTAAGCATGGCGTGTCCCGCCTTGTTTTTTCATCAACCGCAGCCACCTACGGTGAGCCCGAATCGGTACCCATCACCGAGGAATCGCCCACGAAGCCCACGAACCCCTATGGCGCATCGAAACTATCGGTCGACATGATGCTCACCGGGGAATGTGCTGCGACAGGTCTTGCTGCGGTCTCGCTGCGCTACTTCAACGTCGCTGGCGCCGCCTGGGGCGCTGGCGAGCGACACGGCACGGAAACTCACTTAATTCCGCTCGCGCTCGACGCGTTGGCGGGGCGCCGTGGCCCGCTCACCATCTTCGGGGAGGACTGGCCTACAGACGATGGCACTCCCATCCGGGATTACATCCATGTCGCGGACCTGGCTCGTGCCCATGTATTGGCACTGACCGCGGCGCAGCCCAGCACGCACCTGATCTGCAACCTCGGTTCTGGTGATGGCTACTCCGTGCGGCAGGTACTGGACTCCATCGCCGAAGTCACCGGTTCCCCCGTGCCCGCAACTGTCGGCGCACGGCGCGCAGGTGACCCCGCCCGACTCATCGCGTCCAACGCAAAGGCTCGCACGATTTTAGGCTGGCAGCCAGAGTTGACTCTTGCAGACATGGTCCGCGACGCCTGGGATTTCATGCACCGCAGCAACGCATAGCGCGACGACTACTCTAATCTCTCCACCAAGACAGGCCACTTCAAGTATGACGGAATCCCCGTGACCGCCACCCCACCCAACGCCGCCGCCGTGTTCCGTAGCGCGTTCGGCGCCTCACCGGCCGGGACCTGGTCCGCTCCCGGCCGCGCTAACCTGATCGGCGAGCACACCGACTACAGCGGTGGTTTGGTGCTGCCATTCGCGATCGACTCCCGTGCGCAGGTTGCCGTGGGCCCCGCTACCGATGGGCAGTTCCATGTCGTATCGGCGCAGCGGCATGGAACCGTCATACCTATTGCACCACAGGATCTCCGGCCGGAGTCCGCTATCGCACGCACCTGGCAGGCGTACCCGCTCGGCGTCGTGTGGGCGATGCGTCAGCGCGGTATCGAAGTACCACCGCTGCGCCTCGCGTTAGACTCATCAGTGCCCGCCGGGGCAGGGCTTTCTTCTTCCGCCGCGGTGGAATGCGCCGTGGCGCTGGCAATCTCGGATCATCTTTCACTCGATCTAGACTTATCCACGATTGCTCGAATCGCACAACAGGCGGAGAACGACTTTGTCGGTATGCCCTGCGGTTTGATGGACCAGATGGCGTCCGCTGCCAGCATCGAAGGCCACGCGCTGTACTTCGACATCGGCGCCGACATGATCGAACACATCCCCTTTGATACTGCCGCAGCCGGACTCACGACAATGGTGATCGACACCCGCGCGCATCATTCGCTGGCCGACGGTGAGTACGCGAAGCGTCGCGCCGATGTGGAAACGGCCGCCCGGATGCTGGATGTGGGTCTGCTCTCCGAGGTGCTGTTCAGCAACCTGGACTGGGCTATGGCGAAGGTAGGCGCCGCTGCAGGAAGTGCGGAATTCGGCGCAGCTTCACTCTTGGGCGCCGATGCGGACGTCCTACAGCGCCGAGTGAGACACGTCTTGACGGAGAACCAGCGGGTGCGCGAAGCAGTTGCTTTGCTGCGCGCCGGATATATCGAGGCAATCGGCGCCGCACTATCGGCATCGCACGAATCGCTGCGCGACGACTTCGAAGTCTCCTGTGCCGAACTGGATCTCGCCGCCGAGGCCGCGGAGGCAGGCGGGGCACTGGGTGCGCGAATGGTCGGCGGCGGCTTCGGCGGCTCGGTGATCGCGCTGGCTCACACGGAGGTTGCGGGCGAAGTCGGGAGCGCCGTCATACATGCTTTCTCAGCGGCCGGATACAAGGCGCCCGTCATCCGCGAGGTCTCCCCCGCGGCCGGCGCCCACCGCGACTCCTAAAATCCCTGCGGTGTTACTGAGGGATTCGAATAGCCCTCGCCCAGTAACACGAGCGGAAAAAGAGGGAGGTGCGGGCTACTTGACGGAGCCGGACATCAGCCCGCCGATGAAGTACTTGCCCAGGATGATGTAGACCGTCAGCGTCGGCAGTGAAGCAAGGACCGCGCCAGCCATATTCGAGGCGTAGTCCGGGTTTTGGCCGGACGCCAGCGAGTTCAGCACGAACGTCACCGGTCCGTTGTTCTGGTTCGTCAAGAACAGAGCGAACAGGAAGTCGTTCCACGCCGAGGTGAACTGCCAGATCAAGGTGACCACGAAGCCGGGGATGGAGATCGGCAGCACGATCGACCGATGCGTGCGCCACATGCCCGCGCCGTCGACCTTGCCCGCCTCCAGGATTTCGTTAGGAACCGTGGTCGCGTAGTTGTTCCGGAAGATCAGCGTGCAGATCGGAATGCCGCAAATAATGTGCACCACGATCAGCGTTCCGATGCCCTTGGGCAAGCCGGCATCATTGGCCTTCAGCATGATCTCCTGCAGCGGGTAGATCACCGCCTGATACGGGATGAACATGCCGAACAAGAACAGCGTGACGACGATACTCGAGCCCGGGAACTTCCACTTTGAGAACACAAACCCGTTGATCGATCCGAGCATCGACGAGACAGCGGCGGCGACCACTGCCAGCACGAGAATCCGCCCGAGCGGCCCTTTAAGCTCATCCCATGCCTTCGACCAGCCGCTCAGCGACCAGCGCTGCGGCAGGTTCCATGCCGTGGTCGGCCGTATGTCGGCCGTTGCCTTGAAGCTAGTCACGAGCATCACGTAGAGCGGAATCAGCAGAACTATGACGAAGGACAGCAGCAGCACGTACCGCACGGTGCGCGCGGTCATTGCCTTGCCGGTGAGAGCCCGTTCGCGGCTTCTTCGGAATGTCGGTGGACGGCTGCTGGGACGGCTGGGACGCGGGGGCTGGGCCCGGCGGTGGGGACTGAATCGAAGTGGTTGTCATCCCCGCTAGCTCTTTTCAACCTTGTTCGTGTAAATCAAGTGGGGCACCACAACCACGGCCACAATGAGCAGCAGGATCGAGGCGTTGGCGGACGCATTGGCTGGATCCGATTTCGAGAACAGCTGCGTCCACATGTATGTCGCAGGCACAGCGGCCGGGTAGCTATTGGCACCGGCGATCGAGTAGATCAAGTCGAACATCTTCATGGACATGTGATCGATGATGATCAGTGCCGATAGAGCTTTCCGAGATAGCTGCGGGAACAGCACATAGCGGTAGACCTGGTATTCGCTGGCGCCATCCATGCGAGCTGCTTCGCGCTGGTCTGCGGGAATACCGCGGAAGCCCGCCAGAAACTGCGCCATCACGTACTCGGACAGCTGCCAGATCGCCGGGATCGCCATCGCAGCCATATTCAGCGCTGCAGTGGACGACCACCAGGAGTTCTGCAGGAAGCCCAATCCGACATGCTGGAAGAGTTGGTTAAAGCCGATCGCTTCGTCGCCGGTCCTGTTGGACAGCAACCACTTCCGCACCACACCGGCGGCGACGAACGACACCGCCATCGGGAATAGGTACACCGAGCGGAAGATACTCTTCGCCTTGACGCCCTTCTCCAGCAGCAACGCCCACAACACGCCAAAGAACTTGGTCCCGGCTTGGAACACGACCGTGAGCACCAGGAGGTTCCAGAGCGTGTGCTGGTATGCGTCAAGGCTCTTCTCTGTTAACTATGGCTGTCCCCATTAACCACGCCAGCAACACCGACTGCACTATGAGGAGTGTCGCGATGGCCGAGCCGCTAACTGGGGCGCGGAGTTCCCGCCTACGCGAACTCAGCCGAACCCCGGTTCTTAGCCAGCTCACGGCGACAGGCCCACAAACGCAGGCCAGCCAGTCGAACCGGGCTGGCGGTGATGGCTGAAAACCACGCCAACCTCGGCGCCCTCGGTGAACATCGCTTCGGCGCCGGACGCGGCATGGACAACATTGTGTTCGTGAAAATTTCGAGCGGAATCGGCACCGGACTCATCCTCGGCGGGCGGCTCTACCGAGGATCTCGAGGGGCAGCCGGCGAGATCGGCCACGTCCAGATCCGTGAATACGGGGCGCTGTGCCGCTGCGGCTCACGCGGCTGCCTCGAGACAGTGTCGTCCGCTGACGCCGCACTCGCCCTGCTGGCGCCCGCGCACGGCCGCACCATGTCGGCCGAAGGTCTCTTTGAGCTGGAGGTAGCCGGTGACCCCGGTGTACTTCGTCTCCTCACCGACATGGGCGCAGCTATTGGCCGGGTCATCGCAGTGGTTGCCGCAAACCTCGACCCAAATATGGTGATCGTTGGCGGATCCATGGCGCGAAAAGCGTTGGTAGACCGCGTTGCCGCTGCGATCGACCGCTATAACCAGCCGTACGTTGCCGCCGACATGCTCGTCGTCTCAGCGGCTTTGGGCCAACGGGCCAGCCTGATGGGCGCGATTGCACTAGCCACCAGCGCTGCGACGGGTAACTCGCCGTTCGTCGACTCGCTGACATCAGCGGCGGTGCGACCGCGTGCATGACGCTGTTCTATTACCGCGGTTTCTACTCAATGTGGCTTGCCCAGGTATGACGCGGTTCTTGGGACGGGCACATACCGTCCGGGCGAATCCCGCACAGCTCTTGCGCCGGTGATGATCTCGACGCCCGCCGACGTTCCGACGAGGTCCCCGCCTGGTGCACGAGATCACGGATCAGCCGGGCGACCCAGCTACCATTAGATGCTCTACCCCCGGCCGCTACGACGCGCCAAGCGAGACCATGAGCACCGCATCGCGGCCGAAATAGCAAACCCGGGGTTCGAACGATAAACGGACTCGTCGTTGCCGTCGAAATCGTTAAGCGTGGCGCCGTGAATTCACATCCGCATTCGGCAGGCGCAGATTACAGCCATCGGCGTTCGGTATGACGCCGCGAGCGAGCATTTTTGCCGGGTGGGGCATACAGACACCCTTAGTACGCGCGCTGCGTCCGGGCAGTGGCGGCGTCGTCACACGTTCGGCTATCGGACCGGTTGGGCTCCTGGACCGATTGCCGCGACGTTTCAGCGCAGCGTTACTGCTGTTGTGGGCCGAATAGTCGGCAAGACAACCCCGTTTCGGGTTTTAGCGACGGTATCTGCCATTAAGAGATCGGCATGATCCGTTTCGGCTGGTCGGAACCTTTGTCGGGAGGAACCCGGTCAGATGGATTGGGCGTAGCTAAAGTATTCGTGGTCCTCGTGATAGCCGCCGAAGTCG
>JBDTAR010000173.1:0-3026 GCA_039924545.1 Nakamurella sp. | reverse complement strand
GACCTCGGTGATATCGACCTGACTCGGGTAGCGATGCAGCCAGGCTCCTCGCAGGGTTTCGGGCGGCTCGGGCCGGAGCGGGTGCCTACCTTCCTGCTGCCAGCGAACCCGGTTTCGGCGCTGGTCGTGTTCGAAATCATCGTGCGGCCCGCGATACGCGCCATGCTGGGGCGGCGTAACCCGCATCGTCGGACGGTGCCGGCGCGCACACTCGCAGCGATCACCTCGCCCGCTGGACGGCGACAGTTCCTCCGAGGGCAACTCATGCGCGACGACAATGACGACTACCTGGTGCATGTGCTGGGCGGAGGCGTCGGTGGAACGCACTTCCTGGCGTCGCTGGCCGAAGCGAACTGCCTGATTCTGGTCGACGAGCAGACGACCGATGTGCCCATCGGTACCGAGGTGGCGGTCTCGTTCCTGGCGCAGCGAGCCTGATCATGCCTCGCGGTGGCCTGGGTTCCGGCTTTGGCGTACGGCGCTGGCTTCGGCTCGCGGCGTCGGCTTTGGTTACGGCTTTGATGGTGCCTTTGGTTGTGCCATCTGTTGCGCCGCTGGCTTCGCGGGGATGGCGTCATACCTGTAATGGCGAATCTGATGGTGCGGAATCCGTGGTTGATCTGATGCTGGTGATCCCATGCTGACGGCGCACGGCGACGCGGTGGATCGGCGACACCCGGGGTGGCCGGCCACGCTTGGGCCGCTGGAATCCAGCGCGGGTGACGTGATGCTTCGTCCGCTGCGCCGTCGTGACGGTCCCGCGTGGCGGAAAATTCGGCTGCGGGACAGAATCTGGATCCAACGATGGGATGCGACGAGTCCGGCGACGTGGGCGGAGCGGCACAGTGTTTCAGCGTGGCGAGTCCACTTCGCACTGATGCGTCACGCGGCGCGACACGGTGGGTGCCTGCCGTTCGCGGTGACTGTGGACGGAACCTTCGTGGGGCAGGTGACGCTTGGCGGGATTACTCGCGGTGCGCTTTCGTCTGCATGGGTCGGCTACTGGGTGAGTTCGAGTGTCGCCCGGCACGGAGTCGCGACGGCGGCCGTGGCGCTGGCGGTGATCCACGCTCTCGGACCTGCGAGACTGCACCGCGTCGAGGCCACGATCGATCCGGAGAACGCGGCAAGTCGAGCGGTGGCACAGCATCTCGGCATGCGCGAGGAAGGACTGCTGCGGCGGTATCTCGATATCGACGGCGCATGGCGTGATCACATCCTTTTTGCCATCACTGTCGAAGAAGTACCGGGTGGAGCGGACCAGGCTCGCTCGCTGATAGCTGACTATTTGCGGCGTGACCGTGACGAATCCGTGTGACGAACCTCGATGAACCGTGATCGTCGGGCGTGTCCTACGGTGCTCCTGTGGCTCGAGTGACTAGCGTGAATACACAGTGGGCGCCGGACTGCTCTCGCTACAGCATTTTGACCGTTCCCGATTGTTCGCGATTGTGCTGACCGCCACCGGAAAGGGGCCGACATGTCGTCTCTGCCGACATCTCTGATTGTGGTCGGTCTGGTCATTGCGTGGCTGGTGGTGCTGGTGCCGATGGTGGCGCGGCGCCGCGAAGAGGTGCCCGAGAACACCGAGGAAGGCGCGAATTTCCGTGTGCTACGCCGCAATTCGACGGGCGGACGGCGCCGCCGACCCGTCTTTAGCCGCACCGCGATGACGCATCGCTCGCGCGCCGAGGACGACGTGGATGGCGCAGATGCTTCGGATCTGGCGCCCGCAGGTGACGCTGCTGACGTTGACGGGCAGCGGAGCTCCGGCGACGATAGTGATGCCTGTGATGCTTCCGGCGTTGGCTCCGACGGTGCTGCCGAAATCAAGGCAGGCACGCGGGTGACGGTCACCGCGTCCGTTGCTATCGACGATGAGGATGATGTGGATCGCCGTATGGATGACGATGCAGGCCGTACGTCGGACCGTGTGCGACCGACCGCGACTGACGAACGCTACGAGCGTGACGTGACAGGCGAATCCGTCCGGGCTGAGCGTTCCGCTCGACGCGCAAGAGCCAGGTATGACGTATCCCGCGGCGAAGCCGATGGCGCGGCCTTCGCGAATGCGGACGAGGATCCCTCGGCCCGTGCGGATGAACGTGAGCGCCGGCCCGTTCGGCACGGTCGGGGTGGGTTCGACCCAGTTGCTGCAGACCGAGCGCGCGCCTACCGGTTCCGGCAGCGGCAGCGTGTGGCGCTCGCCCTGACATTGATTGCGGCGGCCGGTGTCTTGGCGGGCCTGTTTGGCACCGGATACGGCTATGTGACTGCGGTCGGCAGCGGAGTGCTGCTGGTGCTCTACCTTGCCTACCTGCGCCGTCAGGTGCGCATCGAAGACGAGATTCGCCAACGTCGAGCTTCGCGGCTGGCGCGAGCGCAGCAGATCCGCCCGGGCTACCGGCCATCGGTGGCCGAGCAGGTGTACGCGCATCGCACTGGTGAGGTTCCACGCCCCGGCGTCGTCGACGACTATCAAGTCAAGTCCCATGCGCGGCAGTCCACGCCGCCGAACGGGATCGGATACGGCGAGCCGATCGATCTCGAAGACAGTGACCCGGCATTTGACGATCTGGAGTACTACCGCCCGGCTGCCTTTGGTCGCCGCGCCGGCTAGTTCGTGAGGGTGCGCGACCTTCGTTACGAGGTCGCGCGCCTCGTGGACACCGTCACGTATGACGCTGTTCGTGGCCGCGCGACGCGGCTGGTATTCTTTGTCAGGTCGGGTTGGATGCCAATCCGCGGGGCTGTGGCGCAGTTGGTAGCGCGCTTCGTTCGCATCGAAGAGGTCAGGGGTTCGATTCCCCTCAGCTCCACCATGTTTGTGCAGGTCAAAAGCCTGTTGGGCGATACCTGAATGATCTTGATGGGCTCCGTGCCCACATTTTGCCCACAATTGGCGGCGATTCCGAGTGAACGGCACCGATTTCCGATGATCATCTGCGGGTTCGAGACGGATCGCATTGAGAGTGTCTGCGGGCAGAATCTTCCAGGGCTAATGGCGATATTTGCCGCGTCTTAGT
>JBDTAR010000172.1:0-13227 GCA_039924545.1 Nakamurella sp. | reverse complement strand
GCCTCGTGCGGAAAGTAGGACCGACCTGCCGGGTGTGCGATCTCGGCGCGCACCTGAAGAGCACGCCATGCCGCCCTGTCCGCGTCGGGATGGCGGGGATTGCCATTCTCGTCTGGCCATACCAGATCGAACGGCGAATCGGGGCACTGCTCGCGCCACTCGCGGAGCGTATCGACCATCCAGGAGATAAGGGGTAAGACTCGGCGTCCGCTCGCGGTCTTGGGACGCACCAGGCACCACGCGCCGTCCAGATGTCGAACCTCGTAGCCGTCCGGAATCTTGAAGCGGCGTGCAGGGCAGGATCCGGCGCGCTTGTACTGGCACGTGCCTTCGCAGCCGTGTTCATAGGGCAGATCCTGTAGCTGCCAGGAGATTTCGACCTCAGCTGCCTCAAGGTCAACGCATTGCCAGGTGAGGCCAAGACACTCGCCCTGGCGCATCGCTTCCGTCAGTGCCGCGCCCCATCGCGAACAGTCCGGATCCCCACTGGCTGTGGTCAACATCGCCATCGACTCGACTGCGGTCAGGCCCTGTCGATCATTTGGTGCGATCACGGGCTTCTCCACGAGCAGCACCCGCGGAGGCACCATGTGCCCGTCCAGCGTGGCGTCTTTGAGCATTTTAAGAAGAACCGCTTGCGTGCGGTGGGCCGTACTCGAGCTGCGCTTTGCCTTCGCGATTGCAGTCGCGATCGATCGAATATGCGCCGGGCTCAGCATGTCAAGTCTAACGTGGCCGATCGTGGGGATGATCCATTTGCGCAATGCCGACTCATCCGTTGATTGCGTTTTGGGTCTCCGACTTTTGGCGCGGCGAGGTGCCCACTGCTCCGCATACTTCTTGACCGTCATCACCGCAGTACCCGGCGCGGGAATCCCGGACTCAGAGATTTGTCGGAGTCTGGCCTTCAGCTTGGTTTGTGCCGCGGTCTTTGTAGCGGCGCTGACCTTGATCCGCCGCCTTGCACCCGTGGCTGTCCAACCGGCCTCGATACTTGCGCGCCATCGTCCGCCCGCGTCCTGATAGATCGAGCCTGAGCCCTTATCCCGCGCCATCGCACTGTCTTCCTTGGGAGCCATAATGGGAGCCATTGCTTGCGTATGTGAGCCTACGCCTAACACAGCAGGAGTGCGTGTGACCTGCGGAAACATGAGCCTGCTACGATGGCAATAATGGCAATAATCTCACTCGTAATGAGAAGGTCCGGAGTTCGATTCTCCGAGGCGGCTCGGCAGTAAAAACGCCCCCTGATCTGCAGGAATGTAGATCGTAGGGCGTTTTTGTGTCTGAAATATCTGCGCAAATCTGGCGGTTTTAAAGGCCGCAGGCGCATGGGCAGGTGGCTGTGCGTGGTGTGGGGCAGCAGCGTCACGGGCGCTGGGCCACTTCTGGGGATTCGGCCAGGTGCCGCACGACCCCTATCTGGCGCCGAGACCACACTGCTGTGGAGATTCTTGCCAGCCAGGGCCACCCCGTTCCGTATGCGGAAGTAATACGGCAGTGATCCGTCGTTGCAGGGGGTTGAGTAACTAGGTGAGAGATCTTTCCCTCCCGGTTCTGCGAGGACGCGGATCGGACGAGCTAGACCTTGGAGCTGTCGATTCCGTCCGTCATACGAACGGCCCAGGAGAACGCGCGTGCCGCGGCCAGATCCAGGTCGGCCGCAGTGATGCCCGGAAGATCGGCCGGAACCTTGCCCTCTAGTTGGTATGCGGTCACAGCGGAGATCAGCCGGCCGACGCCACTAGTTCCGCCGAACGCCGCTTCGCGCAGGTCGCGGGGAACTTCGAGCGCCTCGACCAGCTCGGCATGGCTGATCCCGATCAATAGATCGAACGCCGAGAGCATCCCAGCTGTGAACGCGAAACCGGACTGCGGGGGGTACAGCTGCTGTGCAAGAAGCTCTGCCATTCGCGCCCGACTGAGTACCGTCGGCAAGGCGCTGTCGACGCTGCGCCCCGCGGGCCGTAGAAGTAGGGCCGGGAGCCATCCGCGGATGCGGGTGAGTCCGACCAAGATGAGCGCCTCGCGAATGGAACGAACTTCGCGCTTGGTTTCGCCGAGCCGGCCGATTGCCGCAAGCTGCAACAGTCGATATGCCAGCGCCGGTTCGGCGCGAAGAATCCGTTCTAGACCGTCGAAGGTCGTGTCCCGCGCTAAAAGCGCGCCGGCAAGTTGCAGCACGCCGTGTCGAGTGGGGCCGAGCGCAGGGCTAGAAATCGTGTTGGGTCGACCGAGCAGGTAGCCCTGAAACAGGTCGAATCCGAGTCCCATGCAGTGGTCGAGTTCTTCGTCCGTCTCGACCTTTTCGGCGACAAACTGGACGCCGAAAGGGCGGCACAAGTTCATCAAGTCTTCAATCTCATCCTGCGGAGTGAGCCGCAGATCAATCTTGACGATGTCCATCAGCTCGAGTAAGCGCTCAGCGCCATCGAACCAACGGAAATCGTCGGCGGCGAGCCGGAAACCGGACTTGCGTAGATAACGGCATCCGGTGATGATTTCGTCGTCGATGGCTACGCCTTCGAGGACCTCGACCACGGTTCGTGACGGGGGTAACGCAATCTTCACCCGACCACTGAGCACACCACGATCGGCGTTGCAGAACGCAAGTTTCGATCCGATCACGCGCTCGAAACCGATGCTCACGGTGTTCAAGATGACGTCGGCTGACATTGCGTCGCCGTCCGCAGCTATGGCGCGAATATCGTCTGAGGTGCCCTCCGGCAACTCTTGTTGCGCGGAGGTACTCGTTTCGAGAGCGCGAAAGAGCAGTTCGTAACCGACGATGTCACGGTCGCGGCCCACGATGGGTTGGCGGCCGACGACCGCCGTGGAAAGTGGCACGCTGAGCAACTCCCCCCCCTGTGAACCCGTGACCGGGGTTTCGCCTGTTGTTTCCTTACTCATCGGCATTGCCGGACCGATGTTGAGCGGCAGGGTGTCACTATGCGTGCCCAAACAGCTTTGGAATGTGGCAAAAAATAGTTGCCCACATTCGCTAGAGGGAACGTCAAAAAATGGACTACGGTACGCCGCATGGACGAACCTACCTATCAGACCATCATCGAACCGTTCCGGATTCATTCGGTGGAGCCGCTCACCATGACGACCGCCGCCGAGCGCCGTGCGTATGCACAGGCGGCCGGATACAACCTGTTTCAGGTCAAGGCACAGGACGTCTTGATTGACCTGCTTACCGACTCCGGTACGGGTGCGATGAGCCGCGATCAGTGGGCGGCCATTCAACACGGCGACGAATCCTACGCGGGATCTCCGTCATACTTCGTTTTTCGTGATGCGGTACAGAACCTTTTCCCGTTCACGCATGTCATCCCGGTGCACCAGGGTCGCGCCGCCGAGCGGATTATTTTTGGCGTCCTTGGCGGGGCAGGCAAGGTGGTTCCGTCCAACACTCACTTCGACACCACCCGCGCAAATATCGAGGTGACCGGCGCGGAAGCGGTCGACCTCGTCATCGACGAAGCGAACCATCCGACGTTGCAACACCCGTTCAAAGGCAACATGGATATTGCCAAGCTGGATCGACTACTAGCAGAGCGCGGCGCCGATGTGCCGGTCGTATTCATCACTATCACCAACAACTCCGGTGGGGGACAGCCGGTCTCGATGGAGAACCTGCGCGAAGTACGTCGGGTGTGCGACAAGTACGGAAAGATGCTGTTCCTCGACGCCTGCCGCTTCGCCGAAAACGCATGGTTCATTCACGAGCGTGAAGACGGATATAACGACAAGAACGTCGACGACATTGTGCGCGAGATGTCAAGCTACGCAGACGGTATGACGATGTCCGCCAAGAAGGATCCGATGGGCAACATCGGCGGCTGGCTGGCGCTGAACGATGATGCGCTCGCCCAGGAGTGCCGCAATCTCGTGATCTTGACCGAAGGTTTCCCCACGTACGGCGGACTTGCCGGCCGCGACCTTGAGGCGCTCGCGCAGGGACTCAAGGAGGTCGTGCAACACGATTACTTGCGCTATCGCATCATGTCGACCGCCTACCTTGGCCAGGCGCTCACCGACCGCGGTATCCCGGTTCTGCAACCCTATGGCGGGCACGCGATCTACTTGGATGCCCGCGCGTGGCTAAGTCACCTCGACCCACTGCAGTACCCAGGCCAGGCGCTTGCTGTGGCACTCTATGAGATCGGTGGCATTCGGTCCTGCGAGATCGGCACTGTCATGTTCGGTCGCCACTCCGATGGTTCCGAGACCGCCGCGCCAATGGATTTGGTGCGCCTGGCGATCCCACGCCGCACCTACACGCAGAGCCACATCGACTATGTGATCGAAGTGTGCGAAAAGGTTGCGGAGATCGCGCACGAACTGCCTGGCTACCGCATCGTCGACGAGCCACCAGCGCTGCGGCACTTCACGGCCCGCTTCGAACAAGTCTAGTACGAGGGGCTCAGGCCGGTGGGTGGTGACGCGGTGATCACGCCGCGCCGCCGCTCGCCGTCCCGGCTTGGGCGACAGTTGCGCGAGTACCCGATAAGTTCGTAGTAATGAGACCAACGAGTATGACGCTTCCCGCGGCTGCGCCGCCAGGCGACGCCTGGACCTGGTGGGGGAACACGGCTGCCGCGTGGACCGGCGCACTGCTCGGTGCAATCGCAGCGGTCGCCGTGGTGTACGTGGTGATGCGGCTGGTTCGGCGCAGGCTTCTCCCGCGTGTGCAGACCACGACCAGCGCGATTTTGCGCGGAATGGCTGCGGCGGTCGACGCGGTGCGCCTGCGCTATTTGATTCCGATCGCGTTACTCGCAGCCGCCGGTTTCCTGAATTTTCCGTCGCGGCTCGAGTTCTGGTTACGTCTGACGCTTTTCGTATTTATCGGCCTGCAAGTGGTTTTGGGTCTCAACCGGCTGATGGTCACGGCGCTCACCGTCGCGACAGCGCCGGATCCGGGGCAGCAACGACCGGTCATGCTCACGATCATCACGTGGACCGTGCAACTGGTCGTCTGGCTGATTTTCCTGCTTGTCATCCTCGCGGCACTCAACGTCAACATCACCGCCTTGGTTGCCAGCCTCGGTGTGGGCGGCATTGCGGTAGCGCTCGCCCTGCAAAATATTCTCAGCGATCTGTTCGCCTCCGTATCCATTGGACTCGACAAGCCGTTCAAGCCGGGTGAATACATCGAGTTCGACTCGGGACAGGGCACGGTGCGGCACATCGGGATCAAGTCGACCCGTATCGAGTCACTGTCCGGCGAGGAACTTGCGATCGCGAACTCCAAGCTTTTGGAGAAGTTGACGCACAACTTCAGCCGCATGAACGAGCGGCGAGTGGTATTCGGATTCACCGTGCCCTTCTCGACCACCAGGGATCAACTTCGCGAGATCACCAGCCGTGTCAACGTTTTCATCTCCGCCGTCGACCGAGTGCGGTTCAGCCGCGGGCATTTCACCGGTTTCGGGGACGCCGGATTCACATTCGAATTCGTCTACTACGTTCTCGACTCCGATTACACGTTATATCTGGATATTCAGCAGACGATCAATGACGAGATTATTGGTGTGGCAGAGAGTCTCGGTGTAGCGTTCGCCATTCCCGCGCGCCGCGTGGAGTGGAGCGGCCGGGATCCTGAGCGCGCCTGACTACGCCATCCGACTAGTGATCGGCCACGATCGCGGCCAGTATTGGTGGCATCACCTTGCCGACTTTGTGGTGGCGGTGCTCCCCGCATTGTGGCCCTTGCAACTCTTGCGCCTGCTCCTGGAGCGCTCCGTTGCCGTCCCTGCTGGCGGGTGAGTTCCCGGTGTTGTCAGCGTCGCCGGAGTAGCCGCTAAGCAGGTATAGCCCGGGCGTAAAAACCCCCGTCAGGGTTGGACGGCGGGTCCAACCCTGGCGGGTGATGTCTACCGAGCGTGCGTCGTCCGGTAGATCAGTTCTATGTGCGAGCTGCGGCCTACTTCGTGGACTGCATCGTCGCGCCGATGATCGTGCGAGTTTCCACCTGATCGGTGAATTCCATCGTGTTGAACTGTGTCGCTGCGTCGCCAACGGTGCCCATGCCGATGAAGTTGTACTTAGGGCTCAGAATGTTCGCGCGGTGTCCGGGCGATGCCATGTACGCGTCGAAGAGTTGCTTCGCAGTAACTCCGGTGGTGTACTTCGCAACGTTCTCGCCCCAAGCGCGCCGATTCGATGCGCCATACCCGAGGACCTGAGTCCACGCGTTCGGGTTGTGCTGCAGCCTGCCATTGGTAACGCCATTGGTCATCTGCCTCGACCACCACGCCGACATGATCGTCAGGCCCGTGGCCTCGCGGACTGCCTGGACACCATTGGCTAGGCGCGCCTGGTTCACGTAGGCGATCATCTGTGTGTCGAAGCTCGCTATTTGGTCAACGATTCGCGGTTTTTGGACAGTGGCGCGGGCTTCGCCGACGCGAGTTCCACCGACCCGAGTTCCGGTGAGGTAGCCTTCGCCAACGCGAGTTCCACCGACCCGAGTTCCGGTTGCGACGGGCGCAACGCCGACCCGAGTTCCGGTTGCGACGGGCGCTACGCCGACCCGAGTTCCGGCTGCTGCGGACGGCGCGATGGTGACGGAGCCCAAAACCATCAATGCGGTAGCGAGCAGCGTCGTGAGCGTCCGGCCCCACGGGCCGCGGCGGCCCGTGTCAGCTACTGGTACGCGTGTTCCTTGACTATCCATGTCAATCCCCCAAAGAGTCCCGGTGGATCCCCCTCCCCAGAGGAATCACCTTCGCGACTACATCCTGTGATCGCGCTGTCACTTACCGTACATGTCGATGACGGTCCGTAGCGATCGCCTAACCAGGTGAACATAGATCGGCAAAAAATGTCCGTATTCGGGCTAATGTTCTAGTTGGGACGCAGCGTTCTGCTCTCAGTAGCGGCCTGACGTCGGGAATGTCGTCATACTGGGCGAAACGAACGATATGTCGTCGAAATGGTGACGATGAGTGACAATTCCGGTCAATAGGATCACCGAGGCTCCTACGGTTGATCGCAGTTGGCGCCCAACTGGCCCAACGCGCTACTACAGATCTCGCCAAACGCCGCGAGGAGCTGCGGGCTCAGTGGATCGAACAGGATGGCCCGGACGGCCGCGGAGTGCCCCGGAGCTGCTTTGGTGAGCTTCTGGTATCCGGCATCGGTGAGAACCGCTATCTGGCCGCGCTTGTCGTCCGGCGCCGGTTGTCGCTCGACCCAGCCTGCTTCCGCTAAGCGATCAACGGCATGTGACATCCGCGATGTCGATGCCCACGCGGCCGCCGCGAGTTCCGTCATTCGTAGGGATCGGCCCGGCGCCTCGGACAACATCGCGAGCACCTGGTAGTAGGTGTGTGGAATCTCGGCATCGCGGCGGAGCTCCCGGTCTAAGTGCTCCGTCAGCATTCCGGTGACCTGAAGGTATGACCGCCACACGCGTTGTTCATCGTCGGATAGCCAAGGGCCATGTGGCGTCGTCATAGTGAAAATATAGCCCAATTATAGTTGAGCGTTCATATAAAGGCGTACTGTGCACCGTAGTAACACGGCGAAGGGGCGTTGATCGGTCGTGACCGAACGTGCGTATGGCAGCGAGGACATCGCCGCAGCGGGTAATAAAATCCTTGGCACGCGGGGCACTGCAGTGAGTGCCTCTAGGTATGGCGCCTCTATGTATGACGCCTCTATGTATGACGCTGCCCTCGCCGATTCGCCGTCTGTGGCGCGGATGCCTGTGCTGTACCTGTCGCACGGAGCGCCGCCGCTCGCCGACGACGATCTCTGGACGGGCCAGCTGGGCTGGTGGGGTCGGAACCTGCCCAAGCCCACGTCCATCCTCGTGGTCTCGGCGCATTGGGAGGCGGCCCCGGTCACCATCGGTGCGACCGAAGCGGTGCCGCTGACCTACGACTTCTGGGGATTTCCCGAGCACTATTACCAGGTGCGTTACAACGCGCCCGGCGCGCCGGACCTCGCGGCAAAGGTGGCTGCGCTGGTGGCAAAGCCGGGACAGCCAATCCATCAGGAGGCCGGTCGCGGGCTCGACCACGGCGCTTACGTTCCGCTTGTGGAGATGTATCCGGACGCCGACGTGCCGGTGTTGCAGATATCGATGCCGACGCTCGATCCACAGCGGCTCTTCGAGCTCGGTCGCACGCTGGCACCGCTGCGCGACGAGGGCGTTCTGATAATCGGCTCGGGGTTTACCACGCACAACCTGCGTGAGGCGCGCATGGGGGACACGACCGGCGGAGCCCCGCAGTGGGGTCGAGAGTTCGACGAGTGGGCCAAGCGCACCGTCGAAGGCGGCGATATTGACGCGGTGCTCGATTTTGAGAACACTGCCCCAGCAGCGCATCTCGCGCATCCGCGCACCGAGCACTTTGCACCCCTGTTTGTCGCGCTCGGTGCCACTGCAGACGCGGGCGTTCGTGCCTCGAGCGCCATCGACGGATTCTGGTACGGCATGGCGAAGCGCTCGTTCCAGTTCAACTGACGACAAACTGCGAGAATGACGTCATGCCAGCCGACGCCGCCTCTTCCTCTGCCTCACCCGCTGAGCTTGCGGCACTATCGCGCGCCTGCGACCTCGCTGCTCGTGGAATCGGCACCGCCCTACCGAATCCCGTCGTCGGGTGCGTCCTTATTGCGCCGGACGGCTCGGTAGTGGGGGAAGGCTTCCACCAACACGTGGGTGGGCCACACGCCGAGGTGAACGCGCTAGCCGCGGCCGGAGACCTGGCCCGCGGATCGACCGCCGTGGTTACTCTCGAGCCGTGCAATCACACTGGGCGCACCGGGCCGTGCTCGGAGGCGCTGCTGGCGGCCGGTGTGTCCCGGCTTGTGGTCGCAGTACGAGATCCCTGGGCAACGGCGTCCGGCGGTATTGATCGTCTGCGCCGCGAGGGCGTCGATGTCGCCGATATCTCCGAGAGCGCGCTCGATGTAGTGGTACGGGCTCGTGATGTGAACCGAGTTTGGCTGGGCGCCATACGGTCCGGGCGGCCATTCGTCACCCTGAAGATCGCTATGTCGATCGATGGGCGGGTATCTGCACCGGACGGGTCGAGTCGATGGATTTCGTCTCCGGAATCGCGCGCCGATGCGCACCGAATGCGCGGCGAGATTGACACCATCATGGTGGGTGTGGGGACCGTGTTGGCGGATGACCCAGCGCTTACCGCACGAGCCGACGATGGATCATTGTGGGGGCGCCAGCCACTCCGGGTGGTGGTCGACTCTCATGGGCGAACCCCGGCCGGGGCGAAAGTGCTGGATGCGCAAGGAGGCTCGCTAATTGCTACGGCTGCCGCCTATGGTGCGGGCGCAGATGGTCGGGTGAATCTTGGGGCGCTCCTCGTGGACTTGTTCGGGCGTGGGCGGCGACACCTGCTCGTTGAGGGTGGGCCGCGATTGGCCGCCTCGTTTATTGACGGCGGATGGGTCGACGAAGTGCTCGTCTATCTCGCGCCGCTGGTGCTAGGCGCCGGCCGGTCGGCTGTAGAAGGCGGACACATTGAAACATTGGCCGATGCGCATCGCGTCGACCTGGTCGAGACCCGTTTACTCGGGCCTGATCTCGCGCTTCGATACCGCGTGCTGAAGCCTGAACAGTAATCTCCCTCGAAGAGCGCCGCCAGTAGTTTCAATACCGATGGTATCGAGCATGCTGACTCTCCGTGATGGACATCGATCAACGACTCGAACCCACTCCCAGGACCCCGCGTGTTGAGGTTCGCGAGCGCACTCTCGACGCTGCGGAACGAGGATTTTTCGAACGAGGCTATCGGGCTGCAAGCCTCACTGAGATATCCCGTAGCGCAGGTTTCACCAAGGGTGCGGTGTACTCCAATTTCGAATCGAAGCTGGCGCTCCTGGCGGAGCTGCTAGCTGCGCATTCGGCACCATTAGGGCGCACCGCGTTGGCGCAACTTGCGGACCAGACTGACTTATCGGTCGACTTGGCGTACCGGGCCGGTCAGCTACTCGCCGCCGAGGTCGATGCGAACCGTGAGTGGAACATTCTGCTGGTGGAACTGGCGGTGCATGCGACAGCCGACGCGGAAGCCGCCCGCAGTTATGCCGAATTCCGTGCTCAGCAGCGACGAGGCTTAGCCGACGCGCTCACCGAATACATTCCAGGGCTGGGCCCGTCCGCCGATACAGATGTCGACGGCGCCGCGTTCGTTCTGGTCACCATGATTTCGGCGCTGGCATTGGAATCTGCGGCCGACCCCGGACATGTGTACCTGGACGCTATTGCCGCGTTGTTCACCACTGTGGTCGCGGCGCTGATCGGAGAGAAGTCATGAGCTCGACATCAGGTGTGGAGTCGGATGTGGGATCGCTCGTGGAAACCCCCGCGAAACCCGACGCCGGATCAATTACCGAGTCGCGGCCTGGTTCGGAGGCACCGACGCATCCGCTCATCATCGAGGCTTGTGAGCTCGGCCTGAAGACGTCCCGAGGCTGGGTTTTTCGCGACGTCGACCTCACCCTTCTTCAGCACGGCGTCGCTGCACTGGTTGGTCCTGCCGGTATGGGGAAGTCCGCACTGCTGCTGGCGTTGTCCGGGCGGATGCGAGTGAGCACGGGGCGGCTCTGTTGCCGGCAAAGACGCCGTCGCGCAGGCCCGGGAGGTGCGCGAACGAACGGCCGTCCGTCCCGCGGATGTCGTCATACTTGACGACACTGACGCGCGCGTTACTGACGATCAGGAGCGCGAAATATACCGTGTAGCCAGTGATTTCGCATTGACCGGACCGGCCGTTGTGACCGCCACTACTCGGCGTTGCATCGTGCCGCCCAACGTAACCATTGTCGATCTGACGCCCAGCTCTGCGTCCGACCACGCGCAGTTGGTAAGCACGAAGCGGAACCAGGAAATACCGCCGACTCCGACGCAGAAGACGAGGCGACGTCATGATCCGAACCGTTCAACTCGGCAGCTATGAACTACGCCGATTCGGCAGTGCTATGCAGCGCGTCGCGATCCTGTTCCCGGTGGGCATACCGCTGCTGTATGGGGCGCTATACCTGTGGTCGAACTGGGACCGCTACGGCAGGCTCGACCAGGTTCCGGTCGCCGTGGTGAACCTCGATCAGCCCGTGACCGTGCAGGGGAAAACCGTTGATGCTGGGGCACAATTCGTCGACCAGCTGCGCGATGAGCGCCTCTTTGACTGGCAGTTCACCGACGCTGACGACGCCCGTAGCGGGCTTGCAGAAGGCCGTTACTACCTGACAATCACTGTACCGAAGGACTTTTCGCCAACCTGGACACCATCCGTAACGGCATGACATCAGCCGTCGACGGATCTACTAGTCTGGCCAGCGGGCTCGACCAACTCACACCGCTGATCCCGGCCATCACGACATCGGGAGAAAAGGTCGCGGCCCACGTCGAAGCGTTGCCCCGACAAGTCGCTACCGGTGCGGATTCCCTCGCGACGCGGACCGCAGCGGCCGCCGCCTACGCAGCGTTGCGTGCCGCCCATCCAGACTTGGCAACCGACCCGGCGCTGAACGCGCTCGGCACGGGCCTCTCGCGGATCTCGGCCAGCGGAGCGGAAATTGCCGGGACGACGGCAACAATCGCCGGCGCCTCTGCCGATTTGCAGGACGCAGCGGCCGACATTAAAGCCCACTCCGGCGATCTCACCCGGCAGCTGACCGATGCGAAAGCAACTGTCGACCGGGCTGTCGACGTTGTCGACCGGCGCCACGAAGCTAGACGCGGGCCTCGGCACCCTCGAATCTGGCGCTAACCACCTGGATTCCGGGCTAGCCCAACTCAACTCCGGCGCTGGGCGCTTGCACGACGCCCTGGCCGACGGCGCAGCGCGTCTGCCCATTCTCACGCCGACTCAGCAAAGCGATGCGGCCCAAGTGCTGTCGTCTCCGGCCGATGTACGGCTCACTGTGGACCACCCGGCCGTCAAGTACGGCCGAGGGCTGGCACCATTCTTCTTCGCGATCGCAATCTGGGTCTTTGGAATATCGGTATTCCTGGTGATGAAGCCGATCAGCGGACGTGCCTTGGCCGGCCGGGCGCGCGCCGCCCGCCTAGCGTTGTCAGGGTGGGTTCCCGTCGCTGGGCTCGCCACGGTCGGATCTCTGATCCTGTTTGTCGTCGCCTGGTTTGCGTTGGGTCTCAACCCAGTCCATGTGGCGGCATCCATCGGCGTTGTCACGCTGGCCGCTCTCTGCTTCTCGGCAATCGCGCATGTGCTGCGGAATGCCCTCGGGACCGTCGGGTCGGCCGTTGCGCTGGTGCTGCTGATGGTGCAGCTGGCGGCGTGCGGCGGGTTGTATCCCGTCCAGACGCTACCTGCTCCGTTGCGTGTGATTCATCCCGCGATCCCGATGAGCTAATTGATAGATGCGCTGCGCATCACGTTCACGGGTGGGCCGAGTGGGCATCTGTGGCGTGATGTTGCGGTGCTGGCTGGACTTACCGCGGTGGCACTGGCGGCCGGAGTGGCGATTGTTACTCGGCGTAAGCGCTTTCGGATGACCGATCTCTACCCAGCGCTCGCGTAGTTGCGGCCCATATGGGCCTCGACCGGAAATGTCTATACCGTGGTGGACATGTGGTCGGACGAGATCCAGCGGCGCCGCGCTCGCCTGCCTTCGCACGGGCCCGCAGTAGCCCGTCGGCTACGCGTCATGCGCGTGGCCGTAGTGGCGGTGACGGCAGGCGTGCTCGCGGCGTGTACGGCAGTGTCGCCCCGGGCTACGCCGACAGCTGAGCTCAGCTCCTCAAGTCAGGCGACGATGCGCGCGACAGCGGACACGTCATACTCGATTTCGGAGCCCAGCCGCATGTCAAGCGGTGCGTCGCCCAGGAGTACCACGCGCGTCACCGCGACTTCAATTTCTGCTGCTCACACTGCTGATTACTCTGCTGCGCCCAGCGAGACGCAGCCGTCGGGCCCGACAACTCCGCCTGCGACTACCGACATCGCGCTGACCATGCCGCCGGCGCGATCCACACCGACAACGGCACGGACTGCGTCCAGCTACGCACACATGTCGTCGACCGCACCGATTTTGATGACCCTGCCACCGGCGCACACGGCGGCGGCACAGATTCCGGCAACGTCAGTGCCGGCCAGCCCGCCGTTGACCGCGCCGCCGACGTCCCGAAATGATGCGGCGGGCATCGAGTTACCCGGTGGCGGGCGAGTAATGTTCCCCGGCCGTGCCCTTGTCGCGTTGTACGGACATCCCGGCGCGGCG
>JBDTAR010000171.1:0-19024 GCA_039924545.1 Nakamurella sp. | reverse complement strand
GGTCGGTGCCGCGTGCGGCGTCATAATCCAATACGGTGCCGAGGGTGTCGGTGTCGAAGGCGTTGCGGGAGTCGCCACCAGAGAGCACCACCCCGACGAACCCGAGGTCGGCCATCGTCGCACGTTGTCCGTCCCGGCCAAGTGCCAGCATCGCCGTCAGACAGCTGCGGGCCGCGGCGTAGGCCTGCGGAAAGTGCCGCCGTCCTGGGGAGTGCCCGTTGATGAGCCCGACGGCCTGGCCCGCTGCAGTAACTGGCCCACCAAGAGTGCGGCCAAGAGCCGTAGAAACTTCGCGGGCGATCACGCCGGCATCGGATCCGGGCAGCAACATCACCAGGACGCCGTTGATGTGCGCAGCAAGCCCCTGTTTCCGGGCCGCCAAGAATGCCGCAGCTTGCTCGCTGTCTGCGCGTAGTCGAGGTGTCTCACACACCACCAAAACCATGTCAACATTCAGATCTACGTTCAGATGGGCTGCGCGGGAGCCTGTTTCGACGTCTGCAAGGGTCGCGCCCAGCAATAAATCTTCTAGAAGATCTCTCCGTCCACGGTTGGCAGCATCGAACACCTGGCGGCTGAAGAGCAGCAACAGCGCGGTGACCATTGCGGCACGTTCCAACACCCGCAGGTCGGCGGGTCGTGGAGTGCCCGCGCGGGTGAGGACGAGTTCGCCCAACACCTCGGAGCCGGCGACCACGGGAACGCTAGTGACGCCGGGCCCGGAAGCCGGCTGCTGCGGCGCAGGCAGGTTGAGCCGTACCGTGCCGCAAGAGCTCGGATAGATCGTCCGCGATGTCGGAGGTGCCACCGACGCGCAGCACCATCTCGGTGAGCCGGTCGTGTGCGCGTACCGCGAGCTCGGTGTCGCGACCCTGCTGACGAAGGGACGAGTTGGCCCGTTCCAACGAATCCAATGCCGCCCGAGTCTCGGCAAGCAGGCGTGCGTTGTCCAACGCCACCGCGGCGTGCGCAGCCAGTGAGACAAGCAGCGCCACCTGCTCACGGCTGAAGGCTCGCTCGCGCCGAGCCGCGGCGAACAGAACGCCGATGACGTGCGTGCCCCGTTTTGAGTGGCACCCCGATGATCGACACCAGTCCCTCTTCGATGACGGCGCTGTCGATGGGACCGGTATGCCGGACCCGTTCATCGGTCAAATAGTTGGCGGAATGGAAGGGGACCCACTGCTCCGCGACCATCCCGCCCAGCCCGGCGCCCATGGGCAACCGAAGCTGTTGAAACGCGGCCGATACCGACCCGTCCGTCACCCGCGTGTACGTGTCGCCCTCGACATCGACGTTGAGGCAGAGATACGTGGCATCCCGGGCGAGTAGTGTCCGGGCGCGCTGAACGATCGCGGCCAGCACGTCGTCCACACTCGACAGCGCGGCCAAATCTGATGCTGTCTGGAACAGAGCCGCCAATTGTGCTTCGCGACGACGGTGCGCCTCGAGCTGGGCCCGCACCTCCACGGCAACTCGCTTCGCGTTGTCGAGCGCCTCAATATCTTTCGCCGGCAGCCCCTCAGCGCGGGCCTCTACTACCGGTCGTTCGAACTCAACCGGATCGGCGCCGCGAGCCGATAGGTCCAATAAGTAGGCGAATGCGCGCGGCACCGGCATGGCCGCCACGGTGCCACGATTGACGGCGACGGGTTGTTGAGTCAGCGGGCACCCCACCCGCCGTCCATCACCAAATCGGATCCGGTGATGGAATCAGTGCCCGGGCCACACAGATAGGCCACCGCGGCGCCGACCTCCGCAGGCTCGACCAGCCGCTTGATCGGTAACGACGCGAGCATCACCTGACGCACCGCCCCGTCTTCAGGGAGGTGATGCACGGCGGCCTGATCGACGATCTGCGCCTCCACCAGTGAAGTACGGACGTATCCAGGATTGACACAGCTCCTGGTGACGCCTTTCTCGGCGCCTTCAAGGGCAAGCACTTTGGACAAGCCCTCAAGCCCGTGCTTAGACGAGACGTAGTCGGACTTGTATTCGCTCGCCCGTCGGCCATGTGCCGAAGAGATGTGTACGAGCCGACCCCAGCCTCGCTCATACATGCCGGGAAGCACATCCTTTGCCAGTGCGAACGGCGCGATGAGCATAATCTTGATGATCGTCTCGAATGTGTCAATCGGGAACGTTTCGACGGGTTCAACGTGCTGGATGCCAGCATTGTTGACCAAAATATCGATGTCACCAGCGAATGGTGCGACGGCCTCGGCAATGCCACTGGCCGCTCCGGTGACTAACGCAGTCTTTCAAGCCATTGAGGCGCGGATGGACGGGGCATCTGCGTGCAAAGGTGTTCGCGTCCTACGCTCAGGCTCCGGCATGAACGTCACTTTACGACTGGCCTGGCGTTCGCCCAGTGGTTCAAGCACCCACGACTATTCGTCATTAAGTGTGAGTAATGCACACTCGTGATGGCGCCGCTACATGCGGCCGGCGTCGAGGATGCGGCGCAGGAATCGCTGGGTCCGTTCATCCGTGGGATGTTCCAGGACCTGATTAGGCGATCCCGACTCTACGATTTCGCCGCCGTCGAGGAACACGACTGTGTCGGCGACTTGTCGGGCAAAGCCCATTTCGTGCGTAGCCACCAACATCGTCATACCGTCGTCGCGTAGCTCTGCGAGAAGTTCCAACACCTCCCCGACTAGTTCGGGATCGAGCGCGCTGGTGACCTCGTCGAACAGCATCAGCACGGGCTTCGTGACCAGAGCACGGGCAATCGCCACCCGCTGCTGTTGACCGCCGGAGAGCTCATCGGGCCGCGCCTTCGCCTTGTTGGCAAGCCCCACCCGCTCCAGCATCGCCATGGCCTGCTCCTCGGCGTCAGCGCGCGAGACGTCGTGGACCCGGCGTGGCGCGAGCGTGATGTTGCTCAGCACGCTCATGTGGGGGAACAAGTTGAACGATTGGAAGACAATGCCCACCCGAGTACGGACCGCATCGCCATCCACCCGCGGATCGGTAATGTCGCGGCCTTCGAGGAACACCTGTCCGTCGTCGACCGTCTCCAAGAGGTTGATGCAGCGCAGCAGGGTGGACTTCCCCGAGCCGGACGCGCCGATCAGCGCTACGCACTCGTGCGCAGGCACATCCAAGGTGAGGTCATTCAGAACCACACTCGACCCGTATGCCTTGCGCAGGTGAGTAATCCGCAGCAGCGGCTCGCCTGTGTCGGGGAACGTAACGGTTTCATTGGTTCGTTCCGGTGTCGCTCCCCGCGCCGCTGCTCCTTCGTCGCGACGCACCGCGCCCGCTCCACCTTCGCTCACAGGGCACCCCCCGAACCGGCCCAGCCCTGCCGGCGAGCGACCCAATCCGTGAACCGTGTCATCGGGATCGTCAGCGCCACGAACAGCAGCCCGGCCACCACGTACGGCGTGTAGTTGAACGTCTCGGCCTGCGCAATGCGTGCATTGAGGACAGCGTCATAAATAACGCCGAGGATCGAGATGAGGCCAGTGTCCTTCTGCAGTGACACGAGGTCGTTGAGGAGCGGCGGCATGACCCGGCGCACTGCCTGCGGCACCACGACGTGACGCATGGTCTGCCCGTGCGTCAGGCCCAGCGACCGCGCGGCAGCCCGCTGCGAGGGATGCACCGACTCGATGCCGGCACGGAAAACCTCTGCGACATAAGCGGAATACGTGAGTATCAGCGCCACGCAGCCCCAAAACAGTGCCGACGAGGGCAGCCACGCCACCCGCAGCGACGGCATGCCGAAACCAAGTAAATACAGCACCAGAATCAGTGGCAGCCCGCGGAAAAGATCCGTGTACGCGATCGCCGCCGCGCGCACCGGGAAGAACACCGGACCGCGCAACGTCCGCGATAGCGCGATTCCGAGCGCGACGACCAGGATGACCGCCTCGCACACCACCATCAGCCGAACATTGAGCCACAGGCCTTCGGCAATCTGCGGCAAAACCTGCCAGCCGTAGGAGAGGTCGAAAAACGAGTCGCGGAACTGTGGCCAGCCCGGCGTGTTCACCACGACGAGGGCGCCGATCACGACCAGCGCCACCGTAGATGCGGCCGCAGCTAGCCTCGATTTGCGAGTGCGCGCGCGCCGGTAGGCGAGGCGTTCCAACTGGACCGGAGACGGCACCCAGTTGTCCACAGCACTGCGAACCACGGCACCCGGGTCCACGGCACTGCGATCCACGGCACTGCCATCCACAGCACTGCGATCCACAGCACCCGGGTCCACTGCACTGCCATCCACAGCGTTCCGATCATCGGGCAGGGGCGGGCCAGCGGCATGGCCGCGGGAAGTACGGTCGGCCATCTTCTTGCTTCTTACTTGAGTTCGGGGGCGCCGGCCTTGTCCAGCCACTGCGTGGCGAGATCCTTCAGCGTGCCGTCCTTGCGCAGCGCGTCGACGGCCGCCGACACGCACGTCGTGATCGACGAACCCTTCTCCAGGAGCAGGCCGAACTGCTCTACGTCGCTGCTGCCGGTAGCGGGCAGCTGACCGAGAACTTTCCCGTTCTTCAGCTGTGCGCTGGACATGTAGAACGCGGTGGGCAGATCGGTGACGACCCCGTCGATCTGGCCGTTCTGCAACGCCTTCACCGCGTCGTCATTCGTGCCGAACACGGCAGGCTTATTCGTGGGCTTGATCACGTCATTGATCGCGGCCAGGCTCGTAGTGCCCAGCTGAGCGCCGAGCGTGGCGCCTTTCAGTTCCGCGATGGTGGTGTCGCCAGCGATCTTCGAATCGACAGTGGTGACGATTGCCTGCGTCACGTCGTAATAGCCCGTCGAGAAGTCCACCACCTTGGAGCGTTCCGGCGTGATCGAGAACTCGTTGATATCGAAGTCGAAGTTCTTCGGCGCGGGCGATACGACCGCATCGAAGCCGGCGCGAACCCAGGTGACCTTGTCCTTGGCGTACCCCAATTTGTCGGCCACGGCATAGGCAACCGCGGACTCGAAGCCTTTGCCGCTCTCCGGCTTGTTGTCGACGAACCACGGCTCATATACCGGCTGGTCGGTGGCGATCGTCAGCGTGCCAGCCGCCTTGGTAGCGAGCTTGCCTGCTTCGCACGCCGTGGTGCTAGACGAGCTGTCCGGTGCTGCACTGGTGGCAGACCCGCTATCCGTGGACGCGCTGCTTATGGACGCGCTGCTTATGGACGCACTTGTTACTGCAGCGCTGTCCGATGATGTGCTGTCCTTGGCCGCGCTAGTCGACGAACCACATGCGGTGAGCACGGTAGTAGCGATCAGCAGGGCAGCAGCCCCGGCGGCAACGAGCTGTGGGCGACGGCGCAGGGCCATTGATTCTCCTGGCGGGCAAGGGGTGACGGTCGTTCCATCACCGGGAAACTCGGGCAATTCGCGACGAAATAGTGTGGAATTGACAGTGCTCACTGATCATAAGGTGCGCGCGCCCCTTACGGCGCCTCGCGCACATGTGTTTGGCTATGGACTCGGGCCTGCCGCGGGGGCGGGCGTTTTTGGGCTGAAGTTCTGGGAGGGAGGTCGTCATGGTGAGCGACAGTGGCGGTGGAACGAACGAGTATGACGTCCCCCTCGAGGTTGGCGAGCCCGCTGCCTCCGATACCCCGGTCAGCGTTTCACGCCACGAACCGCCATCCGGTTCTGCGGCGGTCGAGACTCCGGCGGTCGGTGCGTCCGACGAGGGCACCGTCATCCCTACCGTTTTGACACTTGACACGCGGTCCAACGATCCCACGCCGCGGCGGGTGATCGGAGCACCGTTCCGCACCGGTCTGCTCGCCGGGCTCGGGCTCCTAGTGGCGTGGGCGATATACCTGTCGCTGTCGACGATCCTGAGCACCATTGTGGTGCTTGCGATCTCGGTGGTGCTGGCTATTGGCCTGGACCCGGTGGTGCTGTTTCTGATGCGCCGAGGGATGCGTCGCGGCGGCGCAGTCGCAGTGACGTTCTTCGGCCTATTGGCGCTGCTGGGCGGCGCGATCTACGCGATCATCCCACCGATCGTCTCCCAGGCAGCCGCTTTCATCGCGGTGCTGCCGAAACGACTTGAATCGTTGATGGCCGACCCGACGGTGCGCTCGTTGGACGACCGATTTGGCTTGATCCAAAAGATCAACAACCTCGTCGCCGATATCGGTCCGGGCGCTGCCAGCGGCGTGTTTACCGCAGCCGGAATCGCAGTGGATTTGCTCATTGTGCTGGTCTTGACCCTGTATTTCTTGTCCGGCCTGCCTCGGATTACCGAAGCCGCGTATCGGCTGGTGCCGGCGTCGAGCCGCACCCGGGTACGGGGCATCGGCGACAAGGTTGTGCTCCAAATGGGCGGTTATCTGGGCGGCGCGACCATGATCGCCGTGCAGGCAGGTGTAGTCGCAGGAGTGTTCTCCTGGATAGTCGGGCTGCCATACCCACTGGCAATCGGTGCCGCGGCGTTCGTCCTGGACTTTGTGCCGGTGGTCGGACCGGTGATCATCGGCGTATCAATAGCGCTGCTCGGCTTCACCCAGTCGCTGGTCGTGGGCATCGTGGCCGCCGGGTTCTACGTCGGCCAACACCTCTTCGAGGCCTATTGGCTGTATCCCCGCGTCATGCGTCGTACCGTCCAAATATCTTCTGCTGCAGTGATTGTCGCAATTGTCGTCGGAGGTGCCCTGATGGGTGTGGTCGGCGCGATCCTGGCCGTGCCGGTGGCCGCCGCGGTGCAGCTCATCGTCCGCGATGTGGTGCTGCCCCGGCAGGACGTTGCGTAGTGCGCGTTACTCCCGTTCAGTCCGCCCAGTGGCAGCTGTGCGGGGCGAAACCGTCGCCTTCGCTCTGCGCAGCTGCCACTCGGCGAGGGGACGCTGTGATACTGCGACATGGATAAATTCCGGGTGGTAGGAAGGGTCAGTAATACTTAATGATCGAGAGTGGCTCATTAAGATTCCGGGGTCAACGCAGTTCGATAAGGCGTTGTGGACAGCAGGCGATAGCGCCTCTGTCGCCGACTTCGTAGCGCAACGACACCAGCTCTTCGACGGCTCAATTTCGTGGTCCGCCATGGTGTTGCGCGCCGAAGCTATTCCAGCGGCAGATTGCCGCAGGCGCCTGGGGTATTTCTGTCGCCACCATGCATCAGGCGAAAGTTGCTCGTGCGGCAGGTATTTCGCGCATTATGTTGGCACATCAGGTGCTGGATTCGACCGCACTCACGTGGGCTGCCGCCGAGCTGGCGCGTGACGCGTCGTTCGAGTTTTCCTGGTTCGTCGACTCGGTCGAAGGGGTGCAGGCCGCGGCGGAAGCAGGCCGAGACCACCTGTCCCGCAACGGCTTCCCCGTCATACTCGATGTGGGGTATTTCGGTGGCCGCACCGGTGTGCGAACGGCGCCTCAGGCCCGCGCGCTGGCGGGGGCCATTAGCGCCACCGAAGGTGTGTGTCTGGTCGGCGTCAATGGGTACGAAGGCGGCCTGACGAATGTGGACGGCGTGCGCAGCTTCTTCGCAAAGGTGCGCACGGTGGTAGAGGACCTCGCTGCTTCGGGGCTACTGCCGGCGGCCCCCATTGTTACGGCATGCGGCAGCGCATACTTTGACCTCGTTGCGTCCGACCTCGGCGACCAATGGGCGAATCAGCAAGGTGCGACGGTGATTTTGCGCAGTGGCTCCTCCATCACCCACGACAACGGTGTGTACGAGCACAAGACTGCCTACAGTCGGATTGCGCGCGAAGGAAACCTTCAGCTTGCACTTCAGATTTGGGTCCAGATTCTCTCGGCGCCCGAACTCGGCCTCGCGCTGGCCGGGATGGGAAAGCGAGACGCGCCCATTGATGAGGGAATGCCCATTCCGTTGGCGATCCGTCACTCCGGCAGCAGCGACGTTGTCGATATCCGAGGCCACGCTACGGTCCCGAAGATGGATGACCAACACTGCTACGTGCACCTCGCCGACGGGTTGCCGGTGCGTCCCGGCGACCTGGTGTGCTTCGGTATCTCCCATCCGTGCACGGCATTCGACAGGTGGCGCGTGATACCGATTGTCAATGCGAGCGACACCGTCGTGGACGTCGTACGCACCTACTTCTAACCGCTGCCGACGGCCGTGCGCGTTCGATCTAGCGCTGGTCGCGGGGTTTTCGGACAGCGAGCGTCATCGCGACGACGATCAGCACCACGGCGACGCCGATGATCACCCACAACCAGACGCCGAGGCCACCGGCTTTCGGCTGATCCGCGCCGCCCGCGGCAGAATTCGCGGCGTCGGAGTTGGCCGCCGTTGAGCGTGCTGCATTGGCAGCGCCAGTCGGTGTGCCAGCTGCGGTACCGGCCGCGGCGGCCGACAGCGTGAACGTGATCTGTCCGGTCACCGGGTGCCCATCCGCTGACACGATCCGGTATGCGGCGCGGTATTCACCGGCAGGCCCTGCCGTCATGGGCGCCGAAATGGCATTGCCCAGCACCGTCGGCGCCGCCGTGGTGAACTCGTTGCCGTTCGGCCCGAACACCTTCAACGCGGGATCGAAGTTCTCGATCGCTTGGTCGAACGTGAACGTCATCACTGTCGGCGCAGTGTCCAAGGTCGAGCCATTTGCCGGATCCGACGACACCAGCACGTTGTGCGCCAGCGCGGGAGTGGCTGCGGCGAGTCCGCCCAATGCCACCAGCAGGGTGACCGCGAGCGCAGCCCCGACTCGTCGGATGATGCTTCCAGCGCCGGCACTCATTACTGCTCCTTGGCAGCGTCGTCGCCGAGCGCGCCGGTACTGGCATCTGTGCCGCCGGGGTTAGCGCCGCTTGCGGCGAGGGAAGCGTCATACCTGGTACGACCAGTGGAACCGCGACGCCAGCTCAGCACTGCGAATACCAGCGCGATAGCGGCAATCAGAAGTGCCGCGCCGCCGAGAATCTGCGCTGTGGTGTCCGCCGCAGGTGGCGCGGGCGGCGCAGCGTGAGCATCTGCGGGCGCGGCGGCATTGGTGATGGTCAATACCGGCGCCGGGTGATCGAGCGAATGCGTGTCAGCTCCGGGCGCAGCGACGCCTTTCCACTCGACAATGCTTCCGTCGGAATAGGTTTGGATCGCGGGCAGCACCATCGAGGCCACGTCTGGTATGGGGCCGACCGAGATGGAGAACTCCTGGAATTCACCCGGCGCGATGCCGTTGCCGTCTTGCGCTGCCCACGTCACCGACGATGTTGCCTCGGTCAGCGTGAACTTGCCCTGTACGACGGGTGGGTCGAGCTTCTTCACAGAAGGTGTCACGGCCCAGCCTGGCACGGGCATCACGGACACGTTCGGGAAAGGATGATCAGTCGGCAGCAGAACCTGCAGTGCCACTGTGCTGGCGGTCGCCGACTCGGTGGGCACCCGGAATGTGAGTTTCGCCCAGGATCCGGACGCGACTTCGCCGGGGTTCACCGTCACATGTGCCGATGCGACCCCAGCACCCAGGCCGAACAGCATGGCGCCGATAGCGGCCACCACTGCGATTCGGCCGAGACGGCCGATACGGCCACGAAACATCGAGCCGCGTCGCGCGACGACTGCAGTAGTGGAAGAGTGCGCGCTAGACGAGGGTTGCGCGCCAGAAATGGCAGGATCGATGGTCACGCCGCCACTGTATCTGGAACTACTGACGGGACCTCGGCGCCATGAGATGCGTCACCAGATCGGCATCGATCTCGTCGAGTTCGCGCGAAACCGCATGCAGTACTTCGCTCCGTTTCGGGCGTGGCATTGAGGCACAGGCCTGCACTGCGGCCGTCAGGTCGCGCAGCCGCGTACTCGCAACGTCTGCAAAGCGGGTGACCTGTAAATCGTTTCCCTTGCGCGAGCCCAACTCTCGAATCGCGTCCGACAGGCCGGTGATGCGAGCGCCAGCCGGGCCGGTCGGGCCCCGGTAAGCACCGAGATCTTCCACCGGCACGCCAAGCTTCCGAGCCCGTTGCCCGTCCAGTAACCCGCGGGAGCCGACGGCCGCCTTCAACAACACCGGAGCGAGCGCGGGCGCCAGGATCTTGCCGATCGACATGGCCCGTTTGGCCATCTTCGGATCAGTCAATTTGGTGATCAGCCGTGCAGGCTTTGTCGCGGCCGCCTCCGCCGCAGCGGTGCTGGCCTTGACCGCGGCCGTGCTCGCCTTTGACGCAGCCTTCGACGCTTTGGCGCTGGCTTTTGCTTCCGCGCGGCGGCTCTTGCTGTCGGCCGAGATGGCCTTACGCGCCTGCTTGTCGGCTGCGAGCGCAGCCTTCTCTGCCGTGCGCGCAGCCTTTTCGGCCTGCTGCGTGGCCTTTCGTACCGCTCTGGTGCTCGATTTCGCGTCGGCCTTGATGCTTGCCGTGCTGCTTATCGTGCGGTCAGCCTTAGCCTGGGCCGTGCTGTCGGTGCGCGTCTCTGCCGCGTCAGATCGTTTTCCCACACCACTAGCCTAGGCAACGACACGCCTCTACGCATACAACGGCCGCCTCAACATTCCACAGAAGCCGGACAGACGGCTCGGGGGCTCTAGTGTGGACGTGTGAGCGCCCCGACCGAACTACCGACTGCCGGCTCCGTCGACGAAGCCCGGTCAGTGCGGCTAGGGATGGCAGCCACCTCCCGGTGCCGCAGGCGAATACACCTCGATCACGACCCGGATATTGACAGGTCGCGGATGCAACCGCCGGATGCTGGGTTGCAATTACGCCTAGACACACTCGCCGCCCACAAACGAGCCATCCACGACCGGCTCTCCATAGGTATGACGCTTTTCGAGGGCTGGCGCCCTACTGACTCCTCCCGTCCAGCCGTGGCATGGTCAGTCGGGCTCGCCGGCGACAATCGTTTCGCCACGGTCGATCTCCTGCTCGCAATGCCGGACGGCGGGTACGTTCCGGTGCTGATCCGTGGCCACCGCACTACCGACCCGGGGCATGGCGCCCGGCTCACCGAGGTGGACATTCTGGTTGCCTGGGCCGCGCAGCGCGGCGACGGAACTGCCCTGCTTGCCCCGAGCCACGTCGACCCGCGCAAAAAGCTGCGCTCGCACCATCGAGATGCGCTTGCGCTGGCACATGCGTTCCGGCTGTTGCAGGAGCTCGGCCTCGCCTCTGGCGAAGCATGGGGCGGCATCATCGGTTTCGGGGGATCGTCCATGGACGCGGCGTGGGACGACGGCACGGTGATCGCATGGCATCGCCTGGACGCCGTGAATAGTGGGGCCGGGACTGGTCGCGCTGGCAGTAGTGGTGCGAGCGTGCTGACCGACTACGACGAGCGCTTCGTCGACCGGCTTCAGGTTGCGCAGGCCGCAGCCGATAGGCGCCAGGCGCTGGCGCAACCATCGAGGATCTCGGAATGTCGCAGGTGCCCGTGGTGGACGGTATGCGGGCCGGAGCTGGAAGCAGCCCACGATGTCTCGCTGCTGGTAGCCGGGGGCGATGTTGATATTTTGCGGTCCGTCGGGGCGGTCACCTACGACGACGTGGCCCAGATGGATACGTCCGTTCTGGCGGCGCTGCCTCTCACCGGAATTCCCGCGGCCGAGGCGCAGGTGCGAGCCCGCGCGATGATGGCGGGCGCCTCGATGGTGCGGCGCACCGAAGCGGTCGACGTGGTTCGTGCCGATGTGGAGTTCGATATCGACATGGAGTCGTATTTGGACGACGGCGCTTACCTGTGGGGCACCTACTTGACGGGTCTCGCAGTGCCTGGGTTCGACCAAGGGTATCGCCCATTCGTGACGTGGCAGCCACTCGAAACTACCTCTACCGCAATCAATTTCGTTGAATTCTGGCGGTACCTGTCTGGCCTCCGGGCGGCGTGTGCGGCGCAGGGCCACACGTTTGCCGCGTACTGCTATTCACACAAAGCGGAAGAGCGCTGGCTGTACGGAACGCCAGCGCGCTTCCCGGATACGCCTGGCATGCCGACGCACGCCGAGGTAGCCGAATTTTGTGGCTCGGCCCGGTGGGTCGACCTATACACGGAAATGAAGCGGCTGTTCATCGTGCCGGGATCACTTCGGCTGAAGGTAGTTGCGCCAGTGTCAGGCTTCGCGTGGCGCGATCCGGAGCCCGGCGGTGAGAACTCCATGGCCTGGTACAAGATCGCCACTTCGGCGCCCGCCGCTGACGCTCCGGGCTACGAAGAGGAAAGCGTCATACATAATAGGCAGCGGATCCTGGAGTACAACGAAGATGACGTGCGCGCCACATTGAGCCTGCGGCAATGGATGTCGGATTACCCGACGGCGATGCCCACCGTCGAATCCCTCGCCTCGTGTTTCTCAGCGCGCGCTCTAGACCCTGCTGAGTAACACGAGGCGAGGAGCGTGGGCTTAGTGCTTGACCGGCCAGGTCACGTCCAGCGATGTGCGCTGCAGCGTGTTGCGGTCGGTGTGGTGCATCGTCTGGTTGATCGCGGCGAGGGTCATCTCCAGATCCGAGTGGTAGCTGAAAGCGCCGTCCTCGTTGATCGTGAACTCGGAGACGAAATGACCACCGGTCTTCGCCCGCTGCGCCAGATACTTGTTCTGCAACAGGCCGAATGTCGGATCGCCCGGCTCAGCCGTGAACTTCAACGACGTTGACTCCGGCGTGGCAGTGCCGCCAGCCAGGATGGCAAGCCCGCGCGGTACCGCAAAGCAGCGCATGACGGTCGACGTCGACGGTTCCCACAGGAGGTAGCCGACCTCATCGTGGAACGGGTCAAGGTGCTCTTCGCCATGCCGCCACGCGGTCATCTCGTAGTTCAAGCCATGCATTGTCTGCTGCCCGTTCTCGACGAGCGGAATCGGGGTGAACCGCGCCTTCTCGAAATAGCTTGTCTCGGTGGTCTCGTCCTCTTTATTGTGGTACGACATGTCGACGCCGACATTCCCCTCCCAGTGACCGAGGAATTGTGCCAGTGGACCGAGGTTGGTGCGCGCGATTTTCTGTGTCATGGGTCTATTGTCTCACTTGCTGCGCCCCCGTTTGATGGCGAACGCGGGCGTGGGCTCTGGCTCGGGCCAGTTGGCGAGGCGCAGGGGTGTCGTGATCACTCGGTGAGCGCTTGAGCAGCCCGGTGCTGTCTGGCTGACGTTTACTCTGCCCGCGTTTACTGCCCGCCCCCGTATGCGTTATTTTGCGGCCGTGGCGGGGTCTGGAGACCACCGGCGTTAGCCAGGGGTCGTTGCGGGGGCTGATTTTGTGGGGCTTGTTGAGGTAGCGCACCATTGGGCCGGACTGGCGGGTGTTGTGGGGCTTGTTGCGGGATCGGGCCGTTGGGCCGGACCGGCGGCTGTTGCGGGGCCTGTTGCGGGGCCATCAGCTGTGCCATCATTTTTCCAGCCTGGATAACGGCCGCGGCCCATGCGTCGTCTGCTGACATCCCGCTCAGGAAGAATCGGCGGGCAAGGATGCTGGTCATGACCTCTTCGCGTTTGGCAGGCGAAACTGATGCGGTCAAAGCCAGCGGATCGCGGAGCGAAGTCAGGACCGCGTCGCGGCCCCGTGCCAAACCCTGTGCGAACCATGATGTCATCTTTGCCTTATTCGATTCCAACGCTGCCTCGAGTGATCCCTTTTCCGTGTCCCTTCCGGCCTTCAGCCTTTTGCTCTTTTTCTTGTCCGTTTCGCTTCCTGGAGTCCCCTTCGTGAGGCCCAAGACGGACTTGTAATGATCAATTATTTTTGTGACTGAATCATCGGCGATTGAGTCGAACTGACCCTTTGCCAATTGCTTGGCGAGCGCGCCACTTGCCCAGAAATCAAAGCCAGCCTTTCCCGTCATGCCAATACTTGGCATATCTCTCAATACGGCTCCGTCGTTGGCTTCGACATTGTCGATGAAACTTAGCGAGTTGGTAGCCGTGTCAATCATTATATTTTCAAAGTTGATCTTGCCGACGAAACGGTCCGAGTTGCCCAATAAAATATCCGGAGCCGATGCACGCCCGAATGTCCCCATCAGGCCGGGTTCGGTCATGAACTTGTAGGACACGGAGTCCTGCTTTACCGACCATTTGCCCTTGCCGTCAGCTTCAACTTGCGGGTCATTTGTCAAGACGTCATGAATTTCCCGCCCAGCGGCAAATCCAAATACCATCACACCCTTATTCTGGTGGAGGTCGTCTAGGAACCCCGTCGTCCTATTACTGGCGAGCTGGTTGGCGGAGAGGTGAGCGCGAAGGGCTATCTCGATGTTGGGGGTTTCGGCCGCCCCGACGGTTCTAGCCTCTGGGGTGCCTGACCCCCAACCGTCTTGCATTCCGGTAGCGGAATCCTTGAGCAGTTTGGCCGCGACCGCGGCCTCCTCGGTGAAATCTTCGCCGGCCTTCACCACCACCGGAGCCGTACCGTCGTTCACAATGATGACGCCCACGCCCCCACCGGCGCTATGTGTGGCGCTGGTAGCTGCCGCCCAGTTGGTGTTATTGACCGTCATACGCCGTACGGCGGTCTCGTCTTGCTGAGGGCGTAGTTGTCGCGCCACGGACTGGTCTCCCGTGGGCGCTAGTTGCTCGGGCGCTGGTGCTGTTGGCGACCGGTAGCTCCGGTGTAGTTGCGCCACGACCTTGTTCGCAGTTGTCTCTGCCGCCGCTTCGGCGGGGTCGTTGGCGCGCCCGATTATGTGCTGACCCGAACCCGCAGGCTCGGCGCTGGTGACGTGGGCGAGTTCGTGCGCAAGGAGATGTTGGCCCGCTGAGGAATCGGGGTTGTACTGTCCGCGGCTGAAGTAGATGTCGCTGCCGTGTGTGAAGGCGACGGACTGGACGGCGTCGGCGACATGATGCGACTCTGCGTCGTTGTGGATGCGGACCGAGGACAGGTCGACGCCGAACTGGTCGGACATGCTCGCGCGTGTCGGCTCGGCTAGTTGCTGCCCTTGGCCTCGGCGGCGGCGCAATACGTTCGCCACGCCACTCGGGATGCTTTGGCCGCCGAGTGGATCGGCTGTATCGACGGGACGGCGGCGGAGCGGCTGGAGATCAGCGGCGGGCACTAGCGCCGCCGGGACAAATCCTCCTGTCGGCGCGGAGCTGCGGTTACCCGGTGTCGTCCGGCGCGGTGGTGCTTCAACCACATACTCTTCGGAGTGCTGGCCTTCGCCGATCTTCCGCAAACTCATTCGCCTGCTAGCACCCACAGTCGCACCTACTCTTCGTATGGGACCGGCTTTCGCGCAACCGCCGCGTGCCGGTCCTGGCGCGAAGGCATATTTCAGTGCAACCGTCAAAGTTTAGGCCGTGCGGGACGATGCAACAATGGGCCCATGCCAGATTGGCGACGACTACTGCAGGAGCCCGCCCGGCCCGCCGCTATCCGGAATAGCACTTACGCACACTGGTTCGTGGTGGGCACGGTCTGTATCGGCGCATTCATGGGCCAGCTTGATGCCTCGATCGTCACGCTCGCCTTCCCCGCATTGGAGGAGGAGTTCTCCGCCAGCATCGGCACAGTTACGTGGGTCGGGCTGACCTACCTCCTGGTGCTCGTCGGCCTCGTTGCGCCGGTCGGTCGGCTCGCGGACAAGGTCGGCCGCAAACTGCTCTACACCTACGGGTTCGGCGTTTTCATCTTTGGCTCTGCGCTGTGTGGGTTTGCCCCGAACCTCTTGGCGCTCAATATCTTCCGCGCTGTTCAAGCAATCGGTGCCGCCATGTTGCAGGCCAATAGCGTCGCCATCATTTATGCAGCCATGCCTCGCAGTAAGCTGGGCCGGGGCATTGGCATCCAGGGTGCCGCGCAGGCGTTGGGCCTCGCCCTCGGGCCGGCCGTCGGTGGCCTCCTTGTGGCGGCCGGTGGTTGGCGTTGGATTTTCTGGGTGAATGTGCCGATCGGAATTGCTGGTGTGGTTTTGGGCTGGCTCTTCATTCCGCGTTCGCAAAACCTGATGCGTGGCCGCGGGTTTGACTGGACCGGACTCGCGCTGTTTTTTCCGTTCGTGGTTGCGCTGCTTGCGGCGATCTCGCTCGGCAACGACGTCGGCTGGGCTTCGCCGCTCATTCTTGTTCTCCTCGTCGGAGCGGTGGTGCTCGCGGCTTGGTTCCTGGTCCGGGAAAGCCGGGCCGCCTTGCCCATGTTGCCGCTGTCCCTATTTCGTCGGATCCCTTTCAGCGCAGGCATTTCCAGTGGGTTGCTGTCTTACCTGGTGACGTTCGGTGTGCTGTTTGTGGTGCCGTTCTACCTGCAACGTGCGCTCGGTATTGGGCCCGGTCGTGCGGGCCTGATCCTGACAGTGATGCCTTTGGCCCTGGGCCTTACCGCGCCACTGGCTGGGCGGTGGGCCGATCGCATCGGGCCACGCCCGCTCACCGTGACCGGCATGCTGGTTGCCACAGCCGCATCTGTTGACCTCGCGATTTTCGAATCAACTATGACGCTGTTCGTAGCCGGACTCGTCCTACTCGGCGTAGGCATGGGGCTTTTCACTCCTGCGAACAACGCGGCCATCATGGCGGCCGCGCCCAGCGATCAGTCCGGTATAGCGGCAGGCGTCCTCAACATGACACGCGGCGTGGGCACCGCGATGGGACTGGCCGCGACCGGGCTCGTCTTCGGCGCTATCGCCGGTGAGGATCCGACCGTCAGAAGCCTCGTCACGCGGGGCTTTTCGGCCGCAGCGTGGTTTCTCGCCGCGGTAGCTGTGCTGGCGGCGATTCTTGCCGCGATGCGCGGGCGAGTCCGACTCGACCACTAGTGTTCGCTACCGCGGCGGCATCCGCAGCGAACCGTCCAGACGGATCACTTCGCCATTGAGGTAGTCGTTACCCACGATCGAAAGCACCAACGCCGCATACTCTTCCGGCCTGCCGAGTCTTGCCGGGAACGGGACTGTCGCCTCCAGTGCGTCCCGGAACTCGTCCGTGATCGACGCCATCATCGGCGTCGCCATAATGCCCGGAGCGATCGCCATCACGCGGACGCCATGCTGAGCAAGGTCTCGCGCTGCCGGCAGGGTCATCGCGGCGATGCCCCCCTTGGATGCGGCGTACGCGATCTGGCCGACCTGGCCGTCGTACGCGGCCACGCTCGCGGTGTTCACAATGAGTCCGCGCTGCCCGGACTCATCCACCGGGTCAGTGGTCGACATAGCCTCCGCAGCCAGTCGAAGCACGTTGAACGTACCGATCAAGTTGATGCCCACGACGTTTCGGAAAAGGTCGAGATCGTGTACACCCTTCCGGCCGAGGATGCGTGACGCCCAGGCGACCCCGGCGCAGTTGACGGCGAGCCGAAGCGGCGCGGATGCGTCATTCGTTGCCGTGGCAATCGCCCGTGCGACATCGTCACCGTTCGTCACGTCTGCTTCCACAGGAACGACGGCTCCGGCTGCTGCGCTCGTACCGGCGGCTGCGCCGTTGCCGGGAGCCCCAGCTGCCGAGCGCGCCTTGTCCCAACCGGCGGCGAGGTCGATGCCTACCACTCGCGCACCTGCGGATATGAGGGCGGCGGCAGTGGCGGCGCCCAGGCCGGAGGCGGCGCCGGTCACAATGGCAGTGGATTCGGAAAGTTCCATGGTCGGAACGCTACCTGGGTGGCGATCTGGACGTCGAGTGGCACAGGTGCGGGGCCGGGGGCGCGGCATTGCCCTGCAGAGCTGCCACTGGGTAGCCGCCACTGGACAGCAACGAAGGGAATGTGGGCAGCATGGCGGAGGACGTTCGGGGCGTGACGGGCGGAACGGTGTCGCGCAGGAACGTGCTCGGCGCGGGCGCCGTAGTCGGGCTTGGCGCCGTCGGGATGGCCGCGGCGGCTGGATGCGCCAACAGTGGTTCGTTCGACCCGGGCATGAGTACGGCCGCTGGCCTGTCCACGGTGCTGATCCCGCTCGAAAAGTTACCCGTTGGCGGGCTTGTCTCGGTCGCCATCGACCGGAAGCCTGCGTTTATTTCCAGGCCGACATCCAGTAATGTGCGGGCGTTCTCGGCGATCTGCACCCACCAGGGCTGCACCGTCATGTCCGCGGGCGACCAGCTGATCTGCCCCTGCCATGGTTCGCATTTCGAGCTGCTGACCGGCGCTGTGCTACGGGGCCCGGCGCAGAAGCCGCTTCCGCCGATAGACGTGACGATTGACGGGGGGAACGTCATACGTGGTTGATGGTGCGGCGGAGATGGCGAGCTGCGGGCTAGCGCGCGAGCACCGAAGCGAGTGTCAAGTGGTGGTAGGAGGGACTGCCATCATGTCGACGTACCCGGCCAGGAGGGCGCGAGCCTGGACGCTCGTCAGCCGCGAGCCTGGCAAATACGCCTGGATCACCAGGCCGTCCATCAGCGCGATGTATTCGATTGCCTGTCGCTCGGGGTCGATCACGCCGGGCAGCGAGCCGTCGTCGAAACCACGCGTCAGAAGGTCGGCGGCGAGCGCGTGTAGGTCGCGGTACACCTCCTGCGATTGCCAATCCGAGTAGTGCGGGAGGTGCGCGGCCAACGTCCAAAAGTCGAGCCATAGTTTCCAATGCTCGGTGGCGCGATCACCGTCGGCTAGCAGGCCGTCGGTTAAGGTGCGGAGCCCGGCAATACCCGAACTCGCCTCAGCGGAGGCCTGCATGATCGGCGCCGAGTACTGCTCCATCTCGGCCTGCAGCACGCCAGCTAGTACCTCGGCTATTCCAGAAAAGTGGTACGTCACCGTGCCGACTGCCACACCCGCCGCAGAAGCGATATCGCGAATCGTCGTCGCATGCATGCCCTGCGCCGCAATGATTTCACGCGCGGCATCAATGATCATGGCGCGGCGGACCTCTGGCGGCTGACGCTTGCGGGCCGTGCTCGGCGCGGCCCGCCCTACTGGGCTGGTCTTGGCCATGGGCTTCTCCAATGCGCGAAGGGGCGTTGGCCCGAAAACTGATGCGTCGTCATTCCTGAAAAATCTCAGTGACAATCCAACGCCGGATCGGTTATCCTTATGTCAGATGCTAATCGGACGTCCGCACGATTAGCAATGGCGCGATGAGTACGGACACGATTAGTTCGGGCGCGATGAGTTCGGGCGCGATGAGCAAGTAAGCGGTTACCCAAAGTTATCGGTAAGTACCGGAGCGGCGCCAATCGGCGGCTCCGGCTGAGCCCTGATGGAGTAGAGGAGCAAGGTCATGTTC
>JBDTAR010000170.1:0-19438 GCA_039924545.1 Nakamurella sp. | reverse complement strand
TGTCTGGGAGCGCGGGTCGGCGAGGTCGCCGGATTGACCCTTGACGACATCGACTGGCGGGCACCGACTTTGCGGCTGGTCGGCAAGGGTGGAAGCGTCCTGGTGTTGCCGATGCCCGTCGACGTGGGTGAGGTGCTGGTGGACTATTTGCGGGTCCGACGTGCCGAGCCTGATCAGCGCGGCGCCTTCATTCGCTCGATGCCGCAGGCAGCGGGCACTGGCGGCAGCGCAGGTGGCGATGCAGCCATCGGCGGCGCAGTAGACCAATTCGGTCAGTCCATCACCACACCGTCAGACGCGACTACCGGCGTTACTCAGGTGGCCGACCTGGATGGTAACGGCGCCACTGGCGCCTCGACCGCGCGGGCGTTCACCACGAACGACGGCGCCGTCGGTCAGATCGCTGCGGCGCTCACCAGTGTGAACCCGGCCTGGCCAGTCCAGACAGACATTCGGTCCTTCGATGGAACGACTCTGCCGACGGCGCGGGAATGGTCGACGATACCTCGCCGGCGACCGGAACTCTGTACGCAATCTGGAAACTAGTTTCGTACACGGTCACGCTTGATACGCAAAACGGCGGCGCCGACAGCACGCAGCAGGTCAAGCCCAACGAGTTCGTCACTGCGCCAACAGCTGACCCCACTAAGGCTGGCTTCACGTTCCAGGGCTGGTTCACAGGAACCGCAGGAACCGGAACCGCATGGAACTTCTCCAGCGACACCGTCACTGGTCCCACAACCCTGTATGCGTCGTGGGTTACGGCTGCGGCTCCTCCGACTAGCACCGGTAGTGTGCAACCACCAGCAGCCGCACCGGTGGTAACCGCACCGGCGCTACCCGAACGGGTTGCGGGCACCAACAGGTATGACACTGCCGCACAGATCGCCGCGCAGTTCGTCGCTGCCGACGGGCATTTCAGCGGGAACATCGTTATCGCGAATGGTGAGGATGCCAAGAGCGGGTTCGACGCACTGTCCGCGAACTACCTTGCGGGCCTGAAAGATGGACCCATCCTGCTCTCGCAGAGCTCATCGCTTCCGAGCAGCACCGTGGACGCTATCAAGAACCTATACCCGACGTTCAACGCATCCCAAGCGGGTACGTCTGTCGGAACAATCTACGTGATGGGCTTAACCCCCCAACCGGTCATAAAAATTATCAACAATCTAGCGGCTGCGCTGTCGGAAACTTCCGGGGTAAAGGTCAACGTGGTGCAGGTTGCCGGGCCGGACCGGTATGCGACATCCGCAGCGGCGGCAACCCTGCCGGGCACTGTGCAGGCCGCGATCAGCAAGCTCGGCGTGAAACAGGTCGTCATTCTGGGTGGAACTGATCGGGTCTCGGCAGCCGTTGCGGCGCACCTTGCCGCGTCCGGTATCACCGTCAAACGCATCGCCGGTTCTGGCAGCGAAGGCCGGTATGGAACGGCGGCTTCACTGGCCACGCTTGCGCTTAGCATCGCCCCCGAGGTGTTCGCTGCGGGCCCCGGTGCCATCCCGGTCTACCTGGTGAACGGGCAGCACGACTTCGCAGATGCACTTTCAGCAGGCCCGCTCGTGGGTGTTACAGGTGGGCTCCTGCTACCGGTGTCGGACAGCCAAAAGCTGCCCGCGCCGATCGCGCAGCTGGTGGCAAAAGCCGCTGACGGTATCGGGTCTGTGACCGCTCTCGGCGGCCTTGACAACGTCGTGCTAGGCGCCCTCATCCAGGTACGCACCATCGCCGGACTGCGGTAGGTAGCTGCCCTTCACGGGCTGCGTAACAGTAGGCCAGCGGCCGGGGAGGGGTGACCTTCCCCGGCCACTGGCCTACCTGGCCGTACCCGCCAGCGACATGAACTGCGCGTCCAATACCCAAGCTGCAATACTTTCGCGTTGACTTCGAAATTCGCGGGACTTCGGTCGAATATCCGTGCGTATTCTCCACGGTGCAAGTTCCCGGCACCGGCAGTGGCCCGGAAGCGCTGGTGCTTGCGCGCAGCGTTACCTGCGTACGTACGACGCTCATGCGATCCGACAGGCACCGCTTGACGGCTTATGCACCACGCACACTGTGACAATTACTCAACCTCACCGGCTGACCGAACCGGTGACAACGGGATGCAACCTCTCATCGAGCCATTGACATTTAGCGGACATTCTTCCACCATGTTCAATAGGATTGAACAGTGCCTCCCGCGGACAGCGTCATGTCAATGAGGTGATTGTTCGTCGCAGCAAAGCCGCTCGGATACGGGCGACGACCACAGATTGCAGCGAGGAGGTGACAATAATTCTGGCACGACGGGGCGTGACAAAAGACGTCGGCCCAGCAATGAATCCGGCGCAGGCTCGAGCGCGGGGGTCGGCAAAGATGACGGCGCTGGCACTGCTGGCGGAAGGCATTGGCGCACACGGTGCCAGATACTGCCTAGTAGCTTGGCGGCGAGATGGCCATCAAAAAGCGCGTTGGCAGTTCGAATGGGTTGACGAACCGATGCGGAAGAGTCGAACTGTAGGACGACGAGTCGCCTTCGTGCAGCAGATAGGTGACCCCGTCTACCTCCAGTTGCAGCGTGCCTGCGAGAACCAGAATGACCTCGCTAGACGGATGCCCCCGCGGCGCGTCAGACGATACCGCGCCCGGTCCGAGTTCTCCCTCCAGAAGTTCGATGGCGGGATTCAGCGGCGCGAGGCGCCGGACGGTCCAGTCACGCTGTGCGGTGGCGATTTCCGGCCGGTCTGCGCTGCGCGCAACGATCGTTTCATGCTCGGTCGCACCGCGAAACAGGTCGAACAACGGCACATCCAACACTTGCGCAATCCGCCGAGCGCTTTCCAGGCTCGGATCATTCAAACCACGCTCGACCTGCGAAATCATTGCCGCAGACAAGCCGGCCAGCGTCGCCATGTGACGAACGCTCAGTTTCCGATCTGTACGCAACGCCCGGATACGTGCACCCATGGCGGCGGATCGCCCGGTTGGCGGTGCAGCCGATGGCCGAGCCTTCGAGCTTGCGCGCTGCACCAAGGCGTCCCTCTTCGTATAGCGACTGACGTTTTACGGTACAAAGCAAGCCGGGCGCTGCCGCCGTGAAGCTCACCGAAAGTAAGCATATCGGACCCCGACGGTAATGCACCGCAGCGACGTTACGGCCGACAATTTATCCATGAAGACTAGAAAGAGTCGAGTATGAGCACGCAAACGAGTGAGCAATTCCGCACGCATTTCCCAATGCTGGACAATATTGTCCACTTAGCGAATTGCAGTCAGGGAGCGCTGTCAAACGAAGTCGACGCCTCGATGCAAGAAATGCTCGAGTCGATCCGCCGCCACGGCGCTCCGTGGGGTCGCTGGGCTGAAGTGTGGGAAGAGGCGCGGACGTTGTTTGCGGCGATGATCCACGCGTCACGAGACGAGATCGCGATCATGCCAAGTGCAACAATCGGCGCCTACCAAGTAGCCTCCACGCTCTCCTTTCGGAAACGAACGGGCATTGTCTCCACGGAAATGGAGTTTCCTTCCGTCGGCCAGGTGTGGCGGGGGCAGGAGAAGAACGGCGCGGTGGTGACGTATGCGCCGGAGGATGACGGATTCGTGTCTGCTGACGAGTACGAACGTTTGATCACCCCCGAAACCGCCTTGGTGTCGGTGCCATCGGTCAGCTATAAAAACGGCGCGCGGCTGCCCGTGGCCGAGGTCGCGAAGATCGCGCGATCGAACGGGGCGCGTGTGTTCATCGACGCGTACCAGGGTGCCGGAGTGCTGCCGATCGATGTGCGGACGCTGGACTGCGACTATCTGGTCGCCGGGAGCCTGAAGTACATGCTCGGGCTGGCTGGGATGGCTTTCCTCTACATCCGTGGCGGGGTAACTGACGAGATCAACCCCAGCCTCACAGGGTGGTTCGGCCGCACCAATCCATTCGACTTCGACCCCACCTTGACTGATTTCCCACCAGAGGCGCGCCGGATGGAGTCCGGAACTGCCTCCGTGCCGTCAGCGTATGCGACGAAAGCCGGCCTGCAGCTGCTCGCGACCCTCGACCCCGCGGAGGTGTGGGACCACGCCGCAGGCCTGACGCAATACCTGACCGACCGGCTGCAGGAGATGGGCGTGAGTCTGTACTCACCGATCGACCCACAACTCCGCGGTCCGCAGGTGGCGGTGCGCGCCGATGACGCCGAAGCCCTCGGTGAATTCCTCGCTTCGCGGAACATCTCGGCCAGCCCTCGCGGTGACGTGGTTCGGTTGGCAGTCCACTACTACAACAACATGACCGATATGGATGCGTGCATTGCGGCGCTCGGCGAGTATTTCAGCGCCTGAGTAACTGCCGCTAGATCAGTGGCCACACGTGGCCGCTTTCCGTCGCCCGCACGCGGCAAAATATTGTTTTCCAGGAGAGCTACGAAAATCAAGAACACCAGGGAAGGGTGCAAACCGTATGGGTATCAAAATTCGTCGTCGCGCGTCAGCACAGTGGACGGGCCCGGTTCCAACCGGGATTGGCCAAATCAGCCTGGGTAGCGGAGCCATGCAGGCACCCTATTCGCTCAAATCCCGGACTGAAGATGGCACGCCGGCCGGCACCAACCCCGAGGAACTGATCGGCGCAGGGCTGGCCGGGTGCTTCGCTATGTCCTTCGGCGACCTATTGGAAGGTGCAGGCATCACCAATGCCGGAGTCCACGCAAAAGCGATGGTGCAGCTGGAGCAGACCGAAACCGGATTCTCCATTACCCGCATCGATCTGACAGTCAGCGGACACGGGGACGGCCTCGATCCCACACTTTTCAAGGAACTGGCCACGAAAGCAAAGGACACCTGCCCGGTGTCACGAGCGCTCGCTGGAACCGAGATCAGCTTGACGGTCGAAAGCGAGTAGCGGCCCATGGGATCGGCATTTGCACTCCCGTCAGTAGATTTCTTGTCCGGCGCTGCAACCGGTGACACGACGCTCGAACGCCAAACGATGAGCCTGAAGGGCGACTCGTGCACGCTCATCCAAACGCTGCTTTCGGCCTCCGGGACAGGTAGTGCGCAACAAGTGGGCGACCATCAGGAAGTGCTATTCGTCATTAGCGGCTCCGGAAGCATCATTTGCGGCACTGACGAGCGGCCACTCACTCCACTGTGTGGCGTATCGCTGCCACCGAGATGCGAATTCCGCGTCACGGCCCGTACACCGAGCCTGGAGCTCATGCGGGTACAGATCATCCCGCATGACGAAACAGCGGCAGCACACTCGCCCTTCCGAGTTCGCAGCTTCGAAGAGGCAGCATCCGGGGAAGCGACCGGTGGTCGTGACTTCCAGGTGCTGCTCGACCGATCCTCAGGGTTTGATATCGGAACGCTGTTCCTTGGCAACGTGCCGCCCGGCCCCGCCGCCCCGGTGCATTACCACCTGTATGACGAGGTCATCTGCATTCTCGAGGGCACCGCGGTCGTTCATATTCACGGTGAAGACATCATCGTTGAACGCGGGAGCTGCTACCGGCTGCCAGCGCGCATTTTGCACCAGGTCGACAACACTGGCTCCGGCCGGCTGCGGGAGATCGGGTTTTTCGTTCCGGAAGGCACCCCGGCTGGCGCATACCTACCCGACGGACAGGCAGCATTCGACGGCATAGCGGATGACCCGGAGGGCCCGCGCGCGACGTGGACGGTTCCTCAGTCCGACGCGTAGCACGACGGTAGTGCGGCCCGTCATACCCGATTTCTATCGGTTCGCCACCTGGCCGGACTGTTTCCAGCAACGATGGTTTGCTGGAAGTAGCCCGGCCAGGTGGGCCGGGTAGCAGCAATGGGGCGAGGCGGTTGCTCAGCTGGAGTCAGCCTGCAGCGCAGCGATAGTGCGCTGAGCCGCGAGCACGATGTCATCGGTCGTGACGCCCAGGTGTGGTACGGCGCGCAGCAACGACGCCGATCGACCCGCAGACCATTTCACCCCTGCCTCGGCGAGCAGTGCACGCGCCTGTTCACCGCTGATGCCGAGCGACGCCACATCGAGGAACACGAAGTTCGTGGAACGCGGGTGACGCACTACCGGCATTCCGGCGTCAGCCAGTCGGTTACGCAGCAGCTCCGCGTTGGCATGATCATCGGCCAGCCGGTCGACGTTGTGCTGGAGCGCATAGCGCGCCGCAGCGGCAAGGATGCCCGACTGTCGCAGTGAGCCACCCATCATCTGTCGGAAAACCGGCGCTTCGTGCAACTGGTCACTGCGCCCCGCCAGCATTGCGCCAGCCGGGCACCCGAGGCCCTTCGAGAAGCACAGCGTGACGCTGGATGCTCCCTGCACCAGGCGCGCAGGTGACTCCTGATGGAAAGCCGCGGCATTGAACAGCCGGGAGCCGTCGATGTGCACCGGCATGCCAACGTCGCGCGCGTAAGCCATCAGTGCATCCAGGCGATCCATCGGCCACGCGGTGCTACCGGACGTGTTGTGCGTGTTCTCAACGGAGATCAGCGCGGTGCGCCGAATGTGCTCCGACGTCTGGGTCGTGACAATCTCGCGGATTTGATCGACTTCCAACACCCCGTCGACCGTTGTGACGCCGCGGGTGGTCGCCCCGGCAAGATACGCGGCGCCGCCGCCCTCGTAACGGAAAATGTGACTGAACTCGTCGGCGATCACTTCTTCGCCGCGGCTGACCTGGCACATCAATGCAATCTGGTTGGCCATCGTCGCGCTGGGCAGGAAAATAGCGAAGTCGAGACCCAACATCCTCTTGATCTCGTCCTGCAACGCGGTGGTTTCGAAATCTTCATGCTCCTGGTCATCACCCAGCCGCGCATTGGCGATGGCCGACAGCATCCCCTGCGTCGGCAGCGTTTTGGTATCCGACCTCAAGTCGATAATCATGGAACACCCTTCTTATGTGTGACTAGGCGAGCCTGTTGATAGCCGCCCGCAGGGCTGCGCGCGAATCGTCAGCGGCCCTAGCGGCCGAGGTAGGCGCGACGCAACTCATCGTGTTGGGCGAGCTGCGCAGCGAGTCCGGAGAGGACGATTCGCCCGGTCTGTAGCACGTACCCACGGTCTGCGACGCTGAGCGCCACGTTGGCATTCTGCTCGATCATGAGCATCGAGATACCTTCTGCGTGCAGGCTTTCGATGATTTCGAAGCTCTGCTCGACCAGCCGGGGGGAAAGCCCCATCGACGGCTCATCCATGAGCAGCAGCGTGGGGTGCGAGATCAGCGCGCGGCCGACCGCCACCATCTGTTGTTCGCCACCGGACATGGTTCCGGCGAGCTGCTTTCGTCGCTCCGCCAGCCGTGGAAACAGCGTGTAGACGCGATCGAGGTCCTCTTTGCGAGCCTCGCCGTACACGTACGCGCCCATAACCAGGTTCTCGTGCACCGTCATCGGTGCGAACAGTCGCCGATTCTCCGGAACGACGGAGATCCCCGCGGCGATTCGCTGGGCGGGTGACCAATCGGTGATGTCCTTGCCCTTGAAGTAGATCGTGCCGGATTTAGGTTTTACCAACCCCAGGATCGTCTTCAAAGTCGTGGACTTACCGCAAGCGTTGCCCCCAAGTAGACAGACAAGTTCGCTGGCGCCGACTTCCAAGTTGACGTCCTGCAAGATGTGCACCGGACCGTAGAACGTGTTGATATCGGCGAGTTGCAGTAGCGCGGGTGGCCGGTCGCCGCTCTGTTCCATGGCTGCCGGGCTCTGTTGCGTCGCCAGACGCATTTCATCGGTTCGACCCGCGTCGGGGAGACTGTTCCCCGACTTTTGCTGTGCCGCCGTACTACGACCCAAGTAGGCCTCGACGACCTCCGGGTGAGTCGCGACGTCATGAAAGTTTCCGTCCGCGATCTTGATCCCATGATCCAACGCGACCACGCGATCGCTGATTCGTTCGACAACGTGCATATCGTGTTCGATGACCACGATCGTGTAGCCTCGCTCCTCACGAAGCCGACCGACGACGTCGGTGATCTCATGTGTCTCCGCAGGGTTCATTCCCGCCGCCGGTTCGTCCAGCAGCAGCACCCGCGCTCCGGTCGCCATGGCTCGCGCGATTTCCAGCCGGCGGCGATTGGCATAAGACAGCGAGTAGGCCATCTGATCCCAGCGATAGCCCATCAGGCGCGAGCCGAAGAACGAGAGCAGCTCCTCCGCTTTCTCCCGACTGGCCTGCTCTTCGCGACGTGCGCCTCTGGTGCCCAGTGCCGATCGCCATAGACCAGCTTTTGTCTTGCTGTACATCGCGGCCATCACATTATCGATGACGGACATGTTGAGGAACAGGCGGATCGTCTGGAACGTCCGTGCGACACCACGAGTGGTCACCGCGTTCGGCGACAGTCCGAGCAGCGATTTTCCGTCGAATAGGATCTCGCCGGAATCGGGCTGATACACGCCCGTCATGACGTTGAATAGGGTCGTCTTGCCGGCCCCATTCGGTCCGATGATGCTGACAACCTCTCCCTCATGTACGGATAAATCGATGCCGTCGAGGCTGCGCAGTCCGCCAAACGACTTAGTGATCTGCGACAGCTCAAGGATCGGACGCCGGGAATCGGGCTCGATGATTGCACTCATACGATGTCCACCCGTTGCTTTCCGAAAATGCCCTGTGGTCGCGCGATCATGAAGACGATAAGCACACCGCCGATGACCATTTGGCGCGTCAGACTCGCCTCCGGGGACAGACGAACCATCCACACGAAGATGGCGAGCCACAGTAGCAACGGAATAAATAAAGCCCTTACCCGGCGCGGGATTCGGTTGATGGTCGCAATGGCGACAATTAGCACGACGAACCCGATATTGCCCCACAGCATTCTGTCGGCCGGTACGAACAACCACGGTCCGATGACGTGGCCAACGGTACTTTGGGCCCAATCGTCGGTCGCGAGATGGGGTACCTTCGAGAGCGCCAGGATGGCGTTGATCACCAATCCGACGACGAATGTTGCGGCCGCCATGATTGCCCCGCGCTTGGCGCCCATCACCTTGAACACCCCGATGACGAGGACAACGAAGAACAACGCTTCGCCGATCTCGGGCTGCCGGAGCACTTCGGGGAGCAGACTCATCACCGCGCCGCCGAGAATCGCACCGGCGAGCGAACCCGAGCCGCCAAGAATGACGGCCGCATACAGCAGGATCAACAATGGCATGTCGAAACTGGTCGGGTACACACCGAGTTGTACGCCAGCGAAGATGGTGCCGGTCAGTCCGGCGATGACGGCACCGACGACGAACGCTAGTAGCTTTAGCCGCTTGACCGGTATGGCCATGGCTTCCGCGGCCAAGGCGTCGTCGCCGACGGCGCGCCATGCCCGTCCGACCCGCGACCGGCTGATCCGATACAGACCGAATGTGAGCGCGAAACATGTTACGACGAGTAAGTAGAAATACGGGGTGTTCGTCTTGAATTCGAAGCCGAACAGCGACCATCCGTCGACGCTCACGATGCCGTTGGCGCCGCCGGTGACATTAACCGGCTCCTTGGCCCACGGAACACTGATCGTGTCCCCGGCGGACAGGAATTCAAGGAAAACCTCACCGAAGAACAACGTCACGATCGCCAGATAGTCACCGAGAAGGCGCCGCGACGGCAGACTGACGAGCAGCCCGAGGACGGCGGACGCGATCACCACCAGTGGGACAGCGATCCAGGTGGGCAGGTGCACGCCGAACTGGTTGGAAGAGAGCAGTGCGTATGAGTAGGCGCCGAATCCGTAGAACGCCACGTAGCCGAGATCCAAAAGTCCCGCGTAGCCAACGACGACGTTGAGTCCTAGCGACAGCATCAAGAACAGTCCGAGGTTGACACCGACTCGCAGCAGATACCCATTTGCCATCATGGGGAACAGCAACAATAGGATGAGCGGAACACCCCACAGCACGGGAGCGGGCAACCGGTTGCGCACGACGGCGAGCATGGCCACCGCACCACGACGGGCTTCCTGCCGATCCGTATGCTGCGCGACCCACTCGTCCGTGCCGATATGGAGGCTGTCACTCGCTGCGGGCTTCGCCGGAGCCTCACCCTGCGGAGCGCTGTCGTCAGGCTTGTTCGTCATGCGGTCACACCTTCACGATCGCAGATCGACCCAGCAGACCACGGGGTTTGACAAGCATCACCGCGATGAGCGCGGCAAATGTGATGACATTGGCGAAGTTCGGCGACAGGTAACCGGCTGCGAGTGACTCGAGGAATCCGATCAACAGTCCGCCCAGTACGGCGCCCGGTATTGACCCGATGCCGCCGACTACCGCGGCGGCGAACGCCTTGAGCCCTGCGAGGAATCCCATGTAATTGTTGATCGTGAAGTAAACGAGCCCCACCATGACGCCAGCGGCACCGGCGAGCGCGGACGCAATCAAGAATGTCAGCATGATGACTCGATTGACGTCAACCCCCATCATGACAGCGGCATCACTGTCATAGGCCACGGCCCGCATTCCGCGACCGAGCCGGGTTTTGTTGACCACCAGTATTAGCACGACCATGAGAACGGCCGATATCACGATGAGTAAAATCCGCATTGGCTCAATCGTGACGCCTCCGATATGGATGCCGGTGCCAATCGGAATGTAATCAGTGGTGTCGTAGTTGCGGATTTTCGGGCCGAAGAGCAGTAGTACGGCACTTTCCAAGAAGAGAGAGACGCCCAGTGCGCTGATGAGCGAGGTGATGCGTGGTGATGAGCGGAGTGGGCGATAGGCGAATTTTTCGATCATGACGCCGAGACCGCCGCTCACCACCATGCCGGCCAGAAACATGAGCAGGATCATCACCCAGATCGGCACCATTGGGTTTTGGGGACCCCCGAGGCCGATCATCGTGAAATAGCCTGCGAACGACCCGACCATGTATACGTCGCCATGAGCGAAGTTCAGCAGTTGTAGCACCCCATAGATGAGGGTGTAGCCCAATGCGATCAGCGCATAGACACTGCCTAGCGTGAGTCCATTTACTAACTGTTGGGTCAGATAGTTCAACGTGGTGCCTTCCGAGGCCGGACGTTCGTGATATGAGGCGTGATGGTGCCTATTTCACGAATACCGGCTTACCGGATTCGTTGATCTTGAACACGTAGAACTTGGCGCCCTCCACATCACCTTTCGCCGTGAAGCTCATCGTGCCGCCCGTCAATGCGTTCTCGATCTTGGTCTGCTTCACCTGGGCGAGGACGTCCGCCCGAGTAATCGAGCCGGCTTCGCAAGCGCGTTGCGCAGCTTCGACGAGCGCCTGCGCAGCCACGTAGATGGGCGGGCCATAAGTGGTTCCAAACGCGCCATACTTGGCGTCGTACTGCTTGATGATCTCGGCGTCCGCAGGGATGCCGTTAATATCGGGCGCGAACGACGATACATACGAACCCGGTGTCTTGAAGTCCTCGGAGAACGAGCCATCGGAGCCGAACACGACGGCCTTCTTGCCTTGCTGCTTCAACTGCGTCGCCAACACCTGGCTGTTCGCAGCGATCTGGAACGTCACGAACACGACGTCCGTGTCGTTCGCAACGGAGGTGACGATCGCAGAATAATCTGGCTGGTCTTTCGACACCCGGACTACCGTGACTGAAACCCCGTTCTTGACCAGCGCGTCTTTCACCGACGTTGCGACACCTTCGCCGTAGGAAGTCTTTTCCTCGACGATGACGACCTTCTTTGCGCCGAGTGTTCCGGAGATGAAGTCGGCATCGGTCGGCCCCTGGACGGAATCGTTGGGGATGGTCCGGAAGAATGTTGGGTACGAGCCGTCCGAGAGCTTGGTGGCCGTCGCAGAGGCGCTAATGAACGCCATATCGGCCTTCCCAAAAGGCGGGCCTACCGCATCAACTCCAGGGCTTCCTGCGGGTCCTACCACGCCGAAGATCGCGCTATTTGAGACGAATTGCTGCCCGATCGTGCTGGCCTGCCCGGGGTCGAGCTGTGTGTCGCCCTGCACGACCTTGTAGGTAGAGCCGCTCTTGGTGTTGAAGTTGTCGACAGCGAGTTGGGTAAAGTTCAATTGCTCGGCGCCGATTGAGGCGGCGCCGCCCGTGATGGGACCCATGAATCCAACAGAGCCGGTGCATTCCTTGGCGGCGCCAGACTCTGCCGGGGTGCTCGACGCGGCTGACGCGCTCGATGCGGCGTCGGATGAACTGCTCGCTGGCGACGCCGAATTGCTTGCGGCCGCTGCCGTGGTACTCCCCGTGCTCCCCCCGGCGCAGGCACTGAGAGCAAGTGCGACGCAGGTCGCTGCGGTGAGGCCGGAAACTATCTTGAAACTACGCATATGATCTCCTCAAGCTGGTACCGCAGACGTCGGCGAGTTCAATCACACTAAACACTTGTTCCTTGAGGTGTCAATAGGTAGGTAGGTCGCTTCACGAGCGTTCGGCAATCAAGCGCGCCACCTGCGAAACTGTCTCAACCTCTACACGATCGCGGACCGGTGCTTGGGCGACGGATGTTGGTTAAAGAGAGCGGCGAAATTGAGTGATCGGGTGTAATCGTGGGACCGTCGCGACAAGACTTACTCGGCAGTGTCCGATTCCGCGATGTGACCGCTCTTCACCTCGCGGGTACTTTCTTAATTGGTTCTCCATTAGCCGGCCGTGCGTTTCTCCGCGACCAGAGCCGTGATGCTACCGTGCTGCGAACATCCTGACGCCCTGGGCGACGACCGGCACATGATGGACACCGACTGGCTTCAGTCCGTGGAGAGCCCGTTGCGTGGAGACACGCACGCCGGGTTCGGTGGGCGGGTCGAGGAAACACACTGTTCCCCTGAACATTGGTGCGCCTCGGCCCGACACAACTCGTCGACACACAGCACGACCGCCTTCTGGGGCGGATTGAGATACAAATCAACAACGTCGACGATCTTGTTCACGAACATCGAATCCGTCGATAGCTTGAAGCCGTCCTGAAGGTGGGGTTTAAGGTCGGAACCGCCGCCGGATCCGGCCGATCGTCGACGGCGAGAGTCCCGAGCGGGCGGCCCGGACGCGGCTCGTCGGCCAGACCATCCAGGCGGCAGGCGGCAAACCGGCGCCGCACGTTCGTCACCGTCATCGGGGTCACTCCGATTTCGCGGGCCACCCGCAAATAGACCACGCCCGGCTTCGGGCAGGCCAACACGATCCGCGCCCGGGTCCCCACGCGCGAGTCCTCTGTCGTCAACGCGAGCAGCCCGCACCAACTCGGCGATTGTCGCGGCCTCGCCAGACCGAGCCGAAACCGCCGATCTTTTACCCTTCGTTGCCGTCGTCATGTCAGCAATTGTCATGTTCCGTCACTCCAAATCCCACCAGCCAAGGCTGGCGTGTCATGGAGACCCAGAAACACCGAAAATGGGATAACCCCACAGCCGGGAGCATGGGCCAACACGATGAAGTGGTGTTTGTCGTCGTTGAGCGTACCGGTGTGCCTGCGGCCGAGGACTTGGTCTCAGGGCGGGATTATCCCGCGGATGTTGCGGACTTGAGGTCGTGGTTCGGCACAGATTCCGCGTGCCTGGGCTATCTGGACTGGCCTCCAGGTGGCCGGACGGGTTTGGGTGCCCGGACTGCCAGAGCCTCATGGCTGGCCGCGACGGTGGCAGGTATCGCTGTTCGGGCTGCTTTAGACGTGTTTCGGTGACGGCGAGGACGATCTTCGACAAGACCAGGACCCCGCTGACGGTGTGGTTCGAGACGGCATGGTTGTCGGTCGCGAGTAAGAGCGGCGTCCCGGCATCGCACCGGCAGCGGATCTTGCCGATCTCCTCGTACCAAGCGGCGTGGGTGATGCTCGCTAAGTTCCGTTCAATCATGGGCGCGATCTCCGGCACGCCTTTGGCTGGCCGGGTCGAGGTCGACGAAACGTTCATCGGACGGTCCAGTACGGGCTCGTCTGGGCGTCATCCCCGATGCTTCGGCATACTCACTGAAGACTTTCGTGGAAGCCAACATCACTCCCGGTGCTGTCGTTGCCACCGATGGATGGCGCTCCTACCCGGAGTCTCTGGCCGGGTATACGCACGAGCCTTTCAACGCCTCTGCTTCACAGAAGCTGGCACACAAGTCATTGCCGGCAGTGCGCCGACTTTTCGCCTTCGTGAAGCGCATGATCGAGGGCCCCTACCAGGGATCGGGCAGTGTTGAACAACTGAGCACTATCTCGACGAGTTCGTGTTCCGCTTCAACCGTCCTCATTCCCGCAGCCGCAGGCTGGTATTCATGCGACTACTTCAACGCGCCGTCAACGCAGGCCCGCACCCTACAAAATCCTGGTTCGTGTTCCCCGCCCCGAGTAGGAACATTCGTGTGGCGTGCTCGGGCCACGTTCGAAGCGCGGAACCATCGAACCGACAGAACCGATTCGTTCATGGCGATCGCCCACCTGACATGCACCTCCCACTAGCAGCGAGTCAGTAGATAGATCACTGGCGCTTAAATGGATACCCGCCTTTTCGATTAGGCAAGCATGAAAGTTCCCGGACCTTTTAGCTGGGGCCCGTCGTGTTGTAGACGTGCGTCATATTTGCTGCATATAGTGAGTTCGTCGCACTCTTGGAGGATTTCCATGGCTGATTCTGAGGCTTTCACCGCGCATGTCGATACCTACTGCAGGGATCATCTGCCGCCGCATGACCAGTGGCCGCGGCTCGAATTTACGCTGCCCGAGTTGGACTACCCGGATCGGTTGAACTGCGCGACGGTGTTACTCGACGACACCATCGCGAAGTTCGGTGCGGACCGGCCTTGTCTGACGAGCGGCGACGAGACTTGGACGTACGGGGACCTGCGGCGGCACGCCAACCAAATCGCGCATGTCTTGACGGAAGACTTAGGCCTAATACCGGGCGGGCGTGTGCTGCTGCGCGGGTTCAATAACCTGTGGATGGCCGCCTGCTGGTTCGGCGCACTCAAGGCTGGCGGCGTCGTGGTTGCCACCATGCCGCTGTTGCGAGCACACGAAATCCGGGCGCTCATCGAGCGCACCAGATCGGGCATCGTATTGTGTGACCGTCGTCTGGATGAGGAGATGATTCCCGCAACCGAGGGGGTTACTGCAGCCTATTTTGGCGGAGATACACCTGACGATCTTATTGCGTTGGCTGCGACCAAGCCTGCCGATTTCGATGATGTCCTGACAGCAGCGGACGACGTCGCACTGCTAGCACCCACGTCAGGCACTACCGGTGTCCCGAAAGCAACCATGCAGTTCCATCGTGACGTGTTAGCTGTCTGCGACACGTTCTCCAAGTACGTCCTCAAACCGACCAAGGACGACGTCTTCACCGGTACTCCGCCCATCGGCTTCACTTTCGGTCTTGGCGGCTTGCTGCTGTTCCCGCTGCGCGCCGGCGCCTCGGCGGTCTTGATGGAACGGGGCACACAAGACGCCATTACCGACGCGATCGAGAACAAGGGCACCACCATCCTGTTCACCGCACCGACCGGCTATCGCGCGATGGTCCGCACGGGCCGCGCAGCGATACTGGGCAAACTTCGACGGGCCGTCTCGGCCGGGGAACATCTTCCGGGAGCGGTCTGGCAGGAGATCCACGACCACACCGGATTGTCCGTCATTGATGGCATCGGGAGTACGGAGATGATGCACGTCTTCATTTCTGCATCAGATGACGACATCCGGCCCGGCGCCACCGGCCGAGCCGTGCCCGGCTACCGGGCCAGGGTGGTGGACAACGACGGCCACGAGGTCCCCAATGGCCAGGTCGGTCGCCTTGCCGTCATCGGGCCAACCGGATGCCGTTACCTGGACGACCCGCGCCAACGGGACTATGTAGAAAACGGCTGGAACATTACCGGCGACACATATATTCACGACGATGACGGGTACTTCTGGTACCAGGCGCGCAACGACGACATGATCATCTCGTCGGGCTACAACATCGCCGCACCGAGCGTGGAACAGGCGCTACTGCAGCATCCGGATGTTTTGGAGTGCGCGGTGATCGGCATTCCCAACGAGGAGCGGGGGCAGCTCGTGCACGCTGTGGTCGTGCTTCGCGACGGCGTATCCGGGGACGACGCCAAGCGGGTCGAGCTCCAGAATTTCGTCAAAAATTCGATCGCGCCCTACCAGTATCCCCGCAGTTTGGAGTTTCGTACCGAATTGCCCAAGTCCGCCACTGGCAAGCTGCAACGCTACAAACTTCGGCAAGACACCGGCATACAGCAATGACATCATCCGAGCGTCCCCCAGCGCTCCGTACGATCACCACACATCGACGGTTGGAATGGCGCGACACTGATGCCTCCGGCCACCAGCATCATTCGGTGATAATTCGCTGGGTCGAGCAGGCCGAAGCGGAGCTATTCGAATCGCTGGGTTCCATCGAGCTGTTCGACCGGATACCCCGGGTGAAATACGAGGCGGAATACCACTCGCGACTATGGTTCCGCGACGAGGTGGAAATCCAGCTCAATGTTGCCGCTATCGGTCGAACCTCAATGACATACGAGTTCGAAATCACCGGCCCCCATGGGATAGCAGCGACGGGACGCGTCGTCATCGTGCACACCGCTCCAGAGGCAGGCCGTGCGACACCGTGGCCCGAGAAGTTCAAAAGTGCTCTCGTGACGGCCGAGTCCGCCAGTAACAACGGCTGAACCGCTTTCTCTCCTTCGCGGGGGCAGCTGTGATTGGTCAGCGCGATGTGACGCGCGCCCATGCGCGGTTGAGCGCGGGCGGCCGAGTGAGCTCCTGAGCCACGATATGGCCTGAGCCGCCGCCCAAGCCTGGACCGGGATGGGTGAATGCGCCGATGTGGAATAGGTTGCGCACACCGGTGTAGTGCCCATTGCGGCTGCCCGGGCGCCAGAGCAGGTTCTGATCCAACTCGACGGCGCCTCCGTACGGGTCGCCGCGCACCGCATTCCGGTTTTCTTCACTCAGCCGCGCTGGCGAAAACGCAACAGTCTTCCGCACCAACGAACGCAAACCTGGCGCGTATTGCTCGACCTCAATAAGCACCCGCTCGACGTAGGCATCGACGACTTCATCGGTCCAAAGGCCGTCCACACCAATGGTTCCCGCTGCATCACCAACGGGTGCGAACGGAACCTCCTGCAGCTGCAGCCACAGTGCTGCCTTGCCGACCGGAACACGAGCAGGATCGAGCACGTACTGTTGACCGACGACGACCGTCGGCCGGGAAGGCAGAAGCTGCGCTTCTGCCTGGGCACACGCAATTCCGGTGGAATCGGCACCATTGGAGACGTGCACCAACGGGATCTGGGCAAGGCGAGCATCGGTCCACGGGACCGGCGCGTCGAGGGCCAGATGGATTTGCATGGCGCCGCGGCCGGGGCGGTGTCGATGGACTGCAGCACGGCCCTGCGCGGTCACTGCGGAAGCTGGCAGCAACTCCTCGTAGAGTTGGCGCGTGGCAGTGGAAGCAAGTACAGCGCGCCGCGCGACCAGGGTTTTCTGACCCACGATCACGCAGTCGGACCGGCCGTCGACCACAGTGATCGCCTCGGCCGGCTCGCCAAGGAAGATCTCCACGCCACGTTCGGACAGCAGACTCTCGAAGGCACGCACAAACTGTCGCGCACCGCCAGCCACCACCGGCAACCCGAGCCCGTGCATGGACGCAGCCATGACCGGTAGCATGATCCCGCCTGAGGCGTGGTCCGGTGCGAGTCCCGCGTGAAGTAGCCACGGCGTCCACAGCTGGTCGACTTCCCAGCCATTGAATCGCTCACGAACGTACGCGCGCCCGCTCTGCAGGCCGACTCGGGCCAGTTCCTCCAAGCCCGCGTGTCCGTGGCCACGCCACCCACCGACGACGAGTCCGGCGAGATCCCGATACGACAACTCGGCACCAAGCGCTCCGAACACTTGGGGCGCCCAGCCATCCAACTGGGCCAACATGCGCCGGTATGCGGCGCGGTCTCTCGGGTCTTGAAACGACTGGGCTGTTGCCTCCGGGTCACGTTGGGCAATGACGACCCCGCGTTCGGAGACGGCCGCGGTCACAGCGCCATCCGTATTGCAGTAGGTCAACCCATGCCGGTGGAGGTCCTCCCCGATCGCGGCGTACGCGCCGCCGCCGACGAATAGTGGATGCCACGAGGAGAAAGTGTCGTGAACATACCCGGGCAACGTCAACTCGCCGGAGTCGATGAATCCGCCGATCCGCGCCCGCTCGTCAACGAGCGCGACCTGCCATCCGGCTCCCGCCAGTTCGGCAGCGGCCACCATGCCGTTGATTCCGGCACCGATGACGACAGCGTCATAGCTGCGACTACGGCCGGATACCGTCACCGGCCCACGCCCATGCGCTTGGCTAGCTTCGGCGTGATCTTCCGATACGCGCGCGGGTTCGGCGGCATGAGCCATTGGGTGATTCGCGTCATCCGCCCTACGTTGATGCCCACCTCGTACAAGGTCTCGTCGATGTTGTGCAGCGAGAACGGGATCAGGTTTGTGCCTCGAGCGTGATGACCGCGCGATCGTTCGCGCATCCAGGCAAGGCGCTCTCGGGTTTGTGCCAGCATCGTCTCGCGGTCAGGTGGCTGATGGTTTCCGCCCAAATACGAGCCGATCCAGATTGCGGACGTCTCTGCGGACAGCGGCGAGAAGAAGGAGGAGTTGTAGCCGGCGAAGGTCAAGTCCTTGACGTTGATCGGGAAAATCTGTTGATAGAGCAGATAATCACCGTTCTCGTCCAACAGTTTGTCCATCACTTCAGCCGGCAGGAACGGGATGTCCTGGGACCATCCAGTCGCCGCGATAACGATGTCCGCTGGGATCACCACGCCGGACGTCAATTCAGCGTGCGGCTTGCCGTCCATTTCCAGGAATCGCACGATCTCGGTATCGCGCTGTACCGTGACGTCGCCGGCGTCGACTGCCTCGAAGAATCCTTCCGAAGCCAACGAGACAGTTGCGCGGGCAATGTCTGCGAACGTACCTCCCGGGACGAGCCCGTTCTTCTTCAGCCGTAACTGCCGCGTGGTGACCTTTTCAATGGAGCCAAGCATGCCGTTCGCCATCTTCGAGCCGCCGGCATGCAGCACTTTTTCGAATCCCTTGCGGGTCTGGTACGGGAACAGGGCTTCGCCAAGTCGGGTCAGCATCAAGAATTTGTAGTTGACCAAGCCCCCAATTTTGCGAGGCATTTTCCATATCAGCGAGCGGGCGACCACGGTCGTTGACTTTGCTACTTTCGCCACTTCCACAGTGACGTCGCAAGCGGACTTGCCGTAGCCGACAACGACCGCGTGCTTGTCGCGCACCAGATCCAGATCGTGCAATTCGCTGGCAGGCATGACAGTTCCGCCAGCCTTGAGTAATTCGTCCATTCCCTCGTAGTGCGGCACAAATGGGTGCGAGAAAACCCCACTGGCAATGACGAGGTGCTCGTAGTGCTCGGTGCCGGCTGCGGTGGTCACGTTCCACCCGCCAGCCGGGTCTGGCGCGGCCTCGGTGACCTCGGTATTGAGCCGGAGCATCGGGGTCAGGTTGAACATCT
>JBDTAR010000169.1:0-2999 GCA_039924545.1 Nakamurella sp. | reverse complement strand
GGTCATTCGCCCAGATGCTCAACGACGACCCGGAGTTGGAGATTTTCGTTTGGGTCGACTCTCCCGAGTCGGCCGCACTGACGCGACGGGGCTACGAAGGGTCGACTCGGCCGTTGAATGTGCTGGTTGACCGTGGCGGCCCAGGCGCGCGGACAGGTTCCAGGACGCTTACTGAGTGCGTGGCGACTGCTCGGGCCGTCAGGGACGCACCGAACCTGCGCTTGGCGGGGGTCGCCGCGTGGGAGGGCTCCCTGGAGGGATCACACGGCACCGAAGGGCGGGCGATCGTCACTCGCTTTTGTGGCGAAGTCGCCGACACATTCCGCGCACTTATACATGAGGGCCTGCTGCAGCCAGCCGACCACCCCGTATTGACCGGTGGTGGCAGTGCGTTTTTTGATATCGTGACCGCCGAGTGGGCCCCTTTGCGTGACTTGGGCGCGCGGATCGTGCTGCGCTCGGGTTGCTACCTGACCCATGACGACGGCGAATACGCGCACCTTTCACCGTTCGGCCGGGATACTGGTGTGGCGTTGAAGCCGGCGTTGCACGTCTGGGCGCAGGTTATCTCGCGGCCGGAGCCGGAGCTCGCCTTACTGAACGCCGGGCGCCGCGACGTGCCTTACGACATGGGTTTACCGGTGCCGCAGCTCGTTCGTGGGCGCGACGCCCAGTCGGCGAAGCGCGCGCTGGCGAATTCGTGTGTCAGCGCGGTCAACGATCAGCACGGCTATCTCGTTTTGGACGCAGATTCGAACTTGGCACTGGGAGAGGTCGTGCGCATGGGCATTTCCCACCCGTGCACCGCGTTCGACAAGTGGACGACGATTCCAGTTATCGACGACGCGGACGCTGCGGACCCGCGGGTCATCGGCGCGGTCCGCACGTATTTCTAGCAGGATCAGGTTTTCTCATTCGCGAGACATCAGACTGTTTTGTGGGTTCGGGTGCCGTTTTTCCGAAGCGCATGCCGGAGGTCGCCGCGAGGCACGTCCTCACCCCAATCAGCGGACGTCGTAGTGCGGTGAGCGCGTGCCGGCCAGCCCTGTCAGACCGGCGTTTCTGGGTCTGGTAGTGCTGGGCCGAGAATGTCGTCCGCGTCGATAATGCGGTAGGCATAGCCTTGTTCGGCCAGGAAGCGCTGCCGATGCGCGGCGTAGTCGGTGTCGACTGTGTCGCGCGACACCACCGTGTAGAAGTGGGCCTGACGGCCGTCGTGCTTGGGCCGGGTAACCCGGCCGAGCCGCTGTGCCTCCTCCTGGCGTGAGCCGAATGTGCCGGACAGTTGGATTGCCACCGAAGCCTCGGGAAGGTCGATGGCGAAGTTGGCAATTTTCGATACGACCAGTACCGGGATTTCGCCTGCGCGGAACGCATCGAATAGCCGTTCCCGCTCCGAATTTCGAGTGGAGCCCTGCAACACCGGTGCATCGAGCGCAGCGCCGATTTCGTCCAATTGACTCAGATAGGCCCCGATGACCAATGTCGGCTCACCGGCATGTCGCCGCACGATCTCGCATGCAACGGCAATCTTCGAATGCGCGGTCGACGCCATCCGATACTGCTCCGACGGCTCGGCGACCGCGTACGTCATCCGCTCGGCCTGAGTCATCGTGACGCGAACTTCCGTGCAGTCTGCCGGCGCGATCCAGCCCTGTGCCTCAATATCCTTCCAAGGCGCGTCGTACCGCTTTGGGCCGATCAGCGAGAACACGTCTGTCTCGCGTCCGTCTTCCCGCACGAGGGTCGCCGTCAGCCCTAGGCGGCGGCGGGACTGCAGATCCGCCGTCATCCTGAAAACTGGAGCGGGCAGCAGGTGCACCTCGTCGTAGATGATCAGTCCCCAGTCGTGTGAATCCAGCAGCGAAAGGTGCCGGTATTCGCCGCCCTGCCGCCGGATCAGCACCTGATATGTGGCGATCGTGACGGGCCGAATCTCCTTCCGATCCCCGGAGTATTCGCCGATCTCGTCTTCCGTCAACGATGTGCGCGCCAAAAGTTCTCGCCGCCACTGGTGCCCGGCGACCGTGTTGGTCACCAGGATCAGGGTGGTGGCCTGGGCTTTCACCATCGCGGCGACGCCTACCAGCGTCTTTCCGGCGCCGCACGGCAGCACGACCACGCCGGACCCGCCCTGCCAGAACCCTTCAGCCGCGTCCAGTTGGTAGTCGCGTAGCTTCCAGCCGTTGTTAGCTAATGCGATCGCATGAGCCTTGCCGTCGACATATCCGGCTTCGTCTTCTGCGGGCCAACCCACCTTGAGCAGCGCCTGCTTTAGCCGCCCACGCTCGGAAGGGTGCACCAGCACGGTGTCCTTGTCGATGCGGTCGCCGAGCATGGGTGCGACCTTTTTATTACGCAAAATCTCCGTGAGCACGGCCGCATCGCGGCTGAAAAGGATGAGCCCATGCGCCGGATGAGACTGCAACACGAGCCGCCCGTACCGCGACATGACATCGACGACATCGACCAGAAGCGATTGCGGCACAGGGAATCTCGACCAGCGCACTAAGGCGTCGACTACCTGCTCGGCGTCATAGCCGGCGGCACGTGCGTTCCACAGTGCTAGCGGAGTGATTCGATACGTGTGCACGTGCTCCGGCGAGCGCTCGAGTTCGGCGAACGGTGCGATCGCCGCTCGCGCCGCGTGCGCGTCAGCGTGCGCCATCTCCAGCAGCAGCGTCTTATCCGACTGCACGATCAATGGCCCGTCCACCGGCACCTGTCCTTCCGTCTTCCTGAAGCCCAGCATGTATGACGACGTTCGCACCTTGCGATATCCCCGCTCACCATTGTGCACACACTCCCGACAGCGTTAGTTCGCAGCGTTCGTCATGGTTGACGCCTGGCTGCTCCTGCTTCGTGAGTACGGGACGAAGACCCTGGCCGAGGTCCTCGAGCCGGCCATCGGCTATGCCGGGGGTGGGCACCCGCTGCTCGCCCGGGTCCACAGCACCGTGGCAAGTGTCCACGAGCTGTTCGAGAACGACTGGTCGACC
>JBDTAR010000168.1:0-3830 GCA_039924545.1 Nakamurella sp. | reverse complement strand
AGCCAGGGCAAGTGGCGAAATGGCAGACGCGCACGGTTCAGGTCCGTGTGTCCGAAAGGACGTGGGGGTTCAACTCCCCCCTTGCCCACCCTCTGACCTGCTGTTATGGGCCTCCTTGTTGACAAGGATAGGCCTTTTGTTGACTCAGGACTATTCTCGGCCGCATGGCGAGCATGCGCACCCGGCGCCGATCCGATGGATCGGTCTCCTACGCTGTGCTGTTCCGCGAGAACGGCTCCGGGAAACAAACGTCGCTTACTTATGACGACAAGTCCGAGGCCGAACGCATGCGCAGGGTCATCGACGCCAACGGCGGAGACCTGGGCGCTGCGCTGGCCGTGATGGCGGCGTCCAAGCGGCACTCACCGACGGTTGCCACGGTAGTTTCCGAGCACATTGATCTTTTAACGGGCGTGTCGCCGGGGCAAGTGACCCGGTATCGATCGCAATTGCGGATGCACCTGAGTGGCGTGCTGGGCTCGACGCCGATCGAGGCCGTCGGTTTGCGACAGATCGCCGGCTGGATCCGTGAGATGCAGGCGAAGGGATTGGCGCCGAAAACGATAGCGAACGTACACGGATTGTTGTCCGCAGCGATGAAGACGGCCATGCGGCTGGGGTATCGGGCGGATAACCCGTGCCACGGGGTGAAACTGCCTAAGGCGTCGATTGTGTCGGATGAGATGTGTCTGCTCTCGAGCGCCGAGGTGGGCTTGATTCTGGTTCACCTGTCCGAGCGGTATCGGCCGTTGGTGCGGTTCCTTGTGGGCACCGGTCTGCGGTGGGGTGAAGCTACGGCGCTGCAGATCGGTGACGTGGTGCTGGACGGGGCAACGCCGTCGGTGCGCGTCCTGCGCGCCTGGAAGCGCGGCGGTGATGGCCGCCCGTACGTGGGTGTGCCGAAGACGAAGCGGTCTCGGCGCACGGTGTCTCTGCCGGAGTCGCTAGTCGTGGACCTGAGAGCTGTGACAGCCGGACGTCGGCCTGATGAGTTCGTGTTCGTCAATGCGTATGGCGGCCCGGTGCTCAACGCGACGTTTTGGCCGAAGCACTGGTCGAAAGCCATCGCTCGGGCACAGAACCCGGTCGGGCCGGATGGGCTGCCAGACGCCGCCGCGCCGCGTTTGACGAAGTCGCCTCGAATCCACGATCTGCGCCACACGCATGCCTCATGGCTGATAGCGCAGGGCACCGACCTGTTCGTCGTGCAGCGCCGGCTCGGCCACGAGTCGATTACGACCACGATGGACCGCTACTCGCATTTGCTGCCGGAGCAGCAGCTCTCGGCGGCTGCCGCGGCTGGGAGAGCGTTGGAGGGGCTGTGATGGCGCCTCGACGTGGCCGCGGGGGGCAGCCGCGCGTCGGCCCGGATCGCAACGACCCGCACGAGATCGTCTACTTCCAAAGGCATGTCGACGACGATCCCGGGCAAGAGATTCCCGCGCGAACGTTCCTTCGTTCGTGCCCGCCGTCGGTGCGGGCGAAGTTCGCCGCTGTCTTGAAGTCCGTCGCGGCGGCGCCGCCGCACCGTTTTGCCGGTGGCGGGTACTGGGAGGCGATGCATGGCGATATGGCCGGCTGGTTCGAAGTTCGGGTCGATGGGCCGAAGCGCCGACACTTTCGGCTCTACTGCTTGATCGATCTCGCTGCACAGGGTCGTGACCGTCCGTTGCTCGTCATCGTCGCAGGCCTCGACAAGCCGTTTCGCACGACGCTCACTGATCGCGACTATGCCTGGGTGCGCGTACTGGGAGTCGAGTATCACGCGCGCAATCCGCGTTCGCTCGCTTAGCGCCGGTCAGGCGTGCGCGACCTGCCGCTCAGTGGCGGCCGCGACGAGGGCCAGCGGGTCGGTAGCCAGGCCGGTACGCAGTGGCTCTGTGATCGTGCTCAAGTCATCGGCGTCGAGTGGGGCGACCGTGATACGAAGGCCGAGTGCGGCAGCGACCCGGGCCAGGGTGCCTAGCGTCGGGTTGGCATCCGAGGTCGAGAACAGCCGTCGCACCGCGGCGGGGTTCGCGCTGATCGCCCGAGCTAGCTCCGCCTTGCTCAAACCTGACGCCTCACGTGCGTCATCCAGCTCGTTCAAGATCCGGTCAACGGTGGCGATCTGGATGGACGTGGCGACGTACTCACGCAGGAACTCGGGGTCCTTGAGGTCCTCCGCGAGGTCCGTCCAGAACAGGCTGTGCCCGTGCTCGATCGTCATTACTACCCCCTCACTTCCGTAACATTTACGTTACAGACTCGCGAGGACCCATGCAAGCTCTGGAGAACTCACGGATACCGCCGGCCAGTGCGAGCCTCCCGATCACGAGCACAAGACGTAACCCCGGCGATTTAGCCGCAGCTAGGGATCGTTCCGGGGTCTACATAGATCATCGTAGCCGACTGGGCGAGCCGAGGGATCGATCAGCGTTCGACCGCAGTCGGTCGCGGCCACTGTCCGAACCATGGAGGAACTGTGACGATCCTGCTGATCGGCGTCAATCACAGATCCCGATCGATCTCACAATTCCGTTTACCAAACCTGAACAATATCGCTTACGATACTGATTTCGGGTGGCAATGGGCGAGATCGACGGCGATATGCGGGATCTCGATATTCGAGCGATGCCCTTGCGTAATGACACGGTGGGACTTTTGGAGGAATGACGATAGTGATGGGCTCGGAGGTTCATGGCGCCGTCGATGGCGTGCCGATCACCGATGACGTCATCGACCGATTGGTCGCCAATGCCGAAGCAGGCTTTCCCGGTGTGACGACCCGGCGTGCACCCGGGCGTCCGGCCTTGGGCGAAGGCCCAGCGACCACGGTGGCGGTACGTCTGGAACCGGATCTGCATCGTGCGCTGATCGAGCGCATCGAGTCAGGGGGGTCCAGCGCCTCCGAGATCATCCGCCAGGCGTTGCGCGACTATCTCGACGCCGCATAAGTCGGCGCCGCGGCGGCTGGCTGCGACCTGGGAGCCTGCAGTAGCTATTCGGCTTTCCGACCGCTTTCGAAGATTTTGCTTCGGCGCGAGGTATTCCTCGAGTGCTTCGCGGATGATTTCGGATGTGCTGGTCCCGCGGTCGTGTGCGGTCGCGTGCAGTCTGTCTCGGACGTCTTCCGGTACTCGGGCTTTCACCTCGGGGGAGCGCCTGCCGGGCGCGGTCAGTGAGGGCCGGCCGGCCCCGGCTTTCGTGAGAGCATCGGCCGCAATCTGTTGGGCCCGCTTCTCAGTGATCCGCCGGCCGTCCATGTCCAGCACGACATCCACGTCCAGATCAATATCCGGTCCGATCGTGTACTTGGCCATCATTGTGCCCTCCCGTGGAATCGATGCCACACTCGTTGATTGTGCGCCACACAATCAGGTTTGGCGAGGTCCACCCGGGGCGGTTCGTAGCGATGTCGACAGAGCTGGTGCGTCGCGCAGCAACGCGCAGCCGATAGAGTCCGGTCATGGTTGGGGCTACCCGGAATCTTCTTGACGAGCTTTCGTGGGAAGGCAATGCAATTCCGTACCGCAATGGTGGTCGGGGCCGTGAGAATGTGCTGACCGCGGAGGTTTTCCGGGCGCTCGACTTTCTGCCACGCGTGCCGTTCTTGGACGCAGTACTTCGCAGCGCGGGCGTAGGCGCAGATGCCGAGGGCTTCGACGTCGACGTGCTCCCAGGCGACGAACAGATCGCAGCACTGGGCATTCGTGCGCAACCGGATGTCCTGCTCACCTCGGCATCGCACTACATCCTCGTCGAGGCCAAAGGGATGAAGCCCGGAGCATCGTTCCAGCCTGAGCAGCTTTACCGGGAGGCGATGATCGCCGAGCATTGCTCCGGCGGGA
>JBDTAR010000167.1:0-2597 GCA_039924545.1 Nakamurella sp. | reverse complement strand
GTGGCAGGTGCCGATTCCGCTGAGACCAGCGGCAAAGACAGTGCCGTGGCGAGTGACAAGGACGGCGCCACGGACAGCGCTGCAGGAGGGGTTGTTATCGGCTACGCGGGCGAACTACATCCAGCCGTCATAGAGCGGCTCGGCCTGCCCACTCGCACGCTGGCGTTCGAGGTCGACCTGTCCGCAGTCGGGTCGGCGACGCCGCCTATTCCACCGGCCGTCTCGCCGTTCCCCCCGGTACTCCTGGATGTGGCACTGGTTGTCGACGCGGGCGTCGACGCGGATTCCGTCATGCGTGCCTTGCGTGACGGCGGCGGCGAACTTCTCGAATCGACGCGCCTATTTGACGTATACGACGGCAATCAAATTGCCGACGGCAAGAAATCACTAGCCTTTTCGCTGGTGGTGCGAGCCGCCGACCGTACGCTGACCGCGGCGGAGGCGACTGAAGTGCGGGATGCCGCGATCAACGAGGCCGCAGCCCGGACGCACGCAGAGGTCCGCGCGTGAGCGCTCAGCCACTCCGACTACACACATTGGGCACGGCGTCGACGGGCGCTGACCGCGAGGAGATGCCAGGATGAACTCCATGACGTCCCTGACCTCCGAAGAGCTATCGCACCGCATAGAAAAGGCTGGCTACTATCCGGCGCTGGTGTCGGACACATTAGCCATCGCGCTAGCCGATGAGGGTGCGGTTGCGCATTTGGTGCACAGCGAGACCACCTTCGACACTGACACAGTTCGTAGGCATCTGTCGGTTCTGGCGCTTACGCCCACTCGTCTAGTGCTGGTCCACGTCGACGACCACAGCCCGGAGATGTTGGCCCAGGCAGGGCTCGGGGACTTGGCATTCGCCGAAGACGCCATGCCAGATGCCGAGCACCTGGGTGGGCCGCATGCCGTGGCCACCAGCGAGGCGGTCGGTCTCGCCTCGGTGCGCTCGGTGATGGTCACTCATGTCGTGGCTGACCCTGCGCACTACCGACACGGCGAGTTAGGTCGCGAGATCACGCTGACCATCGGGTGGGGCGCCATTTCGAGAATCGATCTGGAATCGGCATCCTGCGGCGACCCGCATTGCGAAGCTGACCATGGGTACACCGGCTCGATTACCGGCGATGATTTATCAATCCGAATCGCAGCGGAGGCCGATGGGCCGAAGGCGGTTGGCGAAGCGCTGGCCTTCGCTCGGGCATTGTCCGCGGCCACGGCCCATCGATAGCGAGGAGACGACTTGTCGGCCAATGTGCCACAGACGAAAGGTATGACGCAGTCCCCGGTCGTACCGCAATACGGGCCGGGCACACTCGGAGCCGTACTTCCCGGCCTGGCGGCTGCATTGAACGTCGACACTGGGCAGCCTGCCATCGGCTTCCCACAGGCCGAACGCGTGTGTCTAGTCCTGATCGACGGTCTTGGCGCGGAACTGCTGGCTGAGGCTGTTGCGGACGGTCACGCCCCATTTCTGGCCGGATTGATGGCCGCTGACCCGCTGCCAGGATGCACGCCCACACTTCGAGTCGGCTGCCCGACGACCACTGCCACATCGATGGGTTCGCTGGGTACCGGATTGCCGCCCGGCCAGCACGGACTACTTGGCTACCAAGTGCGGGATCCGGCGCGCGGCGTCCTGGTCAACGAGCTCCGTTGGGACCCCTACACGGATCCCATTGACTGGCAGCCGCGGCGGACTGTTTTCAGTCGATTAGCCGCCGCCGGGGTCGAAGTAACAAACATCGGCGCGGCAGAGTTCGCCGGCTCCGGGTTAACGATGGCGGCACACCGCGGCGCTGACTTTATCGGATTCGACGAGCTCGCCGATCGCGTCGACGCGACTGTCGCATCTATGGCTAAGCCCGGCCCTCGCCTCACCTACTTGTATTGGGGTGCGGTGGATGCCACGGGCCATGAATTCGGGTGGCGCTCGGCGAATTGGACTACGGAGCTGCGGAAGGTCGATGCGCAGCTGGCTCGGCTCGCCGCCGCGCTGCCTGCCGGGACACTTCTGGTCGTGACAGCAGACCACGGCATGGTCGACGTACCGGCCTCGCGGCGGCTGGATATAGCGGCCCAGCCCGAGTTACGGCGCGGAATCGCGATCCTCGGTGGCGAACCGCGGTTAGTGCAGCTGTACTGCCGTGACGCGGCGCCAGGCGCCGTCGCCCACGTTGCGGCCAGATTCGCGGACGCAACTGGCGGTCAAGCCTGGGTACGCACCCGCGATCAGGCCATCGACGAAGGCTGGTTCGGCCCCGTCGATGAGCGAGTGCGCGCGCGAATCGGCGATGTGCTCGTTGCGGCGCGCGGGCAATTCGCACTTATCGATTCGGAAATCATGAGTAAGCGGGGGCTTGCGCTTATCGGACATCACGGGTCGCTCACCGAAGCGGAGCAACTCGTCCCGCTGCTCACCCTTCAGGCGTAGTTTCTTCGCAGCCGCGGACAGAACTCATCGCCGCGGACCACACTCGCAGCTGCGGACCACGTTTCACCCGCGCAGACATGTGTCGCGCGTGGCGGTGTGACGAGCCCCGTCATGATGTATCGTCATACATAGCAACGTATAAAGTTGTACGTACCGGTATGGCGATGTA
>JBDTAR010000166.1:0-17741 GCA_039924545.1 Nakamurella sp. | reverse complement strand
CCTGGTGCTGGGCGTGCGACGAGTCTGGGCCAAACCGGTGCCGTATCTGCTCGGCGCGGCGGCATCGGTGCTGTTCGTCGTCGTCGGCGGCGCCGGACTAGCTGGCGAGAAGATCTGGCTCGGGCTCGATACTTTACTCGGCTTCACACCGTCGGGGCTGGCCGTCGATCGGCTGTCCGGACTATTCCTGGTGTTGTGCTTCGGCGTTGCCACCCCAGTATGTCTGGCGTGCGCGGCGTGGTCGACGCGGCCGGGTCGCGTCGAGGACCTTGGGCTAGCGGCGGCGTTCGCGCTCACCCTAGGCGCGGTCGCGGTCGTTGTCACCGCCGTCGACATCTTCTATTTTCTGTTCGCTTGGGAGTGCGTCACGCTCGGTTTCTACCTGATGACGGCCTGGCGCCGCCTTCCCGGACGGTCGGCTACCCCGGCAATCTTGACGGTCGTGCTCGGCAAAGCAAGCGGTGCCGCGCTGCTACTAGGTGCAATGCTGCTGGCGGCGCAGGACCATTCCATGCTCATCGCCGATTTCGCCCGCGTGCCACCAGGCGCGACACGCAGCGTGGCTTGGCTTCTGTTGGCGCTTGGGTTCGCAGTAAAGATCGGGTTGATCCCGGTGCATATCTGGCTGCCCCGTTCCTACCAGGCAGCTCCCGGCCCACTACGCGCCGTCATGGCCGGCGTCGCCGTCAACATTGGGTTCTACGGTCTGTGGCGAACCCTCTCGCTATTACCATCGCCACCAAGCTGGCTGGCCGTGCTGGCGTTGCTCATCGGCGGGGCGACTGCGCTACTCGGTATCGCGCATGTCGCCGTCCGAAGCGAACTAGCCCAGGTTATCGCGTACTCCAGCGTGGAAAACGCCGGACTTGTCACCGTCGGATTCGGTGTCGCCATGGTCGGGAGCATCCTCGGCAACAACAAACTGCTAGCCATCGGAATGCTGGCTGCCACCCTGCAGATGATCACCCACGCCCTGGCCAAGAGCTTACTGTTCACCTCGGCTGCCGGAATTGAGGATGCCACCGGGACTACAGACTTAAATGAGCTACGCGGTGTCGGACACCGACTTCCGGTTAGCGGCACTGGGCTGGCAATCGGATCACTGACGTTGGCCGGCCTGCCGCTGACCGTCGGCCTGGTTTCTGAGTGGTTCCTGCTCGAAGCCTTGATGCAGCAATTTCGGACCGGCACGCTAGTTTTCGAGCTTCCGCTGGCCATCGCCGGTGCGCTGGTAGCGCTAACGACCGGATTCGCTGGCCTGGCGTTCGTGCGGATCGTTGGGCTCATCGTCCTGGGCCCGCGGACCTCCGGCGAGCCGCCGGTCGGCCGCGACCTCGGCGTCCTCGGTGGCATAGCAATCGGCTCGCTCAGCGTGGCCTGCCTCGGTTTGGCGATTGCAGCGCCACTGGAGTTTCGAGCAATTGCCGCCGGACTGGACCCCGTGGTGAGCGGAAACATCACCATCGGCGGACTGCGGTCACCGTGGGTGCTGCAGCCGGTCTTTCCCAATTTCGCAATCCTGTCACCGTCCTGGTTGGCGCTAGTCATGCCCGTGCTAGCCGTCGGAGTCGTGGCGATGGCGCTGCTATTCGGCCGTCGACGTTTTGTCACGGTGCGACGCACTCCCCCATGGCGATCGGCCAGCGGCGGTAGCGAGGCCGAGAGCCAATACACCCCATGGGCATTCGCCAACCTCACCCGCAAGATCCTGGCCAACGTGCTGCTCACGCGGTCGGAACTACACGAGTCGGCGCGCCACACCGGCGTCCGCACGAATGCACCGTTTGGAACAGCCGCGCCGGGCGGATCGGGCGCAGGAGCGCAGCTCGGATACACCGCCGACGTACTCGAGGTGGTCGAACACTGGCTGTACCGGCCACTACTGCGACCGTTGTGGTTCGTGGTGCACCAGGCGCGGCGCCTGCAGAACGGCCGGTTGGATGCCTACATGGCGTACATGTTGATCGTCCTCATTGCCGTCATCGCGGTGGCCGCGGCACTCGGCTGATCGGGTGGTGCCCGGCTGTGAGCGGCTGCCATCCGCACGTCGTCGGTGTCGTTGAGAGCCGGGCCGCCGGAGGTAATCAAGCTGGTGACCATATGTTGCCCAGACGTCGGGGAATTGCGCGGCGAGTGCCGCTGACATGATAGATCGCAATTGTTTGCCGCGCTGAGGAGTTCTGTGTGAGTGTCGATGAGCGGTGGTACTGCGATGTGAAAAAATTCGCGCGGGTAACGAGATGGCTGGCGAGCGCACGGGCACGCATCGTGGTCAACGCGCCCGGCCGCGCGCGAGCCCGAGCCGGGACCGCTGGCGGTGAGGGATGGCTGGCGCACCTATCGGTTCGTTAGTGCTGTTGCGGCACGGGCAGAGCACCTACAACGCGACCGGACAATTCACCGGGTGGCTGGATGTCCCGCTCACGGAGTTGGGGCGGCAGCAGGCGATCAACGCGGGCCGATGCCTGGCTGCTGCGGGCATTACGCCCGACGTGGTGCACACCTCGTTGCTCTCCCGAGCAATTGGTACGGCCGATCTCGCACTGGCCGAGATCGGGCGGAGCTGGATCCCGGTGCAGCGCAGCTGGCGACTGAACGAACGCCACTACGGCGCACTAACCGGCCGAGTCAAGGACGTGGTGCGAGCCGAGGTCGGCGAGCAGCAATACCGGATATGGCGCAATTCGCTGCTCGTCGCGCCTCCACCGATGCCAGCCGAGTTGCTGAGTACGTTGCGCCACGATCCGCGCTATGCCACATTACCTGCCGAGCTTGTTCCAGCTACGGAGAGCCTGGGGGATGTGGTGGATCGACTGCTGCCGTACTGGACCGATGTCCTGATTCCGCAATTGCGCGCGGGGCTAGCGGTCTTCGTTGTGGCGCATGGCAACTCACTGCGTGCGCTAGTCAGCATCCTGGACCAGCTGGATCAGCGCGACCTAACTGCGCTGCGTATCCCGACTGGTGAACCACTGCACTATCGCTTGAGCGATAGCCTGCGGCCGGTGCGTCGCGGCGGAGAGCGCATCGTGGCACACGCGTCCTGACCGCTCCAGTCAGCGCTCACATCGGCCCGTTTCAACGCACCGTAGAGTTAGTGGATGGACCCGGCCGAATCTAGTTCTTCGTCAGCCAGGCACGCACCTGCCGGACCGAATGCTGCTCGGCTGCATGCCGACCCGTATGACACCAAGCTGTCTCGACGGGAGTATGAGCAGCAGAAGCGATTGTTGCAGATTGAGCTGCTCAAGCTTCAGTCCTGGGTCAAAGAGACGGGCCAGAAAGTGGTCATCCTGTTTGAAGGTCGGGATGCCGCCGGCAAGGGTGGCGCAATCAAACGTTTCATGGAGCACCTCAATCCGCGCGGAGCTCGGGTCGTTGCGCTTGAGGTCCCCACCGAACGCGAGCGAAAGCAGTGGTACTTCCAGCGGTACGTGCAACATCTGCCGACCGCTGGCGAGATCGTCATGTTTGACCGCTCCTGGTACAACCGGGCGGGCGTCGAAAAGGTGATGGGGTATTGCACGCCGCACGAGTATGGCGAGTTCATGCGCTCTGCTCCCGAGTTCGAGCGAATGCTCGTGCAATCGGGAATTCGGCTGATCAAGTTCTGGTTCTCTGTCGGTCGCGATGAGCAACGCGCGAGGTTTGCATCCCGCTCGAATGATGCAGTCAGGCAGTGGAAGCTGTCGCCAACCGATCTGGCAAGCCTCGACAAATGGGATGAATACTCCGAAGCGAAGGAAACGATGTTCTACTACACGAACACTCCATTCGCTCCGTGGACCGTCGTCAATTCGAACAACAAGAAGCGCGCCAGGCTCGAAGCTATGCGCTGGTGTTTGTCGCAGTTCGACTACACGAACAAAGACGCTGAAGTCGCGGTGGCTCCGGACGCGAACGTCATCGGGAGCCCTCAACTGCTCCATGTCGATGGCGAGGTTCCCGGCGGAACCTTCCCCATCGCGTAAACCCGCTACGTAGCGCTTTCAGTCGACGCGGACGGCCGGTGGTCGATCCGGTTACGAGGGATCTGACCGAGCTGTCTGTGAGGGTGCGCGACTACGCTGCGAGACAGGCAAGGGCGCGCGCTGCGCCCCAGCAACCCGATCCGCAATTTCGGCACAGGGTCACAACTACGCCCAATCGGTTCACGGAGCACCGTGAAATGGACAAGTTCCCATTTTCCGTCCGACCGCCGATGAGGCTAGCCGCGGATCCATATGCTGGCTTTTTTCGTCAGCATACGATCCAACGCTCGAACCAGCATTGGGTAGCTGAGACGGCGAACGACAATGATCCCTGTGATCACCAATAATGCCGGCGACCGGGCCGCTTGCAGCATTCCACCCGGACGGTAGCCACGTTGACCTATTATCCGTCGTCCCGTCTACCACACCACCACTAGCCACGACGCCTGGAGCACGATTGTGAACACAGAATTACCGAGCAGCACCAGGATCAGTGGTCCCTGTTGTTGCGGGGTCAGGCAATTTACTCGGGCGGGCAGGCCCTTGGACAGCTCCCGCCGCAGTGAGTGTTCCATATGCCCATTATTCGCGTGTCGGCCCGCGGCGGCGGGGAATAACGTCGGGTCCGCTGTATCCCTGGGGCACCGATGCGCGCGTTGAGGTGGGCGCGTCACGGTGTTGGTCTGAGTTTGTCGCGGATCGAATCGGCCCCATTGGACCCGGCTCGATCCGTCGTGGCGTGTCGCTCCACCCGTTCCGAGCAATGAACACCATGCTCGAAACCACTTCCACCGCACCGACAACGACCAGAGGCCACTGGCCCGGCGAGTCGAACACATGGCTGGTTGGCGCTAAGAAGAGGCGGAGGATGGGCGGGACCACCAACCCGAGGAACACGAAAACACAGCCGACAGTGAACACCCGCACCCGCAGCGGTTGCCGAGGTCTCCCCCGTGGCTTATCCACACGGCAATTATGCGCCAATTTCGCATGGGCACCGTCAGCGCCGGCTTGGTGCATGGCGCAGATGTCGCACCCCGGGGCGCCGCTGCCGGGGCAATCGACATCTCGGCTCACGCCGATCGAAAACCACGGTGGCCAGAAGCACGAGCGCCGGGCACACGACGACTGCTTCTACGACAATGACTAGGATTGCCCACCAGTACGGCACGTCGTACCCAACCATGAAGACACCCGTGGCAACAATGAGAGCGAATGGGCCTGCGCCATACAGCCAGGAGCCTCGCGTTTTTGGTTGACGTCTGGCGCTGCGCATGGCCAAAAAATCCATCACCGCTGCGTGTACGGCCATGTCGCCCGCCCTTCTCACATCGCACTCGCGAGGTATGCGCCAGCAGTGCATCCGAGGGGTGCGCCCGGACCACCCAAAATCATCGCCAGCGCTCTGGTCCTAGAAGGCAGCCTAGTCGTCACATCCGTTATGGCGGGGACTCTCATCACCAATACGAGCCACATTCGCGGTCAGCACACGTCGGATAGGGGCACTTTTTTAGTCCTGCGCAACAGGCTGCGGCAAACCCGGTCGAAATACCTGCTGCGAGGACAAGTTTCTCGACGATCGACGTGCTGTCACGATCGCTGTAAGCGACGCCCGCGCCGTGAACGGCGCATCATTCGTTCGGCGATTTCACGATCAAGGTCGACAACCAGCTCCGAGAGATGCTGTTTTATTGTCGCAGTGGCTGCGCTGATAGCTGCTCGCCCCGCACCTTGTGGAATGTTGAACGCTTCTCCGATCACGGCGCGAACGCCCGGCCGGAATCTGGGGATGCGACGCCCTGCCGGTCGGGCGCTACCGCGCACTGCGACCGGGACTATCGTGGCCCCGGCCCGCACAGCGAGCCAGCCTGCGCCGTTGAAGACCTCGGACACCGAGCCATCAGTACGCCGGCCCTCGGGGAAGATACCGATTACGCCGCCGGCCTTCAGCTGCGTCAGCGAAGCCAGTAGGACGTCGCGCTGCGGCGTTGCGCGGTCAATCCCATATTGCCCGACGGTGCGGAGGAACCACCCCAGTGGCCCCCACAGCACTTCTGCCTTGACCAGGAACGAGATTCTTCGCGGCACCCCGCCGACCAAGATCGGACCGTCCATAAAGGTGGTGTGGTTGGCGACAATGACCACCGGACCAGTAATCGGCACGTTCGCTTCGCCACGAACTTTCAGCCGGTACAACGTGCGCGAAAGGGCGATGCCGACCCGACGACCACGGTCCACATCACGCGGTATCCGACCCACCGGAACCGGATCCTGCGCTCCACCTAACCGCCACCACCGTACCGGCAGCGCCACACCGCGCAGTGCGAATTTTCCCAGCGTTACACCGTCGGCTGTATCAATACCTGGCCTTTGAACTTCCACCATCAGTTTTCGCTCACAGACGACCGCCAACACCGGTCAAATGGCCTCGTCCCGTTCACGCTCGGCAGCGTCGAGCCCGTCGCAATGGTAGCTCCGAAAACGGGCAAAACCGCGGCCCAGCGGCGCCTAATTCGCGGTACTGCGTTTTCCGGGCACCTCGGTCACGATCGACTCAAGGTATCTGACGTTTCGTGAGATAAGCGCAGGTCAGCGGTCATGAGGTAATCGACGGCTTGGGCAGCGGTCCAGCCAGCAGGGTGGTCCTCAAGTAACTCTGTAGCGCCGGAAACGTCGGCACCTAGTGTGACCAGCGGAGGTTCGCGATAACCGCCGGGGCGGGTCTGTCCGACCTCAACATTTCCGGTCAGGGCATTGCACAGGCACTTACGTCCGCCGGTGTCCTCAACCTTCCCCCCTTTTCGGACATATGCGTCAACCGGTTCGGACCGACAGCGATAGCCAACCACTCCGGGAGTGCGCTCGTAAGGGACGCGAAGGTAACTCAGATCACAGTGACGTTTGCGCGCGGCGTAGGTGTCCGGTTCGGATAGTGTCCCAGGCAGATCCGCGATTTTGGACCGGTCCGGTGACGGCAACCGGATCGACATCGATCGTGTACTCGGTACTTGCCCCGTCCCTGTGCATCCTGTTTAAGGACACGAATTTACTGCCGCGAGCCCTCCAGACATCACGACTGCGTATTGGTTGATCTTCCGTCTTGGGCCCGTTCTGACCCCGTCACCGGCTGAACTGAGTCCGGCAGCGACGCGTCATCAAATATCGCCCGAAGCGGCAGTACCGTGAACACGGTCCGCTAGACCAGTGGGCGTCCGATCAAGAAGGAGATACCGCTATGCGCGGTGCCATCATCCACGCCGCCGGTGACGTCCGGTTCGAACACCGCGACGACCCCACCATCGAGCAGTCCACCGACGCGATCATCGCCGTGTCTGCGTCCTGCGTGTGCGGATCGGATCTATGGGCCTACCGCGGCGCATATCCGATCCCGCAACCCACGCCGATAGGCCACGAATACATCGGCGTCGTCCAGGAGGTCGGCAGCGACGTCACCTCGGTGAAACCTGGCCAGACCGTCATCGGATCCTTCATTGCCTCCGACAACACCTGTGAGATCTGCCGGTCCGGCTACCAATCCAGCTGTATCCACCGGCAACCTATGGGCGCACTCGGCGCCCAGGCAGAGTATCTCCGGGTGCCGTTGGCGGACGGCACGCTGGTCGCAACATCAGACACACCGGACGCGGATATGGTGCCCGGCCTACTCGCTGCCTCAGACGTGCTCGGCACCGGGTGGTTCGGCGCGGTCGCGGCCGAGGTCGGACCAGGCAAGACCGTCGCCGTCGTCGGCGACGGCGCGGTCGGATTGCTGGCAGTCCTGGCCGCTCACGAACTTGGCGCCGAGCGGATCATTGCTTTCTCGCGTCACGAAGATCGGCAGAAACTTGCCGTTGGCTTCGGCGCCACCGACATCGTGACTGAACGCGGCGACGAAGGAGCCGCCAAGATCAAGGACCTGACCGACGGACTCGGAGCTCACTCCGTCGTCGAAGCCGTGGGCACCCAGGAGTCGATGATGCAGGCCATCCGCTCGACCCGCCCCGGCGGGCACGTCGGTTACCTTGGCGTCACCCTTAATGTGTCGCTGCCCGGCCGGGAGCTGTTTGGCAGTCATGTGCACCTGCATGGCGGACCAGCCCCGGTACGCCGATTCTTGCCCGACCTCATCGAGCGCATCACTCGGGGCGACATTCATCCCGGCAAGGTCTTTGACCTCACCCTCCCGCTCGAGCAGGTCGCCGAGGGCTACCACGCAATGGACGAACGCCGCGCGGTGAAGGCTCTCCTCATCCCTTAATCGGCCTCCCCTATTGGTTCGCAGCGATGTGCTTGTTTGCGAGCCACGAGATCACCTGCAGTTCTTGCGTTTCAGTCCACGGGTCCTGCCCGGGGTTCGCGAGATTCGATCGGCCTTCGTCATCCATGAATTTTTTCAGTGTCGGCGGGAGCGGCGCGCCGGCGGCCACGTAGGGAATTCCTGCTAGCAGAAACCGCTCGTGGCCGTTCGGACCGAAGAAAAACACGTCATCCGAGTGCGTGATGTCGTAGGAGAGCGGCTCACCGGTTCGCCAGTTGCGCGGCAACGGTGGGCTGTTCTTCACCTTTTCGACATCGACACCGAGACTGGACCAGAACTGTTTCAATCCGCCGACCGAGCCCGTAGCTACTATCCAGTCCGCGGGCGACGGCGAGTACAGGCCGCGGAATGCCCGTAGCTGATCGAGAGTGTCGCGCACCGGATCGATCGTGACCGTGAGAAAAACGACGCGGCCGCCCAGCCCGGCTTTCTCAACCGCCTGCGCAGCTGCGACAACGTTTGCGGTGTCCAGCGGGCAGGACTCCTGGCACAGACTCATCATGTCGGAGACGACCACCACTTTGCCGGCGAAATCAGATAGCCGAATCTGCTTGCCAGCCGTCGTCGTCAGCGGTAGGTCGAGAACCGATGGCGACGGCGTCACGTCGACGGTCTCCCCCGCCGACCCAGGCGGGGCAGGCTGGGCGCTGCTGCACGCGGACAGCATCGCCATGACTACCGCGATGATCGCAACCACCGACATGAATCGACGCTGTCGCGAAAGCCAATAACGCGCACTTCTGCCTCTCGGCGGGCGCTGCATCAGGGTGTTCCCCGTCTTCCTCAATTTGGCCGTCCATCAAAGGGCGAAGGCGTAGGGTAACCCCGGCGGCTACCGGTGATGGCAGCCGGATTCTTCGCGGCCTGCGCGATGTCGTGCCTATTCAATTCTGCGAGCCGCGCGTTGTACACATCGAGGGCCGCCTGATCGATATCGATGGTTGGGCCGTGGGCGAGTGCGTCCGCCTGGTCGCCAACCATGGCTCGGCGGCGCACCGCCTCCAGCCAATCGCCGACACCAGCATCATCGCCGCGCATACCCCACAGAACCCCGATGACCGTCATAAATCCCATCATCAACACGTCACCAAAAACCCACATGAGGGCGCCAGCGGTGTTTTGGTCGGTGAGTGCGCTCGGCCCCCAGCCGGGATGCGACGCCGCGTACGCCGGCGCCAGCACCTGCTGAGTGAGCATCAGAGCTAAGCCCGCGAGCGTATCCGCACCCATCGCCGCAATAATGGTGGCGATCCTGGCGAGATCCGGGATGCGGTGAGCACTTTGCCCGCCGCGTATCAACTCGGCGAACAACAAGTATCCGGCGATCAGGTACAGGGAATTTTCCGCGATCCGAATCCCCGGATGCGTGACAGCGAGTTGCTGAAATGGCGTGACATGTGTCAGGACCACGGTGGCTGCGTACAGCGGCACGGAGAATAGCGGCGAGGTTAACGTGTGCCACGTGCCGGACTCGTCCAGCAGATCCGAGACCATCCGGCCTCGACCGGCAGGGATTATGGACCAGATCTCTGCCCAGACGAGCATCGACGGAACGATCATGATCAACAGCAGATGCTGGATCATGTGAACCCAAAACAAGGTATCGGAATACAGCGACACGCTGCTGTTAAACGCGACAACAAGGCCACCCATCGCGAGCATCCAGGCAGCGAGTCTTCCGCGCCAGGACCTCCCTGCCTTCTTACGACGCACTAACAAAACGACGTAGGTGACGGTGGCCACCAGCATGATCGCGTTCGGTGCCCACGCGGTCGTCCACGCAGTGGCATAAGCGCCGTCGATCGGCGGCAGCTCTCCCACGAAAGCCATCACGCGGACACGACAGGTTCTGCGCGCCGCACGGTGAGCTGACCCACCGAAATGCCACCGTCTGCAGGCATGGGCTGGAATCGCTGCAATCGCAGGCTATTGCTAACCACGAACAATGACGACGCCGCCATGGCCGCGCTGGCGAGCAGCGGATTAGCTAGACCAGCGAGAGCCACCGGGATCGCTGCCACGTTGTAGCCAAGAGCCCAGATGAAGTTCCACCGGATCGTCCGTAGCGTCGCGCCTGCGAGTTTGACCGCGTCGGGAACCGCTGTTAACTCCGAGCGCACCAGAATCATGTCTGCCGCCTGGATAGCTACCTCAGTGCCGTTACCCATAGCAATACCGAGATCCGCGGCGGCGAGCGCGGGGCCGTCGTTGATGCCGTCCCCCACAAATGCGACGCGCGCCCCCGATGCTCGGAGGTCCCGCACGATGGCAGCCTTCCCAGCGGGTAAGACTCCGGCAATCACCTCCGTGATTCCAACAGCGTTCGCCACTGCGCGCGCGGCCGCCTCGTTATCGCCAGAGAGCAACACGGTACGCAGACCCATCCGACGCAACTCGGCGATAGCTGGCAAAGCCGAGGGTCTGATCGCATCTGCTAAGCACATCAGCCCGGCGGCCGCACCGTCAACGGAGGCGAAGACGGCAGTTCCGCCGCTGGATTCCCACTGCGCGGCCTCCTTCTCTAGCAGGTCTGGCAGGAAGACCCCGCTGTCAGAGAGCAGATCTCGATTACCCACCAGCACGGAGTGCCCGTCCACGATGCCCCGCACACCTTGCCCGGGAATGTCGTCGAAATCCTCGACCTCGGACAGCTGGTGAAATGCCCGACGGGCCGCGCCCGCGATGGGCGCCGCCACCGCGTGGCTTGCGGCAACCTCGACTGAGCCCGCCCACGCGAGCCACGGCGTCGCTTCGGCTCCGGGAGCCGACCGCACCTGGTTGAGGGTTACTGCCCCGGCTGTGATGGTGCCAGTCTTGTCGAACAACACTGTTGAGACATGTTGGGTTGCCTCCAACGATCGGTATCCAGTCACAAAGATCCCCAGCTGCGCCGCGCGACCAGACGCCACCAGGAGCGCCGTCGGAGTCGCCAGGCCCAGTGCGCACGGACACGCGATCACCAGCGTGGCGAGCGCCACGTTGATGCTGCTGTCTGCGGAAGCACCAGCTAATAGCCATCCCAGTAAGCCAGCAAGAGCAACCACGAGCACAACCGGCACGAACACGGCTGAGATCCGGTCGGCAATCCGTTGGGTAGCGGCCTTGTCGGTCTGTGCACGCTCGACGAGGGCAATCATTTCGGCCAACGCTGTGTCGGCACCAACCGCTGCTGCAAGACTGATGAGCCGCCCGCTGGCCACCGTCGTCCCGCCGACCAGGTGATCGCCGGCAGCCACCGATACCGGCGCCGATTCCCCCGTCACCGCAGACATGTCAACAACGGCGGTACCAGTCTCCACCGTCGCGTCGGTCGCGACACGCTCCCCGGCCCGCGTCACAAACCGCTGCCCGACCTTCAGCTCCCCAGCAGGTAGACGTATTTCGCTCCCATCGCGTAGCAGCACGGTGGCGTCCTTCGCTGTCAGCGCGGCGAGTGCCGTCAAGGCCCCGGCGGAGCTACGGCGTGCCCTTGCCTCGAAATACCGGCCTGCCAGCACGAATACCGTGATCCCAGCCGCGGTTTCCAAATAGATCGAGCCGCTGGAGCGCAGCGCCGCCCACCAGCCTGCGTCCGAGACTGGCTCGGCTCGCACATACACGGTGTACAGCGACCAGAGCGTGGCGCTGAGTACACCTAGCGAGACTAAGGTGTCCATTGTCCCCAACCGGTGCCGCGCGGCCATCCACGCGGCGCGGTGGAACGGCGCAGCGCACCACACGACCACCGGTAGCGCCAGCACCGTCAGCACCAGACGCCATCCGGGGAATCGGGCAGATGACGACACTGCAAACAAGATCGCCAGGTCCGACAGCGGAATGAAGAGAACGAGCGCGACCATCAACCGCAGCCACATCAGCCGCGCAGCACGCCGCTCGGGCTCTGAGTCCGCAACGGTGGTGTGCTCGTAGGGCTCAGCGCGATAACCGGTGCGCTCTACTGTCGAAATCAGGTGGGCTACCGGCGTGCCTACTGGAGCGTCCACGGTGGCGCGGCCAGTCGCGTAGTTCACGCTGGCGCGCACCCCGTCGAGCTTGTTGAGTGTGCGTTCCACCCGTGCGGCGCACGATCCACAGGTCATTCCACCGATAGCCAAAGCAACGCGGTAAGCCGAATCCTGATCGGATGAACGCTGATCGGAAGCACAATGCGCACCTAATAACGCATTCGGCGACCGAGGCTCCTGGGCGGACGGGTCCAGCTGTCTTACAGATTCTTGAATTTCCTGCCGCGCCATCACACTTATCGACTATCCCCCTTGGATGCCGCTACCCGCCAGGAGGGGTCACGAACAGATAAAACTGTGTTGCCGAACAAGTATCGGTCCGATTTCTGTCACCACTATGGTCATCGGTCGCGGGCAGCCCGTCGACGCATGGGTCGGTGGACACTCTTCCGAACGAGCCCGACCGCCGCGGCCAGCCAAGCAGCGAGCCCGATCCAGGTGAACACGAGCGAGATCGACGGCAGTACGGCGAGTCTCAGGTCGTGAGCGATCGCGGCGGTCGCCGATGCGTACATGCCCAATGGAAATACCGCTGACCACCACACGTTTGCGAACTGTAATGACCTCGGCACCCGGATGAGCCGCCATACTTGGGCCGCAGTCAAGACCGGAATCCACGCGGTCGCGACTATCCAGACGACCATCATCGCTCCCTGCACGGCGTCCGAAACGACGGCACTAGGCGCGAGCGCGCGACTCGCTTCGAGAAGATGCGCTCCCGCCAGCGCTGAGATCGCCAGGGCGCCCATCAATATCCATGCGTCGGGGGCGATGGATTCCGCGCGGAACGGCTGGGCCCACACACGCCACAGGATCAGATAGGTCACCGCGACGTAGAGAACCCATGCCACGACCCACGCGACGATGCCTAGGTAGAGGAGCCATCCAATTGAGTGGCCGGCCGCCAGATCCCCTGCCGTGGTAGCGAGCCCCGACGTGGCAACGCTCACCAGGAGCCACGCGCCGTGCACATGGTTCCGTAATTCCGTGCGCGGCCGGGATCGAACATCTCGAGCCGACAACGGAATTAGCAGCAGCCAGCCAGCACCTGCGCACGCAGCGAAAATCCACACGATCGACGGCTCGCGGAGCCAGACCACGCCCAGTACACACGCTCCGGCAACGAAGGTAAACATGCGCAGCGCCACATCGGGGTCCCGAAAGTCAGCGATGACGTCGCCACGATGCGTCAGGAAGTGCCAACCCCAGGCGATCGCAAGTACCGCAAATGCTGCCGTAGCTAGCGCGGCCAGTACGGCGCCGACGGGCCGATACCCGTGGTCATCGGCTGCGACTGACACGATGCCGGTCGCCATGACGAGGGCGAACGCGTCCGGCGCCATATCTGGCACATGCCGACGGAACGTCTCCATATACCGATCTTGGCGCACGCATCGGAGGGCTGCACGCGCGGCGAGTACTAGCCAGCTGGGCTTTCTACCGGGGCTGGAGTATCCCAACCAGTATCCGCACCGATATCACCAGGACGGTCCTGGACACGTCGAAGGCCGGAGCGACCCACTTTCCCCGCGGGGAGCGACCCATGGCGGTGGAACAGTGCGCGGGCAGATTCGGCGCGCAGGACCACACTTGCGCGAGCGGAGACGACCTTCGGCGCCGACACGGTGATAGCCGCACGATAACTGCCAGATCGCGCATAGAGATGCTGTGCTCGCACCAGGAACTTTGGTACATCACTGCCCGAAGTGCGGTCCGGCACGATACTGCCTGGTGACACAGTCCCATCGCCCCAGTCGATAGTCACGTCAAGCTTGTCGCTGACGATTCCCGGTGCGATCACCAGTGCGATCGCACCTTCCGCGGCCCGACGATGCATCGGGACAGGCAATGTCATCATGTGCAGGCGCCACGGCACTGCAGGATCGACACGAAACACCATGTCGTGCAACGCGAGTCGCGGAGCCTGCGCGGCCACACGAGCAAAGAAGTCCGCGGCAGCGCGCCCGCCGCCCGCCAGCGCCGACCTCGGAGACCAACCGATCTCCGCGACCGCTAATACCAGCGGGAAAATAGCGGATTCCACGTCGACGATGTCACTGATGACGGAATCCGGCAGCACAGCCTCGACACCGTCGCGATCACCGTGCAGCTGTCCGGCGTCACCAGCGCGCTCGGGCCCGGCGCCACCCCAAGCGCTGGACAAGGAACCGACCATCTCGCCCAGGCTAGACAACGTCACCGTCAGGTCTCCCGAGCGGTCGTCGCCTCTCACACCACGGCTGGCCCCGGGAGCCTGCGTGCTGACCGTGACAAACCGCGCGTCGGCGTACGCCACCAGGCTTCGGTACTCCAGGGCCGTCCAATATCCGTCCAGCCGGAGCCCAGTCACGTTCGCATCCGGCGCGATCGACCAGTCCGCTGGTAGATCAGCAACCACTCCAGCGGCCGACAACCGCTCCATCTGCGCCCGTGAAAAAATAAGCCGCAGTCTGTTGAGCTTGTAGGCGCAAATGCGATCGATGATGCATCGAACCGAGTCAGGCGACAGGAGATCACGGGAAAGATCAAGCCGCAGCCCGCGATAGCTGCATGTCGGGTAGTCGACGATGGTCGCTGCCGGCATCGTCCACGGCCCTGGCGCGCGGAGCTGCGCAGAGGCCCACACCGGCAGCAGTTGGCGAATCGTCTGCGCGCCATTGTGCAGCCCGTGTTGTGTTCGCGCCGTCAGCGTCACGCCGGTGGCCCCGGCCGTCAGCACGTACCCTTCTGTGCGCCGAGTTTCGGGCAGGCCCTCGACGTCAGCCAGCCGGAAGCAGATGTCATCGCGATAGGCGCGCCCGTCGCTCACTCGCAGCCGGAATCCAGTCGCGCGGCGCAACTCCGCGGCCAATTGCTCGGCAACGGGGCGTGCTAACGCCGAATCCCACGCAACGACGATCCGCGATTTCTCGGACAGCACGAATTGGCCAAGACCCGGCGTAAGTTGCACCGGATCAGGGAGCAGTCGGTCGTGCGCAGGTCGTTTCGGGAGAAGCCGTGCTCCTGCCGCCCATTGAGCATCCCGTACGCCGCGAACCGACCGCGTCGATTCGGAAGCAACGTCGCGCACTGCGAGCGCAGCCGCAGAACCATCGTCATAGTCCGTGGGTTGAAACACCGCTGGTATGACGATTTTCTCGCTGATGGTCAACGGTACTGTGGGCTGGTCGGCGGTGTTCGATGTGACGGCGCCCCGGGATCGCCATGGCCATGGAATAGCGGCCAACCAACCGGCTTGGCGGATCTCCTGCGCTGCGCCGCGCAGGTGGCGCTCTGTCTCGACGTCGTCCCTACTCACCATGCCTACCACGGCTCCGTGGTCGACCACCGGTAGGGCATCGACGTGGCTCTGCAGGAAACGGTCGAGCGACGTCGACAAGTACTCATCCGGTTCGATCGGCGCGATGGCTGCCGTGACGTGCGTCGCAACAGTCTGCGTGGAACCGTCAGCGCTCGACATCCCAGCATCTGACATCCCAGCGCCGCCGTCGTCATCCAGTGCGGAAGCGACCACCAGACCGAGGTAGTGCCCATCAGCGCCCACGACTGGTAACGCCGTCAATCCATGCGAGGACATCACGTGGCGAGCATGGTCGACCGACGCATCATCGTGCACGAAGACTGGCTCCCGCATGATCTGTCGTGCGACACGGGTACGCAACGTGTCGACTGCGGTACGGAACTCGACGCGGAATCCGCGGTGTGACAACTTCTCCGTCATCAGTCGATCGGACAGCACGCCTTCCACCACGAGCTCGGCGACGGCGGCACCGATCAATAGCGGAACGAGCATCGTGAATTCGCCGGTGACTTCAGCTGCGAACACCACGGCCGCAAGTAGCGCCTTCGTGGCGGCACCGAATGTCGCGCCCATAGCGACGAGTGCGAACGCGGCAGGCGACACGTGCCATGACGGAAACACTGCATTCACGCCGTAGCCGAGAAGGCAGCCCATTGTGGCGCCGACCAGGAACATCGGTGCGAGAGTGCCGCCGGAAGTCTGCGAGCCGAGCGCTATGAGCCACGACAATAACTTCGCAATCAATAGCACGGCGAGCGCCACCGCGGTGAACTTGCCGTTGAGTGTGTCGCTGATCGCTGAATAGCCCATCGACAGCGTGCGCGGCACTGCCAGGCCGATGAGCGCGAAACCGAGTGCCCCGATCGCTGGCCACCAGAAGATATTTACCGGAAGGCGGCGGAACGCGCCCTCCATCGCGAACAGTGCCTTGTTGAGCACGATCGCCATGAGTCCGGAGGCCAGGCCGACCACTGCGAACAACGGCAGGTGCGCCAGCGGAACATGCAGCACGGTGTGAATCACGAACAGTGGTTCGCCGCCGAATGCGACTACGTGGATCGCGGCCGCGATGCCGCTGGCAATCGAGAGCGGCACGATCACTCGCAGAGAGCGTTCGAACAAGACCAGCTCAATAGCGAGGATCACCGCAGCTATCGGCGTGTTGAACGTGGCCGACATTCCGGCAGCAGCGCCCGTCGCGAGCATGATCTTGCGTTCAGCAGCAGATACCGACAGCAATTGGCCGACGAGCGATCCGATGGAGCCGCCGGTCACGATGATCGGCCCTTCGGCGCCGAACGGGCCGCCGGTGCCGATGGTGATGGCAGCGGAAAGTGGCTTCGCGATCGCAGCCCTTGGACGAATCCGGCTGTCGCGATCCAGGATCGCCTCCAGCGATTCCGGGATCCCGTGGCCTCGGATCACTGGGGCCCAGTGGGCGAAGAGCGAGACGACCAATCCGCCTCCGACTGCGATCGGTATCAGCCAGAGTGTGGGGTGGTAGCCGCGCAAGGTGGGCAGGTCGAAACCGACATCGCCGAGCAGAGTAAGGTGCGTCATCAGGCCGATAAGCTTGAACAGCACGACGGCTGCGCCGCCGCCCGCCAGGCCGAGCACTACAGCGACTGCGGATAGCACCCACATACGTCCGAGTGTTGTGTCGCCGCTGACCGGTTGGCCTAATTTCATCAATCCGCCCCATCTATCTGTAACCTTGTCATTTTAGAAACAGTTAGGTTGCCTCAGTAACCATTTGCGCGGTGATATTACCGACACGGTTCGGCGAGGCGTATGGGTTTGGTCGCTTGACGACGGCGTGTTGTGAACGCTCGGTGACGTTAGGCTCCGAGGACGAGGATGTTAGCGGCGGCTTCGATCACGGCCAGCGCACTGGCACCGTGCTTCATATGCCGCCCCGTCACCGGTGAACACTGCGGGCAGGGCATGGCGGACGGCCTAGCAGGAGTACGCGTCCCGAGGTGCCCAGGTGTCGGAGATGGGCCGCAACACGTTCGGCTTGTGGCGCGCGACTCGGGCTACTTCGTTCGTGTTCGAAAGCCGTCAGATTCGCCAGTTTGGGAACTGGTTATCTCTAACACGAATGTTGACTCGAGAGGGATACGTGGTCAGGGGTGTTGGACGGGGTT
>JBDTAR010000165.1:0-8237 GCA_039924545.1 Nakamurella sp. | reverse complement strand
TGAAGTAGCCGTCGTGCGGGGTGCAGTGGTGGTAGGTGAAGCAGCCGTCGTGCGGGGTGCAGTGGTGGTAGGTGAAGCAGCCGTCGCCGGTGGTGTGGGGACAGTGAATATAGCGGGTGCGGCTAAGCCGTACCAAGTGCGGCCCCTTTGGATACAGGGCCAGTACCTGTATTGGCCGGCGGCGAACGTCGCGGTGCCAGTAAAGATTATCGGTGACGACGAGATGGCTACATGCCTACTCGCCGGGAAATCGACATCCGAGTTGTGCACGTCGCGAACGCAGATCCCGGCCAGTCTCGCAGTGAAGCTGGCGCGGGCGGAGACTCTCGCTGTGGCCGTCACTGAATTGCCCGTCACCGTCGCTGTTAGGTTGCCCGCATCGACGAACGACTGCGCCGACGCCGATGGGTCAGTTACCAGTACCATCACAGCGGCGGTGGCGACCCCCAGGGATGCGGTTAACGCCCAGCTCCTGTTCAATTTGAGACGCGTCATACGCATTTAAAAATCTCCATGTTATTGATTGAGGTAAGCGAATTGGCGTTATGTTGCGTCTATCCGGTTTGCTAGGTCTTGCACTGTTCGTTACACAACGTCACGAAGTATAACGATTCGTTACCAAATGTAACAGGAAGATGTCGGAGCACTGCTAAATATGCGGCTGAAATTGCGATACTGTGAGTTAAGTCACTCACGATGGCCTGCAACCCTTAACGTCGCACCCTGGAGCCATTTGCGGTGGTGCATGGCAGCGTCTTGGCGATCGTCGACGACGTCGACGTCGTGAACGCGAATGACATGGGCCGATAAGCGCCACAGATCACGACTACGGTGACAACCTCGCTACGTGCCTTGTACAGTCGCTTACCGCCAGCACTCCCATCGGCCCGGTGAACGAGGACTACTCCCGGTCGTGCCAAATTGTTATCGATGAAACTGAGGACTCATGAGCAGCGTCGCGACCCCGAGATCCGGTGCGGTGGGGAATAGGCGAACCAGCGCTGGCCGATCACGGGGGCGTTTCCCGGCGGTGCTTGCAATCGTTGGCGGAGCGGCGGGCCTGCTCGTGACGGTGCCTGCGATGCCGCCGTGGTTGGCAACACCGTTGCTCTTTGGTTTCCTCGTAGTTGGCCTTGGTGCCGCAGTCGCCGCGTGGTTGCCGATGACACGGCGGGTCGCTTTGCTTTTCGTACCGACCTTCGGTATCTCGGCGGTGACACTTTATGGCACCGTAGCCGTTCAGTGGCGCGGCTGGGCCCCCGTGCCCTCTCTTCTTGTGCTGAGCACAGTGACGATTGCCTGCGGCGTGGCACGTGTGGCTCTGCTCTCTCGCCGCGCACCCGATACTTTCGTCTCAGCCGGGATCGCCGGGCTGCCGCTGATGCGGTGGCGGCAACTCGCAACCATGCCGCGAATACTCATCGCGGCGTCGATTGTCATGGCGGCACTCAGCATGCCTTTCCTCAGTAGGGCGCCGGCTACTGTTTTCGGCTTGCTGTTCGCGGCGGGCCCATGGTTCGCGATCGCTGTGTCCACGGTAATTGGCGCCTTCCTCCTGGCGATCCGACGTGGCAGCGTGGTGGATTCGACGCTCGCGCTGGTCGCCTATATCACCATCGTCAGGTTGCCGGTCGTACTTCTGTCCGCAGTGCCGATCTACAGCTGGACCTACAAGCATCTCGGCGTGATCGACTACATCGCCGTGAATGGTACCGTCGCCCACGGGGTCGACATTTACAGCGGCTGGCCGGGATTCTTCGCCCTTGTCGCGTGGTTCTCGCAGTTATCCGGAGTCAGCGCGCTGCAGTTGGCGCACTGGTTTCCGTACGGTTACCACCTGCTGCTCGCCCTGGCCACCTTCGGCTTGGGACGAGCGTTCGGTGCTTCAACGCGGGTCGCACTTGTTGTGGTTTTCATTGCGGAGTGCGTGAACTGGGCAGGACAGGACTACCTTTCCCCCCAAGCGTTTGCCTACCTCCTCGCTGTGGCCGTTTTGGCGCTGCTGTTGTGCAGCAAACGAACCCCGATAGCCGCCTGGATCGCCATCCCCGTCTTCATGGCTGCCGTCGTGAGTCATCAGCTCACGCCGTACTGGCTGATCGCAATCGTGCTGATCCTCGGTCTGACCGGGCACATTCGGCCTCGCTATATCGGAGTCGTGTTGGCGGTCCTTGCTGTGGCGTATCTGCTTCTCAACAGGGGCGCGTTGGGTCCGAATCCGCTTTTCTCCAATCTCGATCCTGTTGCCAACGCACAAAGCAACAGCGTCGGTGCGGGCAGCGCCGGATATTCTTTCACCGGGCTGACTGCGAAGTTCTCGGCCGTGGCACTTTGGGGTTCCAGTGCGCTGGTCGCCGCGAACTCCTTGATTCGTAAACGTTCGCTGCGTACCCCGACGGTGTGTGCCGCAGTGATTGCTTTTTCATCCTTCTATCTGCTGGCCGTACAGAATTACGGGGGTGAGGCCATTTATCGGGTATTTCTTTTCTCGATTCCCGGATGCGCGCTGCTGCTAGCACCGGTCCTCACCGCCGCTGTCGATCGCACGCGATTCCGGCTCACTGTGGCTGCGCTCATTACTGTGACTGTAGGCATGGCCTCGTTGCAGAGTTTTTACGGAGCCTGGTTCACGAATCTCGTGCTGCCCGACAGTTATGCGGCCAGCGTGCGGGCATATCGGGTCAACTCACCACCAGCGCTCTTCCTATCCATCGCGCCGGGCGGGGTGGGCCGCCAGAGCGCCAAGTATGTGGAGTTTGTCCGCCAGAATCCCGTGTTCGATCACTCGTTGACGGCCGTGCCAGGCTGGATCGGGGCATCGTTCAGCAACACCACAAAAGTCGACGAACTGACCGGAGATCTAGAAGGCTACAGAGTGCCAGCAACACTAGTGGTTTCTCGGCAGATGCTCGACCTTAGTAACTACGAGGGCCTTTACCCGCCGGGGGCAATCGAGCGATTCGTGGAACAACTGCGCATAAACCCGCACTGGACTACCGTCACCGATACGTCGACATTGCATGTCTTCACATTGCGGTTGGCCGATGATTGATCGGCTTGACTCTCGGCACACCCGTTGTGCCGATCCTACGACCAATGCGGCCGATTTTGTGGCATAGTCAAATCTGGTCGCGCAGGACCGGTAGTCGCTAACAGTCCGAGGAGACTATGGCAAGCAAAGTAAACGAGATTGCGGGTTTGACTTGTCGGTGCGGGCATGTGAAGGGCGCCCACGAGCACTACCGCCGCGGATCAGAATGTTCACTGTGCCCGCCGGGCGCGTGCGGACACTTCAAGGCGATCGCCCGTCGCGCCACCGTTGCCGATGCGTCAGCCGTGGCGCCGGACTCTTGTGGCCAAGTACCGGCGAGCCAGGCAACGTAGCGGGCATCTCTCCGGCCTAGTGTGCCGCTCGCGTATCTTCGAAGCGCTGTCGCAGATACCGCCAGGGGCCACGGGCGACCGAGAACAGCTCGACCCAGCCGACTCGTGCTACGGTGCGGTCGAAACTGTCGGACGGTTCGTCGGTGCCCACAACGGACACTTCGGGTTTGCGCCACGCCAGTGAGACGAGTCGGCGGAGGGCGTGTGGGCTGCGCACTAGGGCCATCCGCAGAGTGCGCGGTTGCATGGCGATTTTGGCCAGCCAGGCGCCAAGTCCGGTGCCGTAGCCGCGTGCTTGCACGCGTAATGCGGCTAGATCGTCGCGGTGTCGGTGCCAGATGAGCGCTGTCGGCTGCATGGCAAGCACGCGCCCGTTCAGGATGACCCGTGTGAAAAAGTCGAGGTCCTCGCCGCCGCCGGTGCGTGTGCCGACGCCGAGTGCCGTGTCGAATCCGCCGAGTTCGAGCGCAGCTCGTCGTTTTACTGCGAAATTCGCGCCGGTGCCGAATTGTCCTACAGAGAAGGGGAACATGGGCAGGTCGGCTGGCGGGTGGGACAACGAATAAACCCGGGCGTCGAGGTTCTTCGACCAGCTAGTCCGATCGTCGAAATAGCCTTGTACCCGGGTGCGCAATTCGCCACTGGGGACCAGTCCCGTCACGCAATCCACGGCGTGGGCCTGCGCAAAGCCGCGGGCGATCTCGCGCAACCAATACTGGTCAGCGGCTACATCGTCGTCCGTGAAGGCGACAATCTCGCCGCTAGCGTGCGCGACGCCCGTGTTGCGAGCACGGGAGAGCCCCGGCAGCGGCTCCTCGACAATACGCAACCGTGGATCTGGGAATTCGTTCCGGATGAGGTCCCGGGACTCGCTCGTACGTGAAGCGTTGTCAACGATTACGACGTCGAAGTTAGGGTAGTCCAGCCCGAGGATTGTGGGAAGTACGCGCCTGAGGTGCTCGGGGCGATCTCGCGTGCATATCACCACCGTGATTGACGCCCAATCCTGCGGCTCGCCGCTACACTTCCGCCGGGGAAGGCGCTCGATATCCCGTGTAAGCGATCCGGCATCGATCCTTCCTCGGCGCACACCGACGTCGACGAAGCCCCGAATTTCCGTACCGTCCCGAACGAGGAGGCGCGCATGCTCGTATGCCTCGGCATCCTGCAACACAATTTCCGTGCTTGGCCCGAACGCTGCAACGTCGATGCTGCCAACCCATCGCGCAGCGGGCCACTCGGGAGGCGCCGCATGCGGCATTGCCGGTGGCAGCCGCAGCGTGACTGTCGCGGATGAATGCTGCGCCTTGCTCTGGTAGTACGGTATCGTCATTGTGATACTCGCACCGGCGCGGGACGCTTTCCAGCGTCAGCGAATCGAGTTCGCACCGAGCCGTAGACATACCCGAATCCAGCGGACGTGAGCGAGACAACGATGGCAGTGGCCCGCAGCGGGCGCAGCCCGCGCAATTCGCGGACGAAGCCTCGCGGCAACACCGAGCGGACGTAGGCACGCTCGGTGGACAGCGCGTCCCGCGCTCCGAGTTCCTTCCCCAGCACCGCCTTCGAAATGCCCTCGAAGAAACTGCGACGTCGCAGATAGCGCCAGGTCAGCCTGTCGGGGGTGACACGGTGCGAGACGACACTATCTGGCGCGAAAATGATCCGCCTGCGCGGGTCGGCCTGACGCAGCCGGATACACACATCTGTCTCCTCGCAGCCGAGTGGCACATTGCCGACCCGGCCGGTGTCGAGGTTGAAGCCGCCGACCTCGATCAACGCCGCACGCCTGAACGACATGGAGCACCCGAGCACATTGCGAACATCGGCATGCGAGGTCGGCTGGCCGAGGTAGGTACAGCCGACGACCCACAGGAGTTCCGGGGGCAGAGTCGCAGGCACCGTGTCACCGGGCCACACCGGTTCAGCTTTGCCGCCGACGGCTACTACTTCGGTTATCTCGAAGTAGCCAAGCATCGCCGCCAACCAATCCGGCCGGGCCACCGCATCATCATCGAGAAACGCGACGATCTCTCCCGAGGTAGCCTCAAGACCCGTATTACGAGCCCCGGACAGGCCTTGCCGATACACGTTCGAAACAATCTGCAAATTCTCCCACTGGGCGCGGGCGCGGGCCAGTAGCTTAGGTTCGTGATCAATCACCACGACAACCTCCGACGTCTCGGGCTGGTCGGCGGCAGACGAGACGGCCGCGACTAGATCTGCCCAACGCTGCATCGTGTAGGCGCAGATGACAACGCTGACTGTCGGCCCGCTCACGAAGTCTCCTCGACCGGATTGTCGGAAGTGCTGGCGGACCATGCCATCGAGCGTTGGGGTGGCGGCGCGTCAGCGTGCAGGCGGTTTTTACGTGCGCGCCCTCGCTCAGTCCAGATAGTCTTCAGTACACGTAGCCCATCTGTTATCGCGTCAAGGTTGCTCTCGCCGTGGATACGCAACTTCTCGACGCTGGCGACCTCCGTAATCTTCATTTTCGCCGCGGCGACCCGGCAGTTGAGCATCGTTTCAATCTCGAATCCGTCACCCCAAACCATCCGGCCGTCATCGCGCGTGGGCTCGTCAACGGCCGGCAGGTCCAGCTGCGGCACGATTCTGCTCCAAAACGCGTTGTAGCCGTAACACAGGTCGGTGTATCGCGTTCTTAGCAACACATTGGTGATCGCGCAGAGGAAATAATTGCCGAGCCTACGCACGCGGGTGATGTCTTCGCTACCGCCGCCCGGGCGGAACCTGCTGCCCTTAGCCATATCCGCCCCGGCCACGAGAGCATCGACAAAAGCAGGGATCTCTGTGGGATCGGCGGATCCGTCCGCATCAAACATGACGATAATGTCACCCGTCGCCACCGCGAATCCGCACGCTAAGGCGTTTCCTTTACCGGTCCGAGTCTGTTGGATCACCTCGATGCCTGGCATAACCCGCCGCGCGGTATCAATCGTGTCGTCGACCGAGTTACCGTCCACGAGGATGACCTGATGGACAGGCGGAAGCGTCGGCAGCACTACTTGGAGGTTACGAGCCTCGTTTCGAGCAGGGATCACGATAGAAACACGGGGGCGTTCCGAAGCAGAGATGGGGGGAAGGCTGTTCATGTCGTTCCTCTTCATGATCGGTCCTCTCATATTTTGGCGGCTCTTAACTTCCACAAGCGAGAGCGTCAAACAGGTCGTACTTCGAACGCCGACGCCGGGAGGCGGGTTGTCCGTTCTTGACGTGTCGCTCTAGGGCGCACGAAAGCTTCTGCTACCTTCCACTAAATGCTGCGTGGTCCAATTGTCGAAGTGAAAGTCATGGCAACGGACAAAACGCGCATGTTTAGGCTTATCGGTGCGGATTATCTTGGCCCGAACAAGGTCTAGCCGCCCTAAGGTTTTCTGTACGCAAAACTCAGTTCCCTAACCCGGTACACGACCATTTGAGCTCTGCGCGATTGTTTCTATAGGGTCGTTACGCTCAGTAATGCTGACGACGAGTGATGTCCAGCAGTGATTTGCCGACCAGGTAGAGCTAATGCCCAACTGTACTACAGAAAGTAGCCATTACATGGTGCAATCGGGTGAATAAAAACTCTAATGGGTAGGTATATGCCCTAACTCGCGCGATCTGACTACTATGCGGAACCGAGCCGTTACATTACGTTGAGTCCTGAGGCTTTTTATCGTGCCGACTGCCAGCTACTCGGAACCGAGTCTGTCCTGGTTCTTATCGATTTCGGAAAGCGCCCCTCTTGCTGCTTCCTTCTGGGAGGTAGGTAGGCAGGAGCCAATCGCTCAAATCCGGTCGTGGACGGGGGCCGTGTAGGTAGGAAGGACCAGAAAGCGCGGGATGCAAGCGGTGGCCTTGTCACAGCCGCGATGGGCCGGTTGAACCGACGGCGCCACCGCAGAGGCTGATAACGGTCGCAAGGCATTATGATCACCGCAGGTATCAGGCGTCGTTAACTGGCTTTTACGGTTTTAGTGCGTTGATTCGGTTTGCGGGTTAGCTGGCATGGATGGGGCAGCGCAGGGCGTAGTGGGTGAAGTTGCGGAATCCGAGGGCGATTCCGCGGGGGTGTTCGAGCCGGTCGTTTATCGCTTCGACCAGACCGTAGGAGGCACCGCCACGGCCGAAGAACTCCAGGATCTGTGCCCTGTTGCGCCACACAGTCCGGCCCAGTTCGGCGAGCTCTTCCAATCCGTCCGGAACTCCGCGGCGTAGCGTGTCGATGGCCCGGCCCATGATCCTTTTGCCGGCTTGGGGCTCTCCACTTAAGCGGCCTAGCGCTGGTGAGGATGTTGGTGGGCGTCGATGACGTCCTTATAACAAGCCCAGGAGACCTCGATGAGGCGTGTTCGTCGCACTCGGTGAAGATCGGGGTCAGCCGATCTCTTTGCCGTTCGGTGAGCATCGACCGCCGGGTGAGGAGGGTTCGCCGCCCGCGGTAGAGGACGTCGCTCTTCCGGCTGCGGCGGCCGTGTGTTTCCTGCTGATTGACCTTCCGGCGGGCGCACTAATCGACCGGTGGCGCAAACGTCGGGTAATGCTGACTGCCGACGTGTGCCGCGCGGTGCTGTTGATTTCACTTACCGCCGCGTGGTGGCTAGGCGTGCTGACTTTCACCCAGATCATCGTGGTCGCCACTGCCACCGGGGCCGCCACAGTCTTCTTCGACGTGGTCTATCAGTCGTACCTACCATTTCTGGTAGGTCACGCGCACATCGTCGAGGGCAACGCGAAACTGCAGGCCACTGCATCGGTGTCACAGGGCGCGGGACCCGCCCTAGGTGGGTTCGCGATCAAGTACTTCGGCGCGGCCGACGTCATCGCTATCAACGGACTCGGTTACCTCG
>JBDTAR010000164.1:0-12323 GCA_039924545.1 Nakamurella sp. | reverse complement strand
TGCACCCGCACCTTCACAATCGGTCCGCACCTTGGGGAATTCCTAGCCGTAGGTATCGCGAGGGCCACGACCCGAGACATGACGGTTCCCAAATCGCCAGCTCGGCGCCGTCGGACCCTTAGCGCGGATCCGCAGCACGGTTCCATGTCCGAGCGCTTCATTGATCTTCTTCACCATGCCGGGGGCGAGTAGCCGCAGCTGAGTTGCCCACGCAGTGGACTCCGCCTGCACGCTGAGCTCCTTATCAACGAGAGCGACCGGGCGCGCGTGCGCGGCGATATCGGCACCCACAATCTCGCGCCATTCTGCAAACAAGCGAGCCTTGACAATGTCGCCGCCGGCATCTGCCTTGACCACCCAGCTTCGCGCGATGTCACCGAAAAGCTGTGGGTCACGAGCCTTGTCGGCTCCAGGCCCGGACCAGCGCCGCCGGCGAAGCCGCATGACGTCACCAGAATCTGCCCCGCCGGCCGACCCCACTCCCGTCCGCCGACGCCGTCCATTACGCGCCGCCGCGTTACGAGCCCGCGCCGCCTCAAGCGCTTCCCGGGCCATGTCGGGTCCGCGCAGCGGCTGACCATCCGACACCGAAGGTCCGCGCAGCGGCTGACCATCCGACACCGAAGGTCCGCGCAGATCGGAGGTATCACCGTCACTGCCGTCACTGATTTCGTCCCCGTTGTCGGTCATGGCGCTACCTGTCCGATCACACCGTCAGCTATAGGGAGGGCCCTACCTACAAATCGGGCTGGGACGTCACCTGCGACGGCGACGGTGATAATCGTCTGCTCGGCACCCGCGGCAATATCGGTGAGAGTATCGCGGCGCGTCACATCCAATTCAGCAAATACGTCGTCGAGGAGCAAGATCGACTCGATTCCATCCGAGCGGAGCAACTCAAATGACGCGAGTCGCAGCGCCAGCGCCAGCGACCATGACTCTCCGTGTGACGCATAGCCTTTTGCGGGACCACCCTGCAGATTGATGTCCATATCATCGCGGTGAGGACCGACGAGGCAGACCCCTCTATCGAGCTCCTGGCTGCGTAGACGCCCCATCTCCGCGCGGAGCGCCGCCGCAAGATCTTCGGCGCCTCTCATCGACGGATCAATGCCGGATTGCACCTCGGAATCGCCCATTGATTTACCGTCCTGCTGCTCACCTGCGAAAAGCGCTGTTCGATAGCCGATATCGGCGTCCCAAGAATCAGAAGCGATGGAGGCATACGCGGCCGTTAAGTACGGGCGGAGTTCGTCGAGCAGGAGTAGTCGCGCCGCAAGTAACTCGGCGCCGGTGGCTGCTAAGTGTTCGTCCCATACATCTAGGGTGGCCAGCTGTGATCCGGACCGTCGGGCACCGCCTGCGGATTTGAGCAACGTTGATCGCTGCCGGAGAATTTTGTCGTAGTCCGCCTTAACACCGGCCAGTCGCGGCGCCCGCATCACCAATAGATCGTCCAAGAAGCGACGCCGATCGCCGGGGTCACCCCGCACCAACTCCAAATCCTCCGGCGCAAAGACTACGGCTCGCACAATCCCTAGAATGTCGCGGGCCCTGCGCTGTGGCGCCTTGTTGATGCGCGCCTTGTTAGCTTTACCTGCGGTGATGTCTACTTCTACGGTGAGCTGGCGCCCGTCCGAAACCACTGCTGCGGCCACTCTGGCGACCTCGGCTCCACGACGAATCAGCGGTGTATCGGTCGCGACGCGGTGGGAGCCAAGTGTTGCTAGATAGCCGATGGCCTCGATGAGATTGGTTTTCCCTGCGCCGTTGTGCCCCACTAAAACGGTGGGTCCAGGCTCAAGCGGCAGCTCCGCGGTCGACCACGAGCGAAAGTCGACGAGCGACAGGTGCCGGATATACATGCCCGCCTTTCCCACACCTGGCCTTTTTGGGCGACAACGCTGTACTAATTCCGCAGCGCAGCCGCGCGAAGCGGGCCGAACAGTGTCAGCTGACCATTCTTAGCTAATCGGAACTTCAGAAAGGGAACCCTCATGCCCCACCGCGTGTCCGCCAAACTGATTGCGCAGCGCCGCAACAACTTTCATCGCCATCGATGAATCCTGCCGAGATGCGAAGCGGGCGAAGAGTGCCGCCGTAATGACCGGCAGCGGTACCGCGTGCTGTATCGCTGCCTCGATGGTCCATCGACCCTCGCCGGAATCCTGCGCGTAGTCGCGGATTGTGGACAACCCCGGATCCGCCTCAAGCGCTCGAACCATGAGGTCGAGCAACCAGGAACGAATAACCGTGCCTTCGCGCCAGGATGCGACGACGGCGTCAGCGTTGGTCACCAGATCGGAGGCCTTCATTAGCTCGTAACCCTCGCCGTAAGCCTGCATCATTCCGTATTCAATACCGTTGTGCACCATCTTGGTGAAGTGCCCGGCTCCGACCGGGCCAGCGTGCACAAAACCGCCGTCACCCACCGGTTTGAGGGCGTCAAAAATCGGCTGAACCGCGGCCACATCGGCCGTCTCTCCGCCGACCATCAGGGCATATCCCTCTTTGAGTCCCCACACGCCGCCGGACACGCCAGCGTCGATGTACCGAATGCCGTGCTCAGCGGCCGTCGCGGCGTGCACCTGATCATCGGTGTAGCGCGAGTTTCCACCATCAATAATGATGTCGCCGTTGCGTAGAACCTCACTCAATTCGGCGACGGTGGCGCGGGTTGGCTCGCCGGAGGGAACCATGACCCACACAGCGCGCGGCGCCGTCAGCTTGTCAACCATGTCCTGAAGCGATGTGACGGTGCGCGGCGAATCGGGGTTGCGATCGAACCCGATAACCTCGTGGCCTGCTTGGCGAAGCCGCTCCGCCATATTGGCGCCCATCTTGCCTAGGCCGATCAATCCGATCTGCATGTCGTCACCTCTCGCGTTCGATAATTCATCCGCGTTCAACGGTAGTCCGCCACGGAGATGTCGTTTTTCGAGATGGCTAAAGATCAACAACTAGACAGACGGGTATGACGCTATTCGCGGCTTGTCAGCCGGGAAGCCGAGCCGGCATTACTAGATAGCGATAAGCCGGATCGACCACGGTGCCAGCGCTACCATCGGACGCCGATGGCAGCGGCAGTAGTAAGGCGGGGCGTGCCGGTGTGGTGAATGCGAGTCGCACCGACTCCGTGCGCAGCACACTGAGCCCGTCGAGTAGATACCCGGGGTTGAACGCGATGAGCAGTTCCGCGCCGTCCGCAGTGACGGCCAGTTCTTCCTCGGCGCTTCCTTCGTCGTCGCCGCCAGCAGCAAGTGCCAATGTTCCGTCGGTGACCTGCATTCGCAGGTGGTGCCCTCGGTCGGTGACCAGAGCAACGCGCTTAATTGCTTCGGCGAGTTCTGCCACCGGCACATCGACGGTGGTCGTGTGTTCCGTAGGCAACAGCGAACGATATTTCACAAACTCGACGTCGAGTAGCCGCACGGTGGTACGGCGACCACCGGCCTGCAGGCCGATGAGTCCCTCACCCAGGGCGATCGTGACCTCTTTTTCGCCGGCCATGGAGCGGGCGCTGTCGGCGAGGGTCTTCGCCGGAACCAGAACTGCAGTGGACGTTTCTGCGACAGCAGGCACCCACACGAGTTCACGAACGGCGAGCCGAAATCGGTCGGTAGCGGCGAGTGTGATGCGCTCGCCGTCAATCTCGATTCGAATTCCGGTCAGCATCGGTAGCGTGTCGTCTTTACCCGCCGCTACAGCGGCCTGTGATACGGCTTCGGCAAATGCCGTCGCAGACACAGTTCCGGACGTTTCCGGCATAGCAGGAAGCGCGGGGTAGTCATCGACAGGCATCGTCGGCAAAGAGAACTTCGCTGATCCACAGTGAATGAAGACCTTAGACCCATCGACCTCGACGTCGACCGGCTTGGACGGCAGCGCGGAGGTGATTTGGGCTAGCAACTTACCCGAGACCAGCACGGTCCCCGCGGTCTGTGCATCGACGGCGATTTCGGCGCGAGTAGAGACTTCGTAGTCGAAGCCAACAACCGACAGCGTCGAGTCATCGACCGTGAGCAGGATCCCGCCTAGAACCGGAACCGGTGGGCGTGAGGGCAACGACCGGGCTACCCACGCCACGGCGTCGGCGAGGTCCTCGCGGGCGACGCGGAACTTCATGGGCGCTCCTTCCGAGCAGGGTCCCGGGCGCTGACCAAGCCGGGAGTGGCGTTGCTACATGAAACACATTGCTACATGAAACACAGCGTGACATCAAAATCGACACATCGATACCGTATCGACCTTATGGCCGACGAAATATGCTGCGGCGTTCCACGCTACGACCAAAACGCCGCCACGTCACGTTCGCCGATTCGTGGACTGGTCGGAGCGCCCGGTGCGTGTTCGGAGTTATCCCCAAGCCCTAGGTCTTTGTAGTTTCTAGTAGAGATAGATACCGAAGAGGTAGTAGGGCCTGTGGATGGTGTGGATAGTCGATGTATCTGCAGGGTGCGTGGCGTGTCGTTCTGTGTAATTTCACGTGCATGACCGTGTCCATCGTGATTCATGATGTTGACATCCTGAATCACAAGAGGTTTGTCAACATCTATGCCCGCAGTTGTGCACATAGTTATCCACAGGGTGTGCATAGGTTACGTGACGCCGGTCACACGTCACCATGTAAAAGCGTAGAACGACGAAGAATACGGACATCTCATGCGAATAACGTCACGAAGAGCACTAAATTTGGTGCAGTAGTTCGGGTCGCTTGTGTGTCGGATACAGAGAAAAGCCTCATTTTGACAGCCAGACCCGGTCCTAGGGGTGCGCTAGCCGCGGTTTCGACTGCGATTCCGGTCGCGAATTCGCGCCGTCAGCTCCTGCACATGCTCATAGGTTTGGCGCCGCTCAGCGATTTCACCACGAATCTTCTTCGCTGCATGCATCACAGTGGTGTGGTCGCGGCCACCGAACGTTTTTCCAATCGCAGGCAAGGTCAGCTCGGTGAGCTCGCGACACAGGTACATAGCAATCTGACGGGCAAACGCGATCGGCCTCGTCTTACTCGGTCCACACAGTTCGTCGAGCGTGAGCTGGTAATACTCGGCAGTGACAGCCATGATGGTGGCGGCATCGATATCACCGACTGCTGCATCGTGAATCAGGTCGCGCAGTACCACCTGGGCGAGAGATAGGTCGGCTGGCTGCTGGTTGAGCGAGGCGAACGCCGTTACTCGGATCAGCGCGCCTTCAAGTTCACGGATGTTGCGCTCGATACGGCCGGCGATAAATTCGAGTACTTCATCAGGCACCGCCATGCGGTCGAGTGCCGCCTTCTTACGCAAAATTGCGATGCGGGTTTCCAGATCGGGTGGCTGGATATCGGTGATCAGTCCCCACGCGAATCGAGTGCGTACGCGATCTTCTAGCGTCTCCAGGCGTTTTGGCGGTCGGTCCGACGAGATGACGATCTGCCGGTCGTTGTTGTAGAGCGTGTTGAACGTGTGGAAGAACTCCTCCTGGGTGCCTTCCTTGCCCTCCAAGAACTGGACGTCATCCAGTAGAAGCACGTCAACATCGCGGTAACGGCGTCGGAACGCCTCCTTGCGATCGTCTCGCAATGAGTTGATGAACTCGTTGGTGAACTCTTCCGATGAGACGTACCGCACTCGGGCTGTCGGATAGAGCTTCTGCACATAGTGGCCGATACCGTGCAGCAGATGAGTCTTACCCAGGCCGGAATCGCCCCAGATGAATAGCGGGTTGTAGCTCTGCGCCGGTGCCTCGGATACCGCGATTGCGGCGGCGTGGGCGAACCTGTTCGAGCTCCCCATCACGAAGGTATCGAATGTGTACTTATCGTTGAGTCGGCTCAGGCTGTGGTCGGCTGGGACCGCGGTGTGTGATCGGTTGGGGTTCCATACCATGGAATCAGGCGCTTCGTCGTCGACAGCGTCATCGACGATCGCTAAAAACGGGCTCGATCTTTCTGACGATTCAGGATGGTCGATCGAATCGCGGTAGTCGTCGGACCCATATTGTGTGTCTACCTCGGTCGCGGCCGGGTCCGTTGTGACGGCTAGCGTCACCGGCAGATTGAGTCGTTTTGTCAAGGCCGCGGTGACCTCATCGCGTAGTTGACGTTCGATAGCGTCGCGAACCAGGTCCGACGGGGCTGCGAGCAGGACCGTGTTGGACACCATGCCAATCGGCTTCGCGATGGACAACCAGGTTTGTTGGGCGCGAGTCAGATGTGGTTTCAGCGCAGCTAATACGTCGTCCCACACTGATCCGGCAAGGTCCATGGCGTCTTCAGGCAACAGCAAACCTCCCCGCAGCTCGTGTGATCAAACCGGTCGTTACAACGATGACGGTGCTGTAACGACCTGGCTAAGGGTACGAGATCGTATCGAGCTGTCGAGTCATCCACAGAGGTTATCCACATTCGGGACAACTTCTGCGTTGGCGTGGTGACCGAGTTGGCAGGTGCCTTCGGTATCCCTCAACAACAAGTGGCGGTTCGCTGATCGCTCTGCGCGACGCTAGCAACTTTCGTCCGCTTGCCACAAGTGGAGGCCGGAAATCAAGCACTGAACTCGGAGTGTCGTTGATACGCTGTGTATGAGCGATGAACCAGGTTTGCGTCAAACGATGCTGGTCCGTACTCTAGAGGACGCACCCGCTCGTTGCGGCTACTGTGTGCTGCCCTTTTGGCAGGTACCGGTTCGTCTCAGTGTCGGTTGGGTGCCTGACGGCGGCAGTAAATCTTCGCTCTAGTGGGTGTTGATGTTGCTCTGCCAGGCCATAAGACCATAGGACGATCGAATCACGGTCGCCGTTGTAGTTCCTTGAACGACTGGAGATATACACAGTGAGCAAGCGCACCTTCCAGCCGAACAACCGCAGGCGCGCCAAGGTGCACGGCTTCCGGTTGCGGATGCGGACCCGTGCAGGTCGCGCGATCCTCGGCGCTCGTCGCCGCAAGGGTCGCGAATCGCTGTCGGTTTAGTACGCACTGACAGCAAGGCACGACATCGATGCTGCCGAGCGCGTCGCGGCTGCATACCTCCGATCAGTTTCGGCAGGTGACTCGGTCTGGCAATCGTGGCGCGGCTGCGACAGTCGTCGTGCACCTTCGTCACGATGGCGTCGGCGCGGCGGCACGCGTGGGGTTTGTTGTGTCTAAGAAGGTCGGCAACTCTGTCGTCCGGCACCGGGTAGTGCGGCGGCTGCGAGCCGTTGTCTCTCGGCGACTTGCGAGTTTGCCGAGCGGAACGGACATAGTGGTCCGTGCGCTGCCGGCCGCAGCAGACGCGGCGAGCGCAGTGTTCGACGCTGATTTCAGCCTCGCGCTTCGGCGAGCCGAAGGGAGGAAGCGGCGGTGACCAACAAGGGCAACATTCGGCGACGGACGAGTCCGGCCGCTTGGCTGCTGGTTGCACCGATCCGCTTCTATCAGAAGTTTGTCACTCCGTACACGCCCGCGAGCTGTCGGTACTACCCGACCTGCTCCGAATACGCGGTGCGTTCACTGCGGGCGCACGGCGCGATCAAGGGCACAATACTAACGGTGTGGCGCCTGTTGCGATGCAACCCGTGGAGTTCTGGAGGCGTGGACCACATACCGGAACGCGGGCATTGGCGGTCTCCCGTCCTAGCCGCTGCGGACGGTGACAGTGACGTCGATGTAGACACTAGTTCTGCGTTCGGCACGGGGTGTGGATCCGACCTGGGAACCGGCAGCGGCACTGAGCACGTTACTCACTTCATGGTTGCGAACGATGCCTGCGGCTCCGCCGGGGAAGACGTCATACATGCAGTCTCCGGGGTACACACTTGCGGTAGCGCGATATGCGATACCGATGAAACTGCGCAGCCATCGGCCGGCGCACCTAACGCGGGGAGAGTCGCGGCGTGACTTTTAGTTTCTGGTCGCTCGACTTCATCTACTACCCGGTTTCCGGGATCATGTGGGTGTGGCACAAAGTTTTCGGATTTCTATTCGGAGCTTTGGGGGTCAGCACCCCCTACTCCAACGCGTGGACCTGGGTGCTGTCGGTGATGTTCCTCGTCTTCACCCTGCGCGCAATTATGTTCAAGCCATTCATGAAGCAGATGGACTCGTCGCTGAAAATGCAGGCGATCCAGCCTGAAATGAAACGGCTGAAGGCGAAGCACAAGGACGATCGTCAGCGCCTGACTGAAGAGATGATGAAGTTGAACAAGGAGGCCGGGGTCAACCCGCTCGCCTCGTGTTTGCCGGCTTTGCTACAGGCGCCTGCGTTTATCGGACTGTTTCACGTACTGCGAAACTTCATCTACGCGTTTAACCCGAACTTGGTTAATCCAGCGCTGTCGTCGAAGACCATTAACAACTACTTCTTCCCCGCGGTCGACGTGAGTTCCTTCCACGACGCACTGCTTTTCGGTGGAGCTTCGCTGTCGGCACACCTCACGATGACCGACGCGCAGTTGACTGCCCTCCAGTCCACCCGCGAGGCAATGCTGTGGGTCGGTATTCCGCTCATGATTCTCGCTGCGATCGCGACTCATATGTCCAGCCGTAAGTCAGTGGCGCGGCAGACCCAGATCGGTACAGGACAGACCGGCGGGCAAGCGGCCATCATGCAGAAGCTGATGCTGTATGGCTTCCCGCTTGGCGTTATTTTTATTGGCTGGTTCTACCCGATCGCACTGTTGTTCTACTGGCTGGCCAACAACAGCTGGACGTTCGCACAGCTCGGTATTGCACATCGGGTGCAGGATAAGAAGCTCGCCGTTCAGGCGCTGGTTGTCGAGGCGGAGAAGGATTCCACCACTTTCACCAAGCCGAGGCCTGGCGCGCGACCGGTTCGTGACGGCGGGCGTGGCGTGAGTGTCACGGCGACCGATCTTGGATCTACTGTCGGCGGATCGACGCCCACCCTTGCACCCACAGGCCGCGTCGATGAGGAAAAGAGAAGTCGCGCCGCTAAAGCGCGCAGTGAGTCTGCGGCCCGAGACGCGGCTGCTAAAGGCAGTGGCGCGAAAGGTGGCGCTGCAAACAAGGCCGGCGCGGCTACCTCGGAGACCAGTGGCACCACTCGGAAGAGTGACGGCGTCGCTGGGAAGTCCAGTGGCTCCGCGGCTAAGACGGGTGGGGCAGCCGGGAAGAACGCCGGAGGCGCGGCCCGGCCGCCGAGCGGTACTACTAAGCCCGGCGCGGCCCCTAAGTCTGGCGCTCGACCCAAACCTCCGCGGAAGCCGCGCTCGAGCTGACAAACAGCTCATTCCCAGTACTACCGATGATCTTCCGCCCAGAGGGCGGCGTGTATGAGAGAAGGAACAGACATGACGGAAGACGCCAGCGCGGCTGCCGCGACCGTTGACGAGATCGAAGTGGAGTCGACGGAGTTAGTCGATTCCGCAGCGGTCGACGGCGAGCGAGGTAATGAACTAGGCGGTATAGCGGGCGGCGAGCAGCGCGGTCGTTCGCGGGGCAATGCGCATGATGATTTAGTAGCTGAGGGCGACGCTGCAGGCGACTACCTTGAGCGGTTGCTGGATATTTTGGACTACGACGGCGACATCGACCTCGACGTCGAGGGCGAGCGCGCAGTCGTGTCCATCGTCGGAGACGGGGACATTGACAAACTCGTGGGCGAGAACGGTGAAGTCCTCTCTGCTCTTCAGGAATTGACTCGACTTGCGGCAGGTATGGAGACGGGCACCCGGTCTCGCCTCATGCTGGATGTCGGCGGATTCCGGGCACGGCGCCGGGAAGAGCTCAGTGTCCTCGGCCGAGAGGCTGCCGAGAAGGTTGTTGAGTCGGGCGTCGCCGCTCGGCTTGGCGCAATGAACCCGTTCGAACGCAAGGTGGTGCATGACGCGGTAGCGACCGTCGACGGGGCCACCTCGTCGAGCGAGGGCGAAGAACCACGCCGTCGCGTGGTCGTTAGTCCTGCTGAGTAAGTCAATGACGTCAGCGGCATTGCCGCAGAGGGTGAGGTAGCCGTGAGTGACCAAACGGTTTCCGATCAGACACAAGAAGAGCCGTCTTCTGCCGCTTCAGTATTCGGCGCCGGGCTACCGCGTGCACGACAGTACGTCGAGCTGTTGGTGGGGCCGGGTACGGTGCGGGGCCTTATCGGACCTAGCGAGGCTGAGCGAGTGTGGACTCGGCACCTACTCAACTGTGCTGTCGCGGCTACGGCCATCCCCGCGGATGCGCGTGTGGTAGACATTGGGAGCGGCGCTGGGCTACCGGGCATCCCTATGGCCCTCGCACGGCCTGATCTGTCGATTGATCTCGTCGAGACTCTGCATCGTAGGGCCGCGTTTCTTGACGAGGTTATCGCTGAGCTGGCACTCGGCGAGCAGTGTCGAGTGACCCGGGGCCGCGCGGAAGACGTTTCTGAGTTAGTTGGCGGCGCCGATGTGGTCACGGCGCGCGCTGTCGCACCGCTTGCGAAATTGGCGGCGTGGTCTGCTCCGCTTCTTCGTGCCGGCGGGCTTTTCATAGCGCTCAAGGGTCAGTCCGCAACGGATGAGGTTGAACGCGACCGTGCGGCGGTAGCCCGCGCGGGAATCGTCGATCTTCGCGTTGAAGAGATTAGCGCTGACGGCGTCGACGAGGCAACCATTGTGGTTATTGGCCGTCGCGATGACACGGCCGAACGCGGCGAGACTGGAGACCGTGGGGCTGGGCGGTCGCGAGCTCAGGTTAGGGCTGCGGGCCATGGTCCAGGCGCTGGCAGTCGGCAGGGGCATGGCCCGGACAGAGCCGGCAGCCCCGGGGGCAGTCGCCGCGGCGGGATGCGCGGTAAGTAGCTGATGGCTGGGTGCATCACTGATGGCGTGCGAGGCGGAATGACGACGAAGGGGTGTGACTCTGTCCACCTCTGAGTTCGCGACGTCGGAGCCGGTGATCCGTCGCGCCATGCCAGGCGATCGCGGTGCGCTGTACGACGTGTGCGTCCGCACGGGCGCTGCTGGCCAGGATGCGACCGGTGTGTATCTGCACCCCGATCTTCTGGGCGATGTGTTCGTCGGGCCGTATCTGCGGTTCCAGCTGGACCTCGCGTTCGTGGTAGATGTGTGCTCGCGACCGGTGGGCTACATTCTTGGAGCTCTGGATACGGCAAAGTTCGATGCTCGTTGTGAGCACGGGTGGTGGCCGGAACTCCGAGTTGCCTATGCCGGTCTCGTTGTTCCCGAGGACAGTGCAGATGCGGCCCTGCTGCGACGAATTGAGTGTCCGCCGTCCGTCCCTGACTTTGTTGTCGACTATCCGTCACACCTGCATGTGGATCTGATGCCCTCGCTACAGGGTGGCGGTTGGGGTCGGCGTGTCATGTCCACCCTATGGCAGGCACTTCGGGATCAGGGTTCACGAGGAGTCCATTTGGGTGTCAGTCGTGACAATAGCAACGCTGTCGGTTTCTATGAGCATCTCGGTTTCGTCGAGATTCGCAGCGACGAGCACGCGCGGTGGTACGGATATAGTTTCGTCTGAGGTTTCACGTGAAACGCGCCAGATTGCAGTTAATGACACGTCATCAAGTGTTCCGGACAGCGCTGGCCCGCCAACGTCATAAGCGGTCCCCACCTCTCAGTCCGGTTTGCTAGTGGCACACAGATGTAGGTCGGTCCGCGGTCACGATCAACTGCGCGGTGGGGCGGTCCGCTGAAGCGGCGATGCCGATCGCCTGTGGGAGCCGGCGCCCGGTGGTCCGGCCCGGCCCGCCAGCCCCCGACGTGGCTGCGTTGCCCGACTTGGCTCTTGCGGCCCGTTCGCGCTGGTGCTGCGGTTAACTCTGCACTGGCGCCCGGGGACCGGGGCGTTCTCGCGTCCCGTTGGCCCGCTGAGCACAGTTCCTTTGCCTATGGGATTGTCTCTATTTGGTACTCGGAACCCGGTCTTCCAAGCAGGCGCATCGCGCGCGACTCTCTCCTGTGGTTGAAATGTGCGGTGGTTCCTGGCCGGTCCGCGGTTTTAGTGGCTACGTAGGGGCTGGACTCTGTGGCGTGTCTGGGGCCACATGCATTGGTTTCTCAACGCAGGGTGATGATGTTTCACGTGAAACCCGTGTCGGAACGCAATTTGCAGCTGCCGGCGTTTCCGCACGGCTGGCGCGCGGAATCGGTAATCGAAACTATGTAGAGAGCAGGGATTCTCGGAACTTTTGACACTTCGACAGCCGCGCGAATCTGGCCATGAGTGTCTTGTAGCGCGTGAGGGGCGTCTGTGCATTTTCGACCGTGCTACACGCCTCGTCTTCGGGTGTGCCAGCGGGCGTTGTGCGAAGATGCGCGGGCGCAGTGCCTGCCTGGGCAATTTGGTGTGAGGCGAGCGCGGTATCGCCACGCTGTCAGGCGCGGATGTTTCACGTGAAACA
>JBDTAR010000163.1:0-28869 GCA_039924545.1 Nakamurella sp. | reverse complement strand
CCACCGCAATTCCGTATTGACTCGTCAGTAGCCAAAAGCTATACCCGCCAGCCGCAGTGCGCAACGGGAGGCGATGACATTAGGACAATTGAATCTGGTGTGGTAACAGGTATGACGACGTCCATGGTAATACGCATCTCAGACACATGAGCCCGACGCGAAAGTCGTTACAGCGCTCGGTACATCACGTGTAGGCCGACGTAGCCGGCGGTCGGATGCTCGAACGCTTTGGGCCTCGTACCCACTATTTCAAAGCCGAGAGAAGCCCACGATGTGATCGCGCTCAGATCGGTTTCCACGACAGGGTCGATCTCCACTGCCTGAAACCCGGCGGCTCGCGCCCGCGTTAAAACAGCGATTCCCAGCTCCTGCTCGACCTTTTGTCCATGCAGCCTGGGGTCGATCACAAAGGCAGCGCTGACAACATGCCGACCGTGCCCATCGCGCGCGGTACGCATCGACGCAGACCCGACGACTCGACCGACAATGGGACTATCCGGGTTCGCGATCTTCGGCTTATCCCGCGGATCAACGGCGACGACCACCTCGGTATCAACTCCGCCGAACCACAACCTGCGTGCGTCCGAGCCCATCATGATGTTCGGCAGGCAAATGGTTTCACCTGCGCCAACGAGCGCGCGGAAGAACGGCCAGATGTCGGCCCAGTCGGCGGTCGACCCCTCCCGCACCATGACGGGCGTGGTTTTGGGTATGACGAATTCGCGGCGGTATGCCTTTGTAGCGGGCACTGCGCCTTCCGTGGGCACTGCGGCCACACTCGCCACATGGGCTCCGCTCGGCGCGATCGCACGGAGGTGCGCAGGCAGCTCGTGCGTCACTGTTGTCCCGCCTCCGTCAACACCTTCGCTGCTTTCCGCGGGAACGTCCGCTGGGACACCATCAGTTGCGCGACAACGCTCACAGGATCGCCCCCACCTCGTAGGCGGCGGCGTCAGGGTACTTCTCCACCACTGCACCGATACGGCCCAGAACCTCGTCGATCTGTTCCGCCGCCAACCCGGTGAAATGCGACGTGTCCGCGATCAATGCCTGAAGTTCGTGGGCAGTCAACGGAATTCGCGGATCTGCGGCGAGCCGGTCAAGTAGATCGTTGTGCGTCCGCCCCGTCTCGCGCATCTCCAGCGCAACGGCGACGGCATGTTCCTTGATCACCTCATGAGCTGTTTCGCGGCCCACCCCGGCGCGGATCGCAGCCATCAGAATTTTTGTAGTCGCCAGGAACGGGAGATAGCGCTGCAATTCTGTGCCGATAACCGCCGGGTAGGCGCCGAAGTTTCTCAGCACCGTCAGGAAAGTCTGCTGCAGCCCATCGATGGCATAGAACCCGTCCGGCAGTGCCACTCGGCGCACCACGGAACAGAACACATCGCCCTCGTTCCACTGGTTGCCAGCAAGTTGCGCGGTCATGGACTCGTAGCCGCGCAACACCACTGCAAGGCCGCAGACACGTTCACAGGAGCGAGCGTTCATCTTGTGCGGCATGGCGGACGAGCCGACCTGGCCCTTGGCGAAGCCTTCCGTGGCAAGTTCCGCACCGGCCATCAGCCGGATCGTGGTCGCAAGCGACGACGGCGCCGCGGCGAGCTGCACCAGAGCGGAGAGTGCGTCGTAATCGAGGGACCGCGGATATACCTGACCAACGGATGCAAATACTCGTTCTCGACCCGACACTTCCTGCACCACAGCGGATTCCAGGTCGTGAACCGCTTCGGCAGTACCCAACAGATCGAGCATGTCGGTCGCAGTTCCAACTGGGCCCTTGATGCCGCGCAGCGGGTATCGGTCGATCAGGTTCTCCAGCCGTTCGAAGGCGACCAGTAGCTCGTCGGCGGCCGACGCGAACCGTTTGCCGAGGGTGGTGGCCTGCGCGGCGACGTTGTGGGAGCGGCCAGCCATGGTGAGTGTGGCGTATTCGGCCGCGCGCGCTCCTAACGCTGCAAGGATCGCAACCGTGCGATCCCGCACCAAGCGGAGCCCCGCGAGAACCTGCGCCTGTTCAACATTTTCGGTCAAATCTCGACTCGTCATGCCCTGGTGGATGCGCTCGTGTCCGGCCAACGCATTGAACTCTTCGATGCGCGCCTTCACGTCGTGTTTCGTCACGCGCTCTCGCGCGCCGATCGAATCCAGGTTCACACGATCCAGGACTGACTCGTAGTCGGCGACCACAGAGGCGTCGACCGGCAGACCCAGGCGCCCCTGAGCCCGCAGCACTGCGAGCCACAACTTGCGCTCCGCAATGATCTTGCCAATGGGCGAAAAGATCTCGACCATTTCCGGGCTCGCGTAACGGGTCGCGAGCACATTCGTCACATCAAACGCCTGCACATTAGTCACCGTGCCATTGTCCCAGGTTTGCCTATCGCGCTCAGCACGGGACGCTCGGATGACCGGCGTACATCGCCCTTCCGGACGGTCGGGATTGGATCCCTCCGTCCGTTGACCTCCCGCCCACCGGCCATAGCTCACGACAGCACGTCGGCGACCGCCCGCGCAATTTGCTGCAAGGTGGCTTCGCCCAACTGGGGGCGGTCATTAGCAATGACAGTGACCGTAAGTGCGCCGTGCGCCGCACTGACGACCAGCGAATCGGAACCGGCACCGTCACGGCCGATGGAGCCCTGCGAAACGATGATGCGCACGTAGTCCTCGGGCTGCCCGTCAGAACTTCCGACGATAATCCCGGAGCCGCGAAGAGAACGTGCGCTACACAAGGCGATCGTCCACGGCTTCCTGGTCAACCCAGTCGGTACCGCAGCGATCGCGGCGGACAATTCCTTGGAATGCAGCGGTGAGAGGGGGCAATTGACGGCTGCCGACGATTGCGGAGCTGCGGCGCTGCCAGCCGCGCTACCAGCGGAAGCTGCACCAGACGGCGCCGAGTCACCCAACGGTGCAGCCTCGGCTGCCGCGGCGGCAGGCAGCGCCGAGTCGCCCTCCGAGCCGGCCGCGGCACTCGTGGCGCTCGCCGCGCTCGCGGCGGAACTCTCGGATTCATCACCGGACGCGTCGGCCGCCGCCTCGCTCGCCATCTGCGACTGCACGCTAGCACCGGCCGTCGCGGCGCTGTCCTGTGCGCTGTGCGAGAGGATGTTCGGCCCGATCACCACCGCCGCGGCGACCAGCGCGGCTGCCGCCACAAGCCCGCCGCCCCACTTGAGCGATGCCGGGCCGGCCGCTAACCACCGAGCGAAACCCCCTCGCGCCGACCTATTCCCACTCGCAAATCGCTTCCTACCTGAGGCGTGTACTTCGCGTAGCACCGACTCGGCCGAAACCACGCTCGCCGGCTCATCGGCCAGAGCTACGGCGAAGAGTGCGCGAAGCTCCAACGAGACGGGATCTGACTCCGACCCAGCTACAGCTGGGCCCACCGGATCGGCAAAGGAATCGCCGAGAACAGCGTCATACGTGGGGCTTTCGTCACCTACGCAGTTGCCATCGTCCATTAGCGCACCTCCTCCCCGATTTCACCGTGCAGCGCCAGCGCTGCTCGCAACGCCACCAGCCCTCGCGCCGTCTGCGATTTCACGTTTCCCTCTGAACAACCCAGCGACTGCGCCGTCGCCGCTACATCCAGCCCCTCGAAATACCGCATCACCAGCACCGCCCGTTGTCCGGCCGGCACGGAAGCCAATGCGGCGTGCACCATTTCGCGATTCGCGACCATCGACGCAATGTCGACCGCCGATCCGGTGCCGGAAAGGGCAGGTTGATCCGGCACCGCATCGACGGCCCTCTCCCGACGCCAGGGGCGCCGAGACTCGTCAACCGTGGCTCGAACCAGGGTCGACCGCACGTAGGCATCGAGCGCACCGCGATCGCGGATGCGGTCCCACGCCCCGTACAGCTTGACGAAAGCCGTCTGGGTGAGGTCGTCGGCCTTATGCCAGTCGCCACACAGCAAATACGCCGTTCGCCGCACAGCGTCACGACGAGCGGCAACGTATGCCGAGAACTCCGCGTCAGCAGACTCATCTTTGCTAGACCTCACTCACCCTCCTGCCCTGGAATATGGACGGATGCACCGGGCCGTTCGGTTGCATGACCGTCGAGATCGTCCCGCAATTGTCCTATAGCCACTACAACTGACACGATCAGCGGGTGAATGTGGTGCGGGCACGGACCCGTTCGTCGGGCCTGCACGGTCCGCTAGTCGGTTTCGCTGCGCTGACATTGGTGGCGGTGGTGTGGGGTTCGAGCTACCCATTCACCAAGATTCTGTTCCGCGACATGACGGCGTGGCAATTCCTGGCGCTGCGTTTCGCGATCGCGGCCATAGTAATGGTGGCGGCGTTTTGGCGTTCGGTATTGCGACTTCCCGGCCGGGTGCTACTCCAGGGGATCGCGCTCGGCACGCTGTTCGGCCTCGCCCAGATTCTGCAGACAGTAGGGCTGGCTCACACGGACGCGACCATTTCCGGTTTTATCACTGGCTTGTACGTCGTGTTTACCCCGTTGTGCGCCGCGGTGTTGCTGCGCACGCACGTCAGCGGGCGCGCATGGCTTGCATCGGGCATGGCCATTTCCGGTTTGGGAATCCTTGCGTTGCAGGGTCTCTCACTCGGTATGGGTGAGTGGCTCACTCTTGGCTCCGCACTGATCTATTCGTTGCACATCCTGGCGCTAGGGGCGTGGTCACGCTCTAGGGACGCGCTCGGACTCGCTGTAGTCCAAATAGTGGTGGTCGCGGTAATCTGCGTGATCGCGGCAGTTCCCGGCGGGTATGCGGTACCGGCCTCGACAAGCGGATGGCTGATCTTGTTGTATCTGGCGATAGTGTGCGGCGGGATCGGCATGCTCGTGCAGACCTGGGCGCAGTCGCAGATGACCGCTTCGAGGGCAGCCATTCTCATGTCGACCGAGCCGGTATGGGCGGCGCTGCTGGCGATCACCATGATCGGCGAGCCACTGACGTGGCGCGTCGTCGTCGGCGGGGCGTTGATGCTCGCCGCCATGTTCGTGGTGGTATCCGGCGATCGCGCGCCCACCGATCCAGCGGGCATCGAAGACCTACCGAAGCTCGCCGGCTAACGTGCCCCGCCCTGCCAAAACGCGCGGTGAGTACAGGTTTACCCGGCTGAGCAGAGGCTGCAACCTCTGCTCAGTGCGGAAAACCTCTGCTCAGCCCGGTGGCTTCGGGTGGGCGCAGCCTGCTCAGCGCCTCGCCAGCGCCGTCGCGATGCGGTCGATGATCTCGGTAAGGATCGGCCGCGGCGTGGCCATATTAAGCCTGGCGAACCCTACCCCCGGAGCGCCGAAGGTGGACCCTTCGTTCAGCATCACACCGGCTTCGCGGTGCACCCACGCGGCTGCCTGCTCATTGAGCCCATAGCCCCGAAAGTCCAGCCACGAAAGGTAGCTGCCGTCAGGCGGGCGCACGGTCACTCCCGGCAGCTTGCTGGAAACCTGCTCGGCGAAAGCCGCGCGGTTGCCACTGAGATACTCCAGCACCTCGGCGAACCATGGGCCCCCCTCGCGGTACGCAGCGATATTCGCGGCCACTCCGATAGTCGCAGCGCTGTGCGTGACGACGTCAGGCAGCGTGCGCCAGATCCGAGCGTCACGGTCATTGGAGACAATCGCGGCGGCGCACTTTAACCCCGGCAGGTTAAAGGCCTTAGAGGCGGAGGTGCCAGTCAGTGTGTGTGACGCTGCTACCTCATTGATGGAGGCGTAGGGGATGTGCGGTGGCGAGTCGGCGTAGGTGATCGGCGCATGTATTTCGTCGGCGAAGACTCCACCACCGTGCTTCGCCACGATCGCACAGACGGCTTCGAGTTCCGTCCGGGACAGCACTCGGCCGACCGGGTTATGCGGATTGCAGAGAACGAGCATCTCTCCACCGGCTTCGAATGCGGCGTCGATTCCGTCGAGATCAAGCGTGAAGTAACCATTGTCGTTATGGCACGGCACCTCGATGATTCGCCGACCATGCGCGGGCGCGACTTCGAAAAAGGGCATGTAGGCGGGCGTAGGCAGGATCACGGCACCACCCGGACGCGTGAAATAGTCGAGCGCGATCTCCATCACCTTGAGGACGTCACTTACCGAATGCACGTTTGCCGGATCGACGTGCCAGCCGAACTGTGCCTGCTGGAATTCGGCGCACGCGCCGGAGAATTCCGCATCCATCCAGACCGGCACATAGCCGGTGTTACCGGAGTCGAGAAGCCCACGAACCGCGTCCTGGACCGGCTGCGCTACACCGAAGTCCATTTCAGCGATGAAGGCACCGATCTCCCCGTCCGCAGGAACGGTCCATTTGCGGCTACCGACAGCGCGTAGCTCAGCAGGCGTCACGGCATCAATACGTGCAGCGAATTCCGTCATAGATGAGAACATACGTGCCGCCCGCACCCGGCCGCGAGCCTCGGCACCCGTGTGCGGGTGCGCATGGGCGGATGCAAGTACCAGAAATGACGGCATTGGCGGCGCGGCTCGAATGCGAGAATGGGTCGGTGCGAAACGAATACGACGGCGCGAGCGCGGCACCACTTGCCCCGACAATTGACGGTGTGCGGATCGATTGGATGGTTTTCGATCTCGGCAATGTGGTGCTCTACCAGACAGATGCGTTCCCCGAGCTGGCCCGACGAATCGGAGCCGCACCTACAGTGTCAGCCGACGAGTTCCGATCCGCGTACAACGCACCGCGTCGTGGCTACGACCTGGATTCGGACCAGGGCAAATATTGGGGCCTTGTCGCATCCGCCAGTGGCGCTCCCCCGCCTGATGCCAGGACCATAGCTGACCTCACCGACGCCGATTTAGCGATGTGGTCGCGAACTGACCCGGCGATTATCGCGATGTTCAGCGCATTGCGCGAGGCCGGGATACGGCTGGCAGTCCTGTCTAACGCACCCACCGCCATGCGTGGCCACGTGCGCCGTCAGCAATGGGCGCACCTCTTTGAGAAGGTCGTCATCTCCGGTGAGATCAACCTGCTCAAGCCCGATGCGGCGATTTACCGTTATCTGCTTCGCGAGCTGGCCACGCCCGCGAACCGCGTCGCCTTCGCAGATGACCTCGCCGAGAACATTGACGGAGCGAATGCCGCTGGGATTCGCGGAATCCTGTTCCGCGGCCCGACGGCACTCCGCGCGGATCTGGTCAACCTGGGTGTTCCGTTCGAAAGCTAACGCTGGATGTTCCGTTCGAAAGCTAACGCTGCCGAATCTGCTTCTTCGCCACGATTGTCGCCACGACATAGGCAATACCGGCGACGACTGCGAGCCAGAAAACCACCTTACCAATCCAGAAGATCACGCCCAGGGCGAGCCACGCGACCACGATGATGCCGAGGATCATGAAGAACTTGCTCATGTGACTCGTCCTTTCGCTGCCAGCGCTGCCGATCGCGTCTTGCCACCGAACAGCGTCATACTCCATTGTTACCGTGCACTATCCATGATGCCATATGACGTCGCTTCTGACACCATCAATGACACTATCATGACTTCACTTTTACGATAGGGTGTCTCTGACAGCCGGATCGGGCGGGGTAACCGAACTGGGTCACCGGGTGGTGAGGTACCGGTCGAGCGCATCCAACGCTCCGCGCAGGGACTCTGACTCTCCTGCGAATGAAAAACGTAAGTACCGGTGCCCGTCGACGGGATCGAAATCCCGACCGGGCGCCGTCGCGACGCCCACCTTCGCGAGCAAATCCCAACACAACTCTTCCGAGTCGTCGGCCAGATGCGACACATCGGCGTAGATGTAGAACGCACCATCGGCAGGCGCGATCCGGGTGATGCCGAGGCCGGCAAGCCCGTCGATCATCAGGCGGCGATTGTCGGCATAGCGCTGCACATGCCGGTCGCATTCATCGTAGGCATCGAACGCCGAGATCGCCGCGTACTGGGATGGTGCCGGCGGGCAGATCGCGAGGTTGCCGGCGATGGCGTCCACAGAAAGCGCGAGATCGTCCGGCACGAGCAACCAGCCAATGCGCCATCCCGTCATCGAGAAATACTTGGAGAACGAATTGATGACGACACCCGATCGGTCTGTCGCCCAGGCTGATGCCGGCTTGGAGTGCGTACCGCCATACGTGATGCCATGGTAGATCTCGTCCGAAATCAGCCGAATCCCCTGCGCTGCACACTTTGTCGCAAGCTGGGCAAGCTCGTCCGGCGTCACCATGGTGCCAGTCGGGTTAGCGGGACTTGCCACAATGAGCCCGTCGAGGTCTAAGCCCTCAAGCATCGAAGCGGTGGGCTGGAAACGTGTCTCCGGGCCACACGGCAGGTCGACCACCTCACATCCCAGTGCCTGGAGAATGTTTCGATACGCGGGGTAGCCCGGGCGTGCCAGACCGACTCGGTCGCCCGGGTCGAACGCGGCCAGAAACGCGAGTACAAAGGCCCCGGACGATCCGGTCGTCACTACCACGTTGGCCGGGTCAACCTCGAGTGAATAGCGGTCGCGGTAGTGACCCGCAATCGCCTCGCGGAGCGGCATGATCCCGGGCGCCTCGGTGTACCCCAGGATCTGTGAATCGAGAGCGCGATGGGCAGCAGCGAGCACCGGCTTCGGCGCAGGAGTGGACGGCTGCCCCGCCGCCAGGTTAAACACCGGCTCACCACGCGCGGCCCTCTCGGCCGCAGCCGCCCACACCTTCATGACGTAGAAAGGCGCGATGGCCGCTCGGTCCGCCGGGCGAAACCGATCAGAGGGAGCACGGCCGGAGGCGAACAGCGTCATACCCCCATAGTGACACCTCAGCAGCGCCAGCACCCAACTCGCCGCAGCACTCACCCAAGGGCCACCGACCACCGTGTACGACTGTGTCGAACCGGTCGACGCAGATTGTAATGTTTTGCACGATTTTGACGATCGTTAGCAATGACTCCTCGCCAGCCGAAGGCCGGGAGAAGGTGTCGGCTGGTCAGTGCTGTGCGCGAAAATGGGTGATGGCGTTGCCGCACCGTGTGCGAGCCGCACGGGTCGATGACCCGGTCGATGCTGCATTGCGCGTTCCACATCCCGCGGTTTTCGTCTCCTGGGCGCTGTCGTTCGTGGCATTACTGTCGCTGCTGACGGCAGGGGTTCGGATCAAGTCCGGCGCCGCATCGACGGTGAACATTTCTCCTGCACTTCTGATGACACTGGCCGCTGGGGGCGCCGCGGTCGCACTTTTGGTGAGCCCGCGACTGCGTAGCGTACCGAACGCGATCATAGGAATGGTGCTGCTGGATGCTGCACCGCCCGTGCCGCAAGCGACGTACCTGTCGCCAGCGGACTCGCGCTCTGCCGTTGCGCTGCTCACCCTGCCGACAATGATCGCGGCAGCAAGGCTCGCCGGGCACCTTTTTCGCAGCCAACTGGCGGTCGCCGTGGGCATTGCCGCCGCCATGCTGTGGCTCTCCCCGGACGACCACGGATACTTCGATCACGTGATCGAAACCCTCATGACCACCGCCGTTTTGGTGGTCAGCTCCGTGATGGTTCGCCGCGTCAGCGCCACCACGGCTCGGCATATCGCCGACCTTCGCCACCTCGCACTCACCGACAAACTCACCGGGGTGCTCAACCGCAAAGGGCTCGGTGACGGCTACGCCGACATGGTGAATTCCGCCGGACAGGAAGGGCCGATTGGTGTCGTCAGTCTAGATATCGACCATTTCAAATGGTTTAACGACACCTACGGTCACACTGCAGGTGACGAGGTGCTGCGGCTGGTGTGCGGCGTACTGCAAGAGACGTCGGGAGTCGGCAGTCTCGTAGCGCGAACTGGAGGCGAAGAACTCGTCGCGCTAGTACACGGTCCCGCCGAACCCGTCGCCCACGCGTTCCGCGCTGCCGTTGCGAGCACGCGGGAACTGCGAGTAACTGTCAGCATTGGCATCGTCGATGCGGCTAGCGATGCGTGTATCAGCCCTGATTCGCTCTGGCAGATTCTCGACGCAGGCGACAGGGCCATGTGCCGCGCGAAAACCAACGGACGTGACCGGATCTGCCGCGGCGCACTCGACCCGAGCAGGACGGCCCTGCCGTATCTGGCGCCTACCCCACAGCGAGCCGCAGTGGCCCAACCAGAAGTGGAGACTGCCTCGACCACCGGATCATTCCCCGGCTGGATACTCACCTCATTCGGCCTCCTGGGCATTGTGTCCGGTTTCGTCCGACATTCAATACCGTCGACCGGTATAACTGGCCAGTTCTACATGACGATCATGGTGATGTGCATCGTCGCAGGAGCGATCGTGATTGGAATAGGTCCGCTAGTGGACCGCTTTCGATGAGCAGTCGGCATCGTCGGGTCGGACCTGGTGATCCTCATGTTCGCCGCCGATCTGAACGACGGCGCTGCGAGGATGCTGGCAGTGCTGCCTGCTCTGCTCACCGGCCTGATGGTGGCGCAATACTTCGGACGGCGGCTTCTCACCGCGCATCACGCCGCGACTGCACCGATATGTATGACGGCAGTCGCACGTAACGCGACGCTGAGCACCGTGGGTATTGCGGCAGTCACCGCAGTCATTCTCATCGGGTCAACCGAACTTATCTACTTCCTTCAGGCCCGCATCGAGGCAGCAGCAGCTGACCTCCACCGGTGGTCGGTGACCGACCCGCTCACCGGGCTCGCAAATCGGCATGGCCTGGAGCTCGGGTTTGAAAGCCTTTCCCGCGCGCCGCAACTCACCGTCCTGGCAATTGATGTCGACGACTTCAAGGCCATTAATGACACGTATGGGCACGCAGCCGGTGACGATGCACTCGTCCACCTCGCAGTCACGCTTCGCACCGTGACGAGCTCAGACCCAGTGGTATGTCGCACCGGCGGTGACGAGTTCGTCTTGTTAGCGCCGTCCATGCGACCGAGCGCGCTGACCAGCACGGTTAAACGCGCCGCCGCGCTGCTCCCGCTTCCACTGTCGGTGTCGATCGGTTCCGCGGTTGCGGCGCCGCATCGGCTACGTTCGCTATGGCCGCTGGTGGACGCCGCCGACGCAGCGTTGATCCGTGCCAAGCGATCGCGACGCCAGCAGGCCATGGCAACCCACACAGACGGAGCCCCGATTGTGGGCGGCCCGCAACCTGTCGAGCTACTCGGACCTAGCGCCCAAGAACGGGCCGCGCTCGACGAGCGAGAATTCGGCCCCGATCAGGCAAGCGCCGCATGGGATTTGGTGATCGACAGCGACGACGGATCGTTATCCGATACATCCACCCTGACAACGTCGCCGTCGACGAGCAACCCAGACAAAAGTTGGCGTGCCAGCTGATCGCCAATAGCGGACTGCACGAGCCGTCGCAACGGGCGCGCGCCATACATCGGATCATAACCGGCGAGCGCCAACCACTCTCGCGCAGCGTCGGTCACCTCGAGAGTGAGTCTGCGTGCTGCGAGCCGGTGAGCCAGCGCATCGACCTGGATGCCGACGATACGGGCCAATTGCTCCGGTCCCAGCGAGTCAAAGAACACCACATCGTCGAGCCGATTCAAAAACTCAGGCTTGAACGCCGACTGCACAGCATTCATCACCGCATCTTTGCGCTCCTCGTCCGACCGGGTCGGGTCCATGAGCGCCGCTGACCCGAGGTTTGACGTCAGGATGAGCAATGTATTGCGGAAGTCCACCGTGCGGCCCTGGCCGTCGGTGAGCCGGCCGTCGTCGAGCACCTGCAGCAGGATGTCGAAAACATCTGGGTGTGCCTTTTCGACCTCATCGAGAAGTATGACGGTATACGGACGCCGGCGCACTGCCTCAGTGAGTTGCCCACCCTCCTCGTGCCCCACATAGCCGGGCGGCGCGCCGACTAGCCTTGCCACCGAATGCTTCTCGGAGTACTCGCTCATATCAACTCGCACCATGGCATGAACGTCATCAAACAGGAAGTCAGCCAGCGCCTTGGCGAGCTCGGTCTTTCCAACACCGGTAGGGCCAACAAACAGGAACGAACCAGTCGGCCTGTCCGGGTCCGAAATTCCAGCCCGTGCGCGTCGCACCGCGTCGGATACGACGGCGACAGCCCGATGTTGACCGACGACGCGTTGCTCCAACTCGTCTTCCATTCGCAGCAGCTTCGCGGTTTCGCCTTCGAGCATGCGGCCTGCTGAAATACCGGTCCACGCCGCAATCACCACCGCGATATCGTCGGGCGTGACTTCCTCGGAGACCATGGCTTCCTGTGTCTCATCGTGACGTTCCTCGGTAGCCGCACCGGCGAGTTCCCTTTCCAGTGCTGGGATCTCACCGTAGAGCAATTCGGAAGCGCGGCCGAGATCACCGTCGCGCTGTGCTTTATCAGCGTGCACCCGCAGTTCATCCAGCTGCTTCTTCAATTCACCGACGCGATTGAGTCCAGACTTTTCCCGTTCCCACCGGGCCGTGAGCGCGGCCAACTGTTCGGATTTGTCGGCGAGATCGCGCCGCAGCTTGGCTAGCCGGTCGATGCTGGCATCATCCGATTCCTTCGCCAACGCAAGCTCTTCCATCTTCAAACGGTCGACGCTGCGCTGCAGCTCATCAATTTCGACCGGTCGCGAGTCAATTTCCATGCGCAGTCGCGAGGCGGCTTCGTCGATCAGGTCGATCGCCTTGTCGGGCAGGAAGCGACTGGTGATGTACCGGTCGGACAGCGTGGCTGCCGCGACGAGGGCAGAGTCCGCGATACGCACACCGTGATGCGCCTCGTAGCGTTCCTTGATACCCCGGAGGATGGCGATGGTGTCCTCCACGCTTGGCTCGCCGACGAACACCTGTTGAAAGCGGCGCTCGAGGGCGGCATCTTTCTCGATGTGCTCGCGGAACTCGTCGAGGGTGGTAGCGCCGACCATGCGAAGTTCCCCGCGCGCCAACATCGGTTTGAGCATATTTCCGGCGTCCATCGCGCCTTCGCCGGTCGCACCGGCTCCCACAACGGTGTGCAGCTCGTCGATGAACGTGATGATCTCTCCGTCGGCGCCCTTGATCTCATCGAGAACGGCCTTAAGTCGCTCCTCGAATTCACCGCGGTACTTGGCGCCCGCGATCATCGATCCAAGATCTAATGCCACGAGCCGCTTCCCGCGCAAGGATTCCGGAACATCACCGGCCACAATGCGCTGCGCGAGGCCTTCAACCACAGCGGTCTTACCCACGCCGGGCTCGCCGATCAACACCGGATTATTCTTGGTGCGCCGGCTCAAAACCTGTACGACCCGGCGAATCTCGGCATCCCGCCCAATGACCGGATCAATCTTCCCCTCGCGCGCCGCTTCAGTCAGATCGTTGCCATATTTTGCGAGCGCCTGGTAGGTCACCTCCGGATCCTGACTGGTGATCTTCCGGTCGCCGCCACGCACCTGCGGAAAAGCCGCCACGAGTGCGTTCGCGCTCGCGCCGCTCGCGGTTAGCAGCGTGCCAGCGTCAGTGCGCGACTTTGCCAGAGCAGCAAGAAGGTGCTCCGTGGAGAGAAACTCGTCACCGCCCGCGGACATGATCTCCTGCGCCCCAGTAATGATGTTCGCGACGGCGCGCGCTAGTTGCGGCTGCGCGATCGTGGCGCCGGTCGCGCTGGGAATACCATGCGCCAGACTGGCGGCTTGCGTCCCAATACTCGACGGATCCGCGCCAACAGCACGCAAGAGCCCAGGAGCCGTCGAGCCATCCGTCCCCAACAACGCGATGAGTAGATGGACAGGTTCTACCGTCGCGTGCCCTGCCTTCGTGGCGGCCGTGATGGCAGCAGCGAGTACTTCGCGGCTCTTAGTCGTCAGGATGTCTGTATTCATGCTGGTCCCCGGTATCCCCTCGTTCGACAGGCCGCGCTCGTTACCATTACCAACACAGCAGAGTTGAGTCTATTCCACTCAACTCTGCACGGTGATGCACATAGAGTATGCGTCACACTCGGAGACACTAATGCTCGCAAATAACGAGCGGCTCACAAGTTCTTCACATGCATCACTCATCACGCTGACGTGCTGCGACTCTTAACGTCAAGGGTATGAGCCGGACGATCTCTGCCGACGTCGATGGCACGCAGACCGGGCCACCGACTGGACCAGTACAACCCGCACCCGCCGCGCCACTTCCGGCGCGCCGTGTTCTAGTCATCCTGATCGCATTACTACTGGGAATGATGCTGGCGGCTCTCGACCAGACTGTGGTCGCCACAGCACTTCCCACCATCGTGGGAAAACTTGGCGGCGCGCAACATATCTCGTGGATTATCACGGCCTACATCCTGGCATCCACTGTGTCCACACCGCTATGGGGAAAGCTTGGCGACCAGTACGGGCGTAAAAAGTTTTTTCAAGCGTCGATCACTATCTTCCTGATCGGCTCGGCACTGTCCGGCGCATCGACATCCATGCTGTGGCTTATCCTTTCACGCGCCTTCCAGGGTTTAGGAGGCGGCGGATTGATCGTCGGCGCACAAGCAATTATCGGCGACGTCGTCTCACCTCGTGAACGCGGCAAATACCAAGGCCTGTTCGGGGCAGTATTTGCGGTCACCACCGTGATCGGCCCGCTGATCGGCGGATTCCTGACCCAGCACGCGAGTTGGCGGTGGGTGTTCTACGTCAATCTCCCGGTGGGCATCATCGCGTTGGTAGTGGCGGCAGTCGTGCTACCTGGCAAGCTCACTCGGGTTCACCACACCATCGACTACTGGGGCACGATCCTACTGGCGCTCGGCGTGACCGCCCTCGTGCTACTGACCAGTCTGGGCGGCACCAGCTACTCGTGGAACTCCTGGCAGACATACGTGCTGGGCGTCGCAGCGGTACTGCTCCTGATCGCGTGGGCTCTCGTCGAGCGACGCGCTGCAGAGCCGATCCTGCCGCTACGACTGTTCACCAACCGGGTATTCGCCGCGAGCGCCGCGATCGGTTTTGTGGTCGGATTCGCCATGTTTGGTGCGATCACCTACCTGCCAGTGTTCCTGCAGGTTGCTAAGGGCGCCAGCCCTACTGGATCCGGCATGCAGCTGCTGCCACTGATGGCCGGAGTGCTGGTAACATCCATCGGCTCCGGGTTCTTGATCAGCCGCTGGGGCCGCTACAAAATCTTCCCCGTGCTCGGTACAGCGGCCATGACAATCGGCGTGTTCCTGTTGTCGACCGTCACGGCAGACACTCCGAACAGTCGCATGTACTTTTACATGGTCATCTTCGGTGCGGGACTCGGCGGCGTCATGCAGGTACTCGTGATTGCCGTCCAAAATGCCGTCGATTACAAGGATCTCGGTGTAGCCACCGCCGGGGCGACGTTCTTCCGGTCGATCGGCGGGTCGTTCGGCACGGCGGTCTTCGGAGCGATCTTCGCGAACGTATTGGGCGGTCGGATTACTGCGGCACTGCACGGCGCCCACGTCCCACCTGGGCTGGAAGGGTCGGTCGACCCGACGGCGCTATCTGCGTTGCCACCACCTGTACATGCCGCAATCGTCGATGCGTACTCGTCCACCATCGGGACGGTGTTCCTGTGGGCCGTGCCGATCGCTGCAGTCGCATTCCTGCTGACCTGGCTGCTGCCGGAAATTCGACTGAGGCACACAGTCGGCGACGAAGGCGGCACTGTTGCAGCAAGTGGGGGCGGCACTGACGCCGGCGCTGACAGCCCACCACACGTACCGCAGCCCTGACCCAGATACCCCTGAGCCCAACTACTGTCGAGGCTGCCAGGTGACGAGGGCCGTCGTATGCGATCGCCACGGCACTACAGCATCCCCGACTCCCGTACCACCGCGAATCGCGACCATTGCTGTGACGGAACGGGTATGACGCTGCTCTGCGGCTGGCGCCGCCTTCGCCTCGCCCAGCTCTGCTGCTAGGTCGTCGATCCGAGCAAGCAACGCGTCAACCTGTGTTTCCAACTCCATAATGCGGCGAATACCGGCGCGGTTCACTCCGTCGTCCTGTGACAGCTGCTGCACCTGTTGCAACAGTTCGATGTCACGCTGAGAGTAACGACGGCCGCCACCGGTAGTCCGCCGGGGCGAGACGAGGCCCTCGCGGTCGTAGGAGCGCAACGTCTGCGCATGCATCCCCGCAAGTACCGCAGCCACGGATATGACGAAAATTGGCGTGTCCGAGCGGATCTCGCCAACAATTCGGCCGTCGGAGCGCACCTGGTGGATCGGTCGGTCCGCGTTCGGGTCGTGCCTGCGGTAGCTCGTCATGAGCTGACCTTGCTACCCGAACTCCCTGCGCCCGCCGACGAACTATGACCGGGAGTCTTCACCGCGGCAGCCACCGCTGCCGTAATGTCGGGCCTCGGGTCCGCGGACTGGGTGAGGGCGAATGCCTCCAGCGCCTCGCGGCCGGCGGCCGAGAGTTTGCTCGGCACAGCAACTTCCACCGTGACGATTAGGTCACCGCCCTGCCCGCTGGGTCTCCGTACGCCCTTACCTTTGACGCGCAGCTTGCGCCCCGACGCCGTTCCGGCCGCAACTTTGAGCGATACAGGCGCATCAAGCGTGGGCACGGTGATTGTCGTGCCAAGCGCAGCTTCGGTAAAGGTCACCGGCACGGTCATGGTCAGATTGTCGCCGGAGCGCCCGAAAATCGCGTCATCCTTCACTCGCACGACCACAAACAAGTCGCCCGCGCCACCCGCGCCGACACCCGGTTCGCCCTTGCCTGCTAACCGAATTCGCTGCCCATCTGACACCCCAGCAGGGATCCGGGCGTGCACGGTGCGCGGCGCAATAACAGTCCGGCTGCCGTGGCAGGTCGGACACGGCGAATCGATAACGGTTCCCGTCCCACCGCACGCCGCGCAGGGTTCGGAAAACGCGAACGATCCTTCATTTCTGGACGTCAGGCCAGATCCCGCGCACACAGCGCAATGTCGCGGCGACGTACCCGGAGCCGCACCACTTCCATGGCATGTCGGGCAGCTGGTCTGTTCGGTCAGTCGCAACGAAATCGTGGTACCGGTCACCGCATCCCAAAACGGGAGAGCCGCTTCGGTCTCGATGTCGGCGCCGCGGCGGCCGCGAGTCGGGCGCGAATTGCTGGAGCGGCGCCCAAATAAGTTACCGAACAAATCCCCCAGTCCACCGTCCGCAGCGCCACCACCGGATCCGCCTCCGCGCAGCAGATCGGACAGGTCGAAACCGCTTGCTCCGCCGCGATGTGCTCCACCGGCCGCGCCGGGGAATCCGCGAAATGCCCCGGTGGACATCATATTTCGCGCATTGTCATATTCTTTGCGGTGCTTATCGTCGGATAGCACGTCGTATGCCTCGGAGACGACCTTGAACTTTTCCTCGGCCTGCTTATTGCCGGGGTTCTTGTCGGGGTGAAGGTCGCGGGCGAGCTTCCGATACGCCTTCTTGATCTCCGCCGTCGTCGCGTTCTTCGCAACACCAAGGTCGGCGTAATAGTCCTTCTCGAAATAGTCCCGTTCGCTCACCTGCGCACCTCCTCCCCGTCGTTTCCGCTGTTACTCAGCGTTGCGCACAGCGGCGCCATCTGCGCTAGGACCGCCACTGCCGTCTGCATCATCACCATCAGTGCCACCACCGGAGACGACTTCTGGGTTGCTGTCGACAGAGTCAGTCTGGTGCTCCGGCCCGGTCACCACTACTACCGCTGGCCGCAATACCCGTTCGTCGAATAGGTAGCCGGCCCGCAACACTGCAGTCACCGTCGGGTGGTCGACATCGGCTGACGTTGCAAACTGAACCGCCTCATGAATATTCGGATCGAACTCATCGCCGTCGGCGCCGTAGTGAGAGAGACCCACGCGCGCAAGAATACCCGTCAACTTGTCGGCGACGGTCTTGAATCCGCCGGTCAAGTCACCGTGTTCCTCGGCTCGATCGAAATCGTCGAGGACGGCAAGCATTTCACTGACGACAGAAACCTTTCCGGCGACCGCCGCCGCTTGTCTGTCACGATCCGCGCGTTTGCGATAGTTCGCATACTCCGCGGTGATGCGCTGCAGATCTGCAGTACGTTCAGCAGCCTCGGCTCGCGCGGCCTCCAGATCTGCAGAATCAGCAGTCACGGTAGCGGAGATCGGTTGCTCGGCGTTCGCCGCATCACCCGGGTTGGCCGCCGGGGCGCCGGGCTGCGGAAAGCCGCCCGCGCCACCCCCCACACCAGGATCCTGGACATCGCCAACGCCCTGCCGCACCTGACCGGTCTTCGGATCGATGCGCCGGTTGTCCTTCACCGAGATGTGTTCGTCACGTCGCCCATCATCCGAGCTGCCCGCCGCTGCCGTGCCAGCCCCCTGCTTCGCGGATCCCGACGTCCCAGGAAACCCACGCGATTTCGCACCGCCTCGATCGCTGTCTTGCCCGAACTTTGTCACTTCGGCTCGTCCTCCACGATTTCAGCGTCCACGATGTCGTCGTCGGATGACGGGGCTGAGGCCCCGCCGTCACCGGCCGCGCCCGCGGCACCAGCCGCCGTGAATCCGTCAGCACCGGCCGCACCACCCTCTGCCTGAGTGTTGGCGTATAACGCCGCACCAAGCTGCTGCGACTCGTTCGCCAGCTCTTCGACCGCGGATTTCACCGCAGCCAGGTCGGTGCCCTTCAGCGCCTCATTCACCTTGGTGATGCACTCCGTAACGCGCTGTTTGGGTTCCTCAGGCAGCTTCTCGCCGTTTTCCTTCATGAACTTCTCGGTCTGGAACACCAGCCCTTCGGCCTGGTTACGGACCTCGGCTTCCTCACGGCGTGCCTTGTCCTCTTCAGCGTGTTCCTCGGCCTCGCGCATCATGCGGTCGATCTCGTCCTTCGCCAGCGCGCTGCCGCCGGTGATCGTCATCGACTGTTCCTTGCCGGTGCCCAGATCCTTCGCGGAGACGTGCACAATGCCGTTGGCGTCGATATCAAAGGTGACTTCGATCTGCGGCACGTTGCGCGGTGACGGTGGCAGTCCGGTCAGCTCGAACATGCCGAGCTTCTTGTTGTAGGCGGCGATTTCGCGCTCACCCTGGAACACCTGAATCTGCACGGACGGCTGATTATCTTCGGCCGTGGTGAAAATTTCCGAACGCTTCGTGGGGATCGTAGTGTTGCGCTCGATGAGTTTCGTCATCACGCCACCCTTGGTCTCAATACCGAGCGACAGCGGCGTGACGTCCAGCAAAAGGACGTCCTTCACTTCGCCCTTCAGCACGCCAGCCTGCAGCGCGGCGCCGACAGCGACGACCTCGTCCGGGTTGACGCCCTTGTTCGGCTCACGCCCGCCCGTGAGCTCCTTGACCAGGTCGGGAACAGCTGGCATACGCGTCGATCCGCCGACCAGCACCACATGATCGATCGCAGAGACCGGAATTCCAGCATCCTTGATCACCTGGTGGAACGGGTTCCGGCAGCGATCCAACAGATCGGACGTCAACTTCTGGAACTCGGCGCGCGTCAGCGCCTCGTCCATGAACAGCGGGTTCTTCTCGGCATCCACTGTGATGTACGGCAGGTTGATCGAGGTCTGCTGCGAAGCCGACAGCTCGATCTTCGCCTTTTCTGCAGCCTCGCGAAGACGCTGCATTGCCATTTTGTCTTTGGTGAGGTCAATACCGTGGGCGGCCTTGAACTTCTCCACTAGGTGGTCGACAATGCGATTGTCCCAGTCGTCGCCGCCGAGGTTGTTGTCACCATTCGTGGCCTTGACTTCGACGACGCCGTCGCCGATTTCCAGCAGCGAGACGTCGAACGTGCCACCGCCCAGGTCGAACACCAGGATCGTCTGTTCCTTGTCGCCCTTGTCCAGGCCGTAGGCGAGCGCAGCGGCCGTCGGCTCGTTAACAATGCGCAGCACGTTCAGTCCCGCGATCTCGCCGGCCTCCTTGGTGGCCTGCCGCTGTGCGTCAGAGAAGTACGCCGGCACCGTAATCACAGCATCGGCAACCGGCTCGCCCAGGTACGCCTCCGCGTCGCGCTTCAACTTGCCGAGCGTGCGCGCGGAGATTTCCTGCGGCGTGTATTTTTTGCCGTCAATGTCGACGGTCCAGGTAGTCCCCATGTGGCGCTTCACGGAACGGATGGTCCGGTCCACGTTGGTGACTGCCTGACGCTTGGCGACCTCGCCGACCAGCACCTCGCCGTTTTTGGCGAATGCCACGATCGACGGGGTGGTGCGGGCGCCTTCCGCGTTCGCAATGACGGTGGGCTCGCCACCTTCCAGCACCGAGACGACCGAGTTGGTGGTCCCGAGATCAATTCCAACGGCACGTGACATGTGGTGTCCTCCTTGAAGCTCTTCGACGGCGCCAGGTTCGGCGCCCGTCATAGTGACTGCATCTGATAAATGACTGCATCTAATAGGGATGGAGCGGTATCCAATAGCGATCGAGCGGTATCCAATAGGCATCTGGCGGTTCTGCCTGTAGCCAGCATCTCCACTATACCTGAGCCGACTCGGCTCAACTACTCAATATTGAGCCGACTACACTCAACTCTCGAGGACTATAACCACACACCCCGCAGGATCTATTCCCGCCACGCATGGCGGCTGCAGCAAGCGGCTAACGAAGACGACTAGGTATGACGACTTCCCGTGCAGGCCGCGTCCGATACGGCGGGCCAGATTCCGGCACACTGGAAACAGTCACCAAAAGAGCACCTTCAGTACCGAACACTCAGCACCAAACACTCAGTACCAAACACTCAGCACCAAACACTCAGCTCAAAAAAGGAATCTAGATGCGCCGACATACTTGGATCGCTGCTGCTGCGCTGGCGCTGCTTGTTCCGCTCGTCCTTACCCCGACAGCGCTAGCGAGCCCCGCTGCGCCAGCGTCGGCCCTCGGCTCCGCCGCGCAAGGCGTCCTACCTGGCGTGAACAGCGTGTATGCGCACACCGCGTACCCGGACACTGCCTATGTGGATTCTGCGTATGTGGATTCTGCGTATGTGGATTCTGCGCACGCGCAGACGGCTCCGGTCAACGTCGGCACCAAGCAGATCGACGATCAAGCTGGCGTCGGCGCGGACTCCAGCACGGCGAAGAGCGCCATCAGCGATCTGCAGAGCAGCGCACGTATCAACCTGCACGTCGTACTAGTGAATTCGTTCGACGGCGTTGATAAGAACACGTGGGCAGCACAAAGCTTCAGCGCATCCGATCTGGGCAGCAACGATCTGCTGCTCGCCATCGCCGTGCAAGACCATCGGTTCGGCATCCATGCGGGAATCTCGGGCCAGCAGTTCCCCTTGACTGAGGACCAGGTCAACACCGTCCTCAATAACGAGGCTGCCCCACAGATGACAGCCGGCAATTGGTCCGGGGCCATCGTGGCTGCCGCGAAAGGCCTGCAGGCAGTGGCTACCGGCACCGGGACCGGGAACAGCTCTGTAGCACCCGGCGCCTCAAACACCGGCACCCAAAGCGGCAGTCTGGCGTGGCTGTGGCTGGTGTTGATCCTGGCCGTTGGCGTCATCGGTTTCCTGTGGTTCCGCGCGGCGAAACGGAAGAAGGCCGCTGCCGCCGAAGCGAAAAAGAACGCCGGACCGCCGCCGGAACCATACGAGCAACTGTCCGAGCGCAGCGTGAACGCGCTGATCCAAACCGACAACGCGGTGCGCGCCTCCGAAAGCGAACTGCAATTGGCCGAGGCTGAGTTTGGCGATCAAGCCACCGCCGAGTTCCGCGCCGCGCACGACGATGCGAAAGACAAGCTCACCAAGGCGTTCCAGTTGCGCCAGGAAATCGATGACGAAATCCCCGAATCCGACGACATTCGCCGCGGCTGGATGGCAGACATCATTGCGCTGTGCCAGCAGGCCAGCGATGGGCTGGAAGCACAGACCGAGAAGTTCGGCGCACTGCGCAATCTCGCCTCGCGCCTACCCGAGGTTCTGGCGGCACTGCCCGCATCAATCGACGCGCAATCAGTCCGGCTGCCACAAGCTGCGGCGGCGCTGAACCGGCTCGGCGGCGCATATTCGGCGCGGGCGCTCGCGACGGTCACCGGCAACGTCGACCAGGCGAACGAGCGGCTTGAATATGCGCGCACCGCTCTCGCCGAGGCGCTGAAATCACCTACGGCGATACCCGGAGATACCGGAGTTAGTTCTGGAAACACCGCGGCCGCCTCCGGAGATTCCGACAACGGTACAGCCGTGTTGGCAGCGCGGGCCACGCAGGAAGCCGTCAAACAGGCGACGACGCTGTTGGACGCGATCGATCGCATCGACACCGACCTTGCCGCCGCTGCTACGAAGCTCGCGACGGAACGGGACAGCGTGACAGCAGAACTCGCCGACGTGAGTACCGCCCTGAAGCAAGGCAGCGCCGGAGGTTCGCAAGACGATATTTTGCATCGGTTGGCGGCGATCCAGGGAGTACTTGCCGCGTCGAAGACTGCCGACGCGGGGCGCGACCCGATCAACTCTCTCAAAGCACTCAATGATGCAGATCTGGCGTTGGACGACATACTCGCCGACACTCGCACAGCGCAACAGCAGGAGACCCGCGCCCGGGCCGCGCTGGAGAACGAGCTAACCACGGCGACATCAACAGTGTCTGCGGTGGACGATTTCATCTCGACTCGGCGCGGCGCGATGAACTCCACGGCGCGCACCCGCCTTGCCGAGGCACAGCGCCACCTTGCCCAGGCGCGAGCGCTGGCCGACACCGATGCCGCGCAGGCACTCACCGAGGCACAAACGGCAACGGACCTCGCTCGCAAGGCCTACGAGGAGGCGCGCGACGACATGAACAATTGGAACGGCGGCGGAGGCTATGGCGGACGCCGCTCGTCAATGGGCGGTGTCGGCGGCGCGCTGCTCGGCGGGATGCTGCTCGGCGGGCTCCTCGGTGGCCGAGGCGGCGGTTGGGGCGGAGGCTTCGGTGGCTTCGGTGGTGGCGGCTTCGGCGGAGGCGGCGGAGGCGGAGGCGGGTTTGGTGGTGGCGGTGGCTTCGGCGGAGGCGGCGGCGGCTTCGGCGGAGGCGGGAGTTTCTGACGCCCGCTACGCCCCAGGTGGCTTCGGCCGAGGTGGTTTCGGCGGTAGTAGGAGCTTCTGACGGGTAGCGCGTCATACGTAGCTGCGGTTATTTTCTTGGGCGAAACCCAAGTGCCGCAACGACTAGTTGTCGCTGGAGATGTAGCTGAGGCTGTCGTTCGCATCCTGCCTACGAAGCACCGCGCGGAGATCCTCGAACGGCATCGGCCGGTGCAGAAGATAGCCCTGGATCAGGTCACAACCGATCTGACGGAGCCGGATAAGTTGACGCGGCTGCTCGACTCCCTCAGCAACTACGGTCAGTCCCAAACCATGCGACATTCTCACAACGGCGTCGACAATAATGTCGCCGCCGTCTCGGTCGCCGATTCCGTCAATCAACGACTTGTCAATCTTGAGCGTCGTGAACGGTAGTGCATGCAATCGCGCTAGCGATGAGTGGCCGGTTCCGAAATCGTCGACAGACAGACCGACCCCGAGCCCTCGCAATTTGTCGAGTTCCGCCTCCAACATTTCACCGGAGCCCGCGATGGCGCTCTCGGTGATCTCTAATACGAGCCGGTCTGCTGGAAGGCCAGTGTCGTTGAGGGCGGCTCCGACCAGATCGGCGAACCCGGGGTCTACCAATTGCTGCGGCGACACATTGACGCTCAGGCGCAGCGTCGGGTCGGAGTCACGAACGCTAGCGATCGTCCGGCAAGCCTCGCGGAGCACCCACGCGCCCAGCGACACAATCAAGCCGCACTTCTCAGCGACCGGAATGAAGTCCGCGGGCGAAATCGCGCCGTGCACCGGATCGTCCCACCGCAGGAGCGCCTCGACTTCCGTGACCTCGGTCGTGTCTGCATCGCAGATCGGCTGGTAGACGAGGCGAAGCTCGCCGTCGGTTGCCGCCGCTCGTCGCAACCGCTCTTCCATTTGGACGCGTACCAGCAGCGCGGACTCCATTTCGGCGTCGTATTGCAACCACAACCCGTGGCCCCGCGACTTGGCTTCGTTTAGCGCGATGTCGGCGCGCCGCAATAGGAAATCGGCGAGCCCCGGCAGCGGCCTCGACACCGTGGCCACTCCGATTCCGGCGGACAACGCGTGGCTTTGAGTGTCAACGTGGATGGGGCGAGCCAGACGTGCCTCAATGAGCCTGGCCAATTCGGCGCCCCGTTCCGGACCTTTACTCACTGACAGGATCGCAAACTCGTCCCCTCCTGTTCGCACAAGGAGGTCGTCACTGTCAATGAGCTCCGACAGCACACCGGCTAGCGCGCACAGTACTTCGTCAGCCGTGCTGTGCCCGAACGTTTGATTGAAGTACTGAAATTCATCGACATCGGTTAGCAGGACAGTGATGTCGGTCGAGTCCGCGTCCAGCGCATCGAGCTGCCCGATCAGCAGAGCACGGCTCCCCACCCCAGTGAGCGGGTCGCGGTAAGCAATCTCGCGCAATCGTTCCAGGGATGCAGCTAGTTCACGCTGGATACCCTTCAGCGAGGTGACATCGCCTGCAATCGCTGCAACGCGGTCCACGCTGCCGTCAGGTCGCAGGATCGGTGACAACGTAAGGACGAGATCCACCGTTCGTCCATCGGCCCGCAGCCGGCGCATTTCCACGTTTTCCACGGAGCGCCCTGCCTCAACCTCGGCGGCCAGCCAGTCGGTCTCGCCCGGGCTCTCGTCAGGGAACATTTCCTGAAAATTACGGCCGATCGCCTCAGCGGCGCTATACCCGTACACGTGTTCGGCGCCCTCGTTCCACGTCTGGATGGTGCCGTCCAGAGCCACGGTCATGATCGCATCCCGCGACGCACGAACGATTGCCGCCAGCGCCTCGGCAGCCTGCTCCGGTGGCGGCACATCCGAGCGGTGTTCCATAATCAAACCTTCGGCGAGACGGTCGGTAACCACAGCGTTTTTCAATAATTGACGGCGCTAGCCGACTGTATTGATGATCGATAGCGGCGACGCGTGACAATGATGCGACTAACTTTATGTCACTATACGGTCACTCTGCGTTGGGCGCACTCGTATGTGACGGATTGACAGATCCATCTTCATCGGTGTCGGACCGATCACTCCGGGGCCGCACAGAGAACATCGTCATAGCGGCGGACACGATGATCAGCACGGCCGAAACCGTCAGGGCAAGGTGAATCCCGCTCCGGAACGCCGCGGCCGTCGACTCGACGAACGGTGCCATCAGCGGATCCGGATGGGCGAAGTCCAAGCCCTTCGCCTGATCACCACCGGTCTTGAAGGCACCCAGAATAACGTCCTTCACGCGGGAGAGCAGCGGGCTGCTGTCTAGATCTGCAGACAGGCCTCGAGTCATCGCGGCACTGACCAACGCACCGAGCACCGTCACTCCCACTACCGCGCCAAGCTGCCGCGCGGTGTTCGTCGCACCGGCAGCCATGCCGGAATGATCCCCCGGAACATTCGTCAGGACCGCGGACGTGACCGGCACGATGGCCAGCCCGAAGCCGAGCCCCGCGACCGCCAATGACGCCGCAAGCTCGACGAAACCCGGTGTGGCATCAAGGAAGACGCGGGTCGCCAGTATCCCGGCCGCACTGATCAATGCGCCCGTCACCATCGGAGCGCGGGTGGAACCGCGGCCAACCCAGCCGCCGGCAACCAGCCCGCCCACGACGATCGCAGCGGCCATTGCGCCGAACAGTCGCGCAAAGTCCAGCCCCGTATAGCCCTCCACCAGATCCAAATACAGTGCCGTGAAGAAGAAGATCGAGAAGATCCCGAAATAAATCGCGAACGCAGCGAAAAGTGCGTCACCGACGGGACGCCGTGCCAGCAGTTTCATGTCGACAATAGGACTGGCGGCGCGCTTTTCGACCACGACAAGCGCGGCCGCAGCGACAATGCCGACGGCAAACAGCATCAACACCCACGGGGTGCGGTAGCCATACTGCTCACCTGTCATACCGGCGAAGATCAACGCGCCGAGTGCGAGGGCCCCACACACCAGCCCGCCCACATCGAGCCGTCCAGGCTGCTTGTCGTGGCTGTCTGGCACCGTCGCAACTGCGAGCACCAGCAGCACGAGGCCAAGACCGACGTTGAACCAGAAGATGGCGCGCCAATCGCCTGCCGCAGCGAGCAAACCACCTATGACGGGTCCCAGCGCCAGGGATATGCCGGACACTGCCGCCCATCCGCCGATCGCCTTGGCTCGGCGCTTTGCATCGGGATAAAGCTGTCGGATGATTGAAAGAGTGCCCGGTTCGGATGCGGCTGCGCCGACTCCCATCACCGCTCGACCCGCGATCAACATGCCGATGCCTGGTGCTACCGCGCACATCACTGACCCGGCACAGAAGACGATAATGCCTGCCACCATGAGCTTCTGGCGACCGATTCGATCGCCGAGACTGCCCGCAAACAGCATCAGCGCGGCGAATGGAAGCGCATAGGCGTTGACGACCCACTGCAACGGGATGACGCCAGCGCCGAGGTCGAACTGGATATCGCCAAGCACGACGGTGACGATCGTAGTGTCCAGGAAGGTGAGGAATAGGACGCCCAGGAGCGTGGACAGCGCGAAGACCCGGCTCTGCGGACTGAGCTGTGGGCTGCTATTGGTCAGCACGAACGAACCCTACCCGTCCTGCTTCGCTCGACAGTGCCGTAGGCGAGGCGCGCCACTATGGGACTCGCAAGGCTCAGACCGGTGCAGGCGTCGGCGCTCATCACCTCCGTCGAGCTATAGCCACCCCTGCCAAGCACAAGAACCCACCGACAAACGCTCCCCACGAGGGGATCTCGGAAAGAAGCGCCCATGACATCAGCACAACCAATACTGGAACCGCGTACGTCGTGACTCCCAGCCGACCGGCGGGAATTGAGCGCAACGCGTACGCCCAGGTGGTAAACGCAATCGCTGTCGGAAATAGGCCGAGGTACACCACCGACCACGTCACGGAGGCTGGCGCGACGGTGAGTTGACCGACCAACTGCGGCGCAAACGGAAGTGTGCACAGAAGCCCGGTCGCGCATGCCAAGAACGTCACCTGAATCGCCGAGACCCGCTTCAGGACACCTTTTTGCAGAATGACGGAGATCGCGTACACCACCGCAGCCAGGACGCACAGCAGAACACCGATGACGGGTGCGCTGCTGCCTTCACCCGACGACGCAAACCCCACCACCACTGATCCCGCGAAGGCCACAACGAGACCGATTCCGAGGCTCTTGGTGAAGCCCTCTTTCAGTATCCATGCGGCGCCCACGGCAATGAGAATCGGCGAAATATTGATGACCATGGAGGCTGTCCCGGCGTCGAGCACCTGCTCGCCGGCATTCAGCGCAACGTTGTAGACACCGAACCACAGAACGCCGATTGTCAGAATCGGGAACCAGTCACGGCCTTGGGGCAACGGATCTCGACGAGCTAACGCCACCGCACCAAGGGCTCCAGTACCCACCGCTAGACGCAGTAATGCGAGCGGTCCTGCCGAGAAATACGGTGCGGCGTAACGGATGCCGATGAACGCGGACGACCACAGCACGATAGTCACCACCACCGCGATCAGCGGGCCACGCTGCCACGTCGAGCTACGTGTGGCTGGGACCGCGGAATCCGCGGAATCCGCGGCAGAGACACTCACCGCGCAAGCGTAGGCCTACCCCCGTGCCGTCGGAGCTCGCGATCCTGCCCAAACCTGCACAGCGCCGTACCTATGGACACAATGGGGACATGAGTAACAATCAAGGAGAACCGATCATCGCCGCGGACGCTACGGATGCCGGGACCGGCACCCAGTCGTCCGGGGCAGGACCCAGCGAGCACCCGGAATTCCCAGCAATAGGTGACTACGCGTTCCTCTCAGATTGCGAAACCAATTGTCTGATTGCGCCTTCCGGCGCAGTCGAGTGGATGTGCGCGCCGCGCCCTGACTCCCCGAGCTTCTTCACATCACTGCTGGATCGCTCGGCTGGATCGTTTCGGGTCGGCCCATTCGGAACGCAGGTGCCGGCAGCGCGTCGCTACTTGCCCGGCACCCTTGTCTTGGAAACAACCTGGCAGACACCAACTGGATGGCTCATCGTGCACGATGCTTTGGTCGTCGGTCCGTGGCACAACGTTGAGGCACGCTCGTCCACTCATCGACGGGCACCCACCGACGCCGACGCGACACATGTGCTGGTCCGCACCATGGAGTGCGTCTACGGCACCGTGGATCTGTCGGTGCACTGCCGTCCGGCTTTCGACTACGACCGGGTCGCGCCGACCTTGGACTATGCCAATAGCGGCTACAACACCGCCGTGGCCAAAGCCAAAGGGCAGCCCACATTGACGTTGACCAGCTCCATCAGAATGGGCTTGGAGGGGCATATCGTCACCGCCCGCACGCGCTTGCGTGAAGGTGAAAAACATTTCGTTGCCATGGCTTTCTCCGAGCTCCCCGGCCCAAGTACTGCGGACGAAGCCTCTCAGATGATCAACAACACGGCCGAGTTTTGGCGACAGTGGTTGTCACAGGGCGCTTTCCCCGATCACCCGTGGCGCGCCTACCTGCAATCATCAGCTTTGGCGCTCAAGGGCCTGTCGTACTCACCGACCGGCGCACTGATGGCCGCCGCGACCACATCGCTGCCAGAGACACCGCACGGGCAGCGTAACTGGGATTATCGATATTCGTGGATCAGGGATTCAACGTTCGCCTTGTGGGGGCTCTATACATTGGGTTTCGACCGCGAAGCGGACGACTTTTTCTACTTCATCCACGATGTCGCCGCCGGCGACCCGGAGCACCTGCAGATCATGTATGGGGTGGGCGGAGAGCACGATCTCACCGAATCCACTCTCGATCATCTTGCGGGCTACGGTGACGCTCGCCCGGTGCGAGTCGGTAACGGCGCATTCAACCAGCAGCAGCACGACGTGTGGGGCGCACTGCTCGACTCCATCTACCTGCACGCACGGTCCCGTGATCAACTCGCAGAAGACCTATGGCCGATTATTCT
>JBDTAR010000162.1:0-8537 GCA_039924545.1 Nakamurella sp. | reverse complement strand
CGACGATGTTCCCGGGCGACCACACCACCGTCGGCGATAGCGCGATCGTTGGCCGGATCTTTGCCGTGCGGGCTCCCCATTGCGGCTTCTCCTGCTGGTGTCACCAGCCCGCGAGCGTGAAGCGCGTCGAACAATCGCCTGTTGCGTTCCGAGCTAGTTCCTCGAGTCCGGCGCGGCGTGAACTTTTGCAGGTACGTTTGCGCGTCGCCGCGATGTCGCGTTGACTCACTCCAGCCGAAACACAAGCCTTCTTCAAGCAGGTCGTGAAAGCTGATGCTGCGTAGCGCAGTGCCAGATCGTGCGAGTCGAACTCGGATCCCGGATGAGCGCGCATGTTCGCGATGAAGCCAGTCTCGGAGCTCTTCTCGGGTTTCGAAGGCAGCTACTGGTAGCGCGTCGTGGATGATTGTCGCCGCCAATTCGTGGTGCGGGGAACAGTTACCCCGGACGAGCCGTTCTTCCATGGCGCGAGTGCTATCGGATGTGTCAGATATCGTCCGAAATGTCCATCACCTAACGCGATCCCCGGAGCCCACGACAATACTGTTGAAATGACAGACGATCACAACACCTCGAAGCTGACTCGTATCGGGCTGGAAGTACTCGGCTGGGTACTACTGGCTGGCGGGATTGCCGCGCTCGTGCTGCCAGGCCCGGGCTTGCTGTTACTTGCCGCGGGTTTGTGGGTGCTCGCTAAAAACTACCGATGGGCCGACAGGCTGCTCGACCCGGTCAAGCGGGCTGGCTACCGTGGCGCCGCCGAAGGTGTGAAGACTTGGCCACGGATCATCGGGTCGTCGGCACTCGCGCTGGCACTGATCGGGCTCGGTATCTTCTGGGGCATCGGCCCTGCGGCGCCGGGTTGGTGGCCGTTGGCCGCGAAGTGGTGGCTATTTGGCGGGTGGGGCACCGGCGTTTTTCTAATCGTCTCGGGATTGCTCGCGCTCGTTCTCATCGGCTGGAGCATAAAGAATTTCCGGTACGGCAGCATGACACTCGAAGAGGTGTACGCGTCACGCCACCTCAATGAGAATCCGTCGCCGCGGTCCACGTGACCGCCGTCAGTCTGTATCGACCGACTCCGTGCCAGGTATGACGGAGAACCGGCGGTTGCGCAGACTCGGATTCGTCGCACGCACTTCCGCAATGCGCTCCGAGGTCACTTCCGCAGTGGCCACTCCCGGCCTCTCCCCTGCCCCGCCCAGTACGTTGCCCATCGGGTCAATCACCATGCTGTGCCCGCAGCAAATTGGGCCAGACTGGCCGGCGCCAGCAACATAGACGGTGTTTTCGATGGCGCGCGCTGCGAGCAGAGTCGCCCAGTGCGCCTCCTTACCCGGGCCCGCGATCCATGCCGCGGGTAGCGTAACTACTTCAGCGCCAGCGTCCACTACCCAGCGGAATATTTCCGGGAAGCGCAGGTCGTAGCAGGTGAGCGCAGCCACGCGCATGCCTGCGATATCAAATACCGGCGGCACACCGACCGGCCCTGGCAGGTACGTATCGGATTCGCGGAAACCGAATGCGTCGTAGAGGTGAATCTTCCGGTATTCGCCCAGTCGCTGTCCGGTCGCGGAGACGACGATGAGCGTGTTGAAATCCCGCGCACCGCCCGAGGCGCTGGCGTCGCTCTGAGCACTATGAACACTCTCAACACTCTCAACCGATTCGAGCATGCCGACGATGACGGCGACCTTGTGCGCGCGAGCTGCCTCGGCGACCGCCGTCGCGAACGGACCATCCAGGCTTTGACCGTGCGGGCCGAGCTCGCCGATACGCTTCGGATCGAAGTACATGGCGACTTCCGGTAGAACTACCAGATCGGTGCCGGACTGAGCGGCGTCGGCAATCAGAGCAGCGCACGCAGCTATGTTGGCGGCGCCATCAGTACCAGCCGCAAATTGACCCACCGTCACCCGCATGATGTGCCGCCTCCACTTTCGCCTGACATGTTCTCGACTATGCACGACTTTCGTCGCCAGGCCAACGTCACCTGTCGCGGCGAGGCTACGGTCGACCCAGGGCTGGAGTCGTCTCACAGTGCAGCATGGCGCCTGCCGTACCATGCAGGAACGTAGGAGCACGGAGCCGCACCGGTACGTGCGACCACAGTGACAGCTTCAATACAGAAAGACAGCTTCGACACAGAAGGGCGGTCGCGATGTCTCACAAGGGGCCTAGTTTCTCGTCATCGAGGCCGTCAATGGAGTATCTCGGCCATCGCGGGCCGAACGAGGTTGTCAGCGGAGACCTGACCGAAATCGGCGTGCGTGGAATCGTTTTCGCGCCGCACACGGGTCCGCGGTGCGCTGCGGTGGTGTTCGGACACGGCTATCTCCAGCCCGCCGAGAGGTACGTCGACACGCTCCGATTTCTGGCCTCATGGGGCTTCGTTGCTGCTGCTCCCGACACGGAGCGCGGAATAGTGCCGTCACACTCCGGTCTGGCACTGGACTTGGCACGCGCTGCGGACCGGCTGTCAGACGCCAAACTGAACAACGGCCGCGTCACGATCGACGCGAACCGACTCGCAGCTGTAGGGCACGGGATCGGCGGAGGCGCCGCCGTGTTAGCTGCGGCAACTGGACGACCACCCATCAAGGCGGTAGCGACAATTTTCGCTTCCGATACTTCCCCATCCGCGATTCACGCGGCCGCCCATGTATCGAGCCCTGGGCTGCACCTCACCGGGGGAGCTGACCGCCTTGCAGACGCCGAGTCGGGCGGCGAAGCTATCGCGAGGGCATGGGGCGGACCTGCGCAGCTCCGACGAATCAAGGGCGCCCATAGCCTGAGCATTACTGAAGGAAGGCACGTCACGTCTCGTCTGTTGGACAAACATTCATCCCAGCCCGTGCTACGCACAGTGCGAATGCTTCTGACAGCGTTTCTTCTGGTCCACGTCGCCGACCAAGATCAGCTCGGCGAGCAACTCGACGGGAAGATCAGCAGGTCGACGCTCATTGACATCACCGACTCCACCGCCGTTGGTGTCGCGCGCTGACCGCCCGGCTTCCCGCCTGCGAACCGGCGGCGTGCCGTATCGCGCTTGGTGACATCTGACCGCATCAGCCGACGCCCATAGACTGGAGAGAGCAGCGCGGCTTCGCGCGCAACAGTGCGGTATCGGAAGGCGGCCTACGCGATGGGTAAGAACGTCAGGAAGGCCCCGGCCCGAGCTGGCGCATCCATCTCGATGGCCGAAGACGATGTCGTTACGTGCGAGCGAGCCCAAGTGACCCGCGACGACGCTGCGCCGCAACTCGTCGGCGACGTGATGTTGCGTCGGCCGAAGACGCTAGACGGCCACGCCACCGTCGACGAAGCACGGGCGTTCTTCGCTAACCCAAAAGTGATCAGCGCATTGATCGTCGACGGGACCTCATTCGTCGGACTGCTCGATCGTGGCGATATGCCCAGACTTCTCGCCGGAAGCTCACCGATCCGCACCTTCGTGCGCCGCGAGATCTCGACAATCACCCCAGACCGGCCCGTCACCGACGCCATCGAAGTCCTCGATGCACGGGGATTAGCTCGGATGGTGGTGTTGGAAAGCGACGGCATCACGCTGGCTGGACTACTGTGCCTCGACCTCAAACGCGCCGGCTTCTGCCAGGGATAGCCGCTAGCTGAACCAGGGCTTAGCCACCACTCGTCGCAGCGCACCTCGCGGCTCTGGTGCGTGCGGCTCTGGTGCGTGCGGCCTTAGTTCGTGCAGGTCGGGTGCGTACGGCTTTAGTTCGCGGTTACGCCAGTAACGGATGCAGCAACGATGTCACTGAGGCGTTCCGCGATGCGGCGAGCATCCTCTTCGACTTCTGCCTCGACCATGACTCGAATCAGCGGTTCCGTACCCGACGGGCGCAACAGCACGCGTCCGGAGTCACCGAGTTCCGCAGCAGCCTGGGCCAACGCTGACATAACGGTCGCAGCCTGCATTGCCCGGTCCTTGTCGGTGACCCGCACGTTGATAAGCACTTGCGGAAAGTGCGGGATCTCGGCGGCCAATTCGACTAGCGGACGGCCCGTCGATGCCAGCACCGACATCAGATTCAGTGCTGTGAGCAGGCCGTCTCCGGTCGTCGCCATGGACGACAGAATGATGTGTCCCGACTGTTCGCCACCGAGCGAATAGTCGCCGTCGTGCATCTCGGCGAGCACGTAGCGGTCACCGACAGCACTTGTCTTGACGGTGATTCCAGCCTTTGCCATCGCCCGATGAAATCCGATATTGGCCATTACCGTGGTCACCACGGTGTTCGATGCGAGCTCGCCGCGCTCATGGAGCGACATTGCCAGCAGTGCCAAAATGGCGTCGCCATCCACTAAAGTTCCGTCGGCCGCTACCGCAAGGCAGCGGTCAGCATCGCCATCGTGGGCAATACCAATGTCCGCACGATGTTCCACCACAGCACGTCGCAGGCCCTCGATATGAGTAGACCCGACGCCAGCGTTGATGTTCCAGCCATCAGGCGAGCCCGCGATCACAATTACCTCGGCGCCAGCTCGCGCGTACACAGCGGGCGCGACTGCGGATGCCGCGCCGTTCGCACAGTCCACAACGACGCGCAATCCGCCAAGTTGGTGTGGCGTGCCAATGAGCAGGTGGTCCGTGTACCTCCGGGTAGCTTCTGGGACTGGGCGAATTCGACCGACGCCCTCTCCCACGGGGAGCCCCGCATGTTCCACCATCGCGGCTTCGATGGCGTCTTCTGCTGCGTCGGACAGCTTTCTGCCGCCTGGGCCGAAGATCTTGATGCCGTTGTCCGGCATCGCGTTGTGAGAGGCAGAAATGACGATGCCGAGGTCCGCACCCAGATCCGCCGTCAAGAAAGCGACCGCCGGAGTCGGCAGCACCCCGAGCTGGAGCACGTCGACCCCCGCAGACGCCAAACCGGCGGCGACGGCGGCTTCCAGCATCTCCCCCGATGCGCGCGGATCGCGGCCCAGGACTGCAATCGGGCGCTCGCCGAATCGCGGAGCGGTCGCGTTGACGTCGGCCGTAGTCTCGGCTTGCAGCCCGGGTCCCACTAATTCGGCGGCAACGCGCCGAGCCGCGGCACGGCGCGCCATCGCACCATCCGCCACCACCGACCACGGCGGAGCGGTGAGGACGCGCGCTGCCGCCGTAGCGAGGGTAAGCGCCAGTTGCGGCGTGAGGTCGGCGTTCGCGAGGCCGCGAACGCCGTCCGTGCCGAACAGTCTCGGCATCAGCGCTTCGAGTATTGAGGCGCCTTACGGGCCTTCTTAAGGCCGTACTTCTTGCGTTCCTTCACGCGGGCGTCGCGGGTCAGGAAGCCCGCCTTCTTCAGCGCCGGACGATCATCGGGGTTCAGCTCGATTAGTGCGCGAGCAATTCCCAGCTGTAACGCACCAGCCTGGCCGGTGACGCCGCCACCGTGCAGGCGCGCGATGATGTCGTATGCCTCTGCCTTCTCGAGGAGCGTCAGTGGCTCCTTGATGTGCTGCTGATGCACCTTGTTCGGGAAGAACGAATCCATGGTGCGTCCGTTGAGCGTGAAGACTCCTGTGCCGGGCATGAGACGAACGCGCACGATGGCCTGCTTGCGGCGGCCCACCGTCGTGATGGTGCGGCCAGCAGCGACGCGACCGGACGCGACGACGGCCGGCGCCGCCGGCTCACCCACCACTACCTCGACGCTCTCGCTGTCTTCCGAGTCCACGATCTCGGTCACCATATCGGCGGCCTCATCGGTAACGACCTCGGTAGCCTCATCGGCAACCACGGCCTCCGCCACCTCGTCGACCGCGGTGGTCGCTGCGGTTTCTTCAGTCTCGCTCACTTATGGCTCTTCTCGTTCAAAGGGGATACGGCGTCGTCGGCGTAGCTGGTCGCGTGAACAGCGGTCACTGAGCGACCTGGACGATCTCGAACGGCTGCGGCTGCTGCGCGGTGTGCGGATGAGTCGGGCCCGCATATACCTTGAGCTTGCTCGCCATCTGGCGACCAAGGCTGTTGTGCGGAAGCATGCCGATCACGGCCTTCTCGACAAGCTTGTCGGGGCGCGTCGCCAGCAAATCGCCTACAGTCCGCGTGCGCAAGCCGCCCGGGTAGCCGGAGTGGCTGTAGAGCTTTTTGCCGTCGAGTTTATTGCCCGAGATCGCTACCTTTTCGGCATTGATAATCACGACGAAGTCGCCGGTATCAACATGCGGCGCATAGATCGCCTTGTGCTTGCCGCGGAGCAGCTGGGCTGTCTGGCTGGCTAGTCGTCCGAGCACGACGTCAGTCGCGTCGATGACATGCCAGGCATGGGTGATGTCGGCCGCCTTGGGGCTGAAGGTGCGCACGCTGATGCCTCTTCGTTTCTTAATTCAGGTCCGATGTGGACTTCTTGCCCACTGGTTTACGGTGCACTACTACTGATCTGGACTCGAAGGTCCGGGCAGCACGCTCGCCAAGTCTGTCGAAACAGGCGCGGAAAACGGCCGATCACCGCGTTACGCATCTCGGCAGTCGGCACCGACCGCTAAGACTACCAACCCACTGTGCCCCGGGTCAAAAGCATGGGGGCATCAGGTGATCCTGCACACGATTACCCGCACCATGGTACCGCAGCAAGCCGGTTGTGCCGCATACGAAGCCATCCGGGTGCGGGCCCGCTCGGCTCAGGCCAACGAGGCGGCAGTCGCTTCCCGGACCGCGAGACACCAGCTACGCGCTACATTGTGCGCGAGCAGCCATTGACAGGCCGCTCCCGCGTCAGGGACCTCCGCCATGTCCGCACCACCAAGCACGAGTTCCAGGGCGCGTAGCTGCCCCGGATCGAGGCCGATCTGGGCCCGGCCAACTGGGTCAAGTGCGCGGTAGATCGCGCCGAATCGCGCCAGCACCGGGGCATCGACGCGATCCGGCGCCTCACTAAGCGGTAACCCTGGTGTTAGTCGGGCACTGAAGCCCGACACCTGCTGTGCCACGCGGCCAGTAGCCCGGGCAACACGCAATGCTCGTAGCGCTGACACGTATCGACCGATCCAGGGGCGCTCGGAAAATGCCGCCACACGGTCGCCATCCGAGACCACGTCTTCCAGGCCGACCGTATCGGGCCACACGCTTACGGCATTGCCCCGTTGCCAGCGTCGGTGTAGCGCCTGCAGGCCGTCCTCTAGCGCTCCCAGGCCGCGACCAACGGGAGAGGTACGGGCGATTCCATCATCGTCGACGTACAGCCGGTTCAGCGGTCCGGCCGCGTCACCAGCGCCACCGAGGCACGCCAAGTTTGCAATCAGCGCTGACTGATGCGTGACGTAGGGGGCGAAAGCGCCGGAGTTCCACGCAGTGTCGGCATCGCGCAGGTACGCAGAGAAATCGTCATCATCACTGATGATGAACGCCGTCGGTACATCGAGCGATTCGAAATCGGCGACCCCGTAGTTGCGGATGCGCACCCCTAGCCCGTCGCCGAAGTACAGCTCCTCTCCGGGGCGCAGCGCACCGGAGAACTCGTCGCAAGACCCAGGCGACATAGCGGGAGCCACCTGTCGCAGCACTCGCACTGATCGCCGGTGCGAGTCAAAAAGCGAATCGGCGTCGGTCTCGAAACCGTCGGTCGGGCTGATCATGATCGACTGCTCGATGATCGCAGCGGCATCCGGCGGCGAGTCTGCCGTTGCTACCAGGACGACCTCGGCACGGTCGATACCGTCAGGCATCATGCCGGTAAACCACGCTTCAAGATGTGCATCGAACATGTGGTCCAGTACGGCACAGCACCGCCCCAACTTCAGCGACCTGTCCGGATGCGGACACACAATTCGCTGTCCTAATCCGGACAACTACGTCCGCGACCGCCTTGCGGTAAGGATAGTTGTCCCACAGAGCACCGTTTTGTTCCGCCAAAGAGGGAGTTCCCACCCATGTTCCGTACCAAGATGACCGCTACCGCCGGAGTTATTGCAACGGCCGCAGCCTGCGTGCTTTTCGCGGCGCCCGCCGCCACCGCCGCACCCACTCCCTCACCGACGGGCTACCTCGACTGCATTACCTGCTGGACGCCTCGCAGCGTGGACTGGGTCCTGCCTAATGTCGGCGATGAAGTCGGCAGCGCCTTGCTACGCGTCAGCCTGTAAGCGCGGTTTCGGCTAGAGCCAGCCCGCTTGCACGGCTTTGGCTCCGGCTTCGAACCGACTCGTCGCGCCGAGCAAGTCCATCACCGCCGCTACCCGGCGGCGGACGGTGCGATCCGAGACCCCAAGTTGACGGGCGGCAGATTCATCAGTCGCGCCGGAGGACAGCACCCGCAAAATCTCTTGCACGCGCTCAAAATCAAGCACGTCTTCAGCGGTAATACCGATTGAGTGCGCCACACGCCACGTTGCTGCAAATTGGTTACAGAAACTCTGTACCAGGGCCGACTCGCTAATCAAGAGGTATGGCAGCGCGAGTGTGTCCGCAGCCATAGCGACGAGGACAATCCGTCGATCGAAGATCATCATCCGATGATCTGCCCGTCGCGCAACCCTGATTTGTGCACCGACAGCGGATAGATCAGAGACATACTGCATCATCGCTGGCG
>JBDTAR010000161.1:0-3854 GCA_039924545.1 Nakamurella sp. | reverse complement strand
AATGGATTCCTGACCCATCAGCTCAGCCTGAGAGCCGGACAGCACGCTTCTGCCGGTCTCCAGCACTGTCGCATCATCCACAAGAGTGAAGGCCAATGCCGCGTTCTGTTCGACAACGACCATCGATAAAGCCGCCTCCCTGCGCAGTCGAGCGATGGCCGCATAGACATCCTGCGCGGTGCTAGGCGCCAAGCCGAGAGAAGCCTCATCCAGGAGAAGCAACCTCGGCTTCGCCATGAACGCACGCCCAACGGCGAGCATCTGCTGCTCGCCCCCTGACAACGCGGCAGCTGTCGATTTGGACCGGGAAGCCAACTGCGGAAAGAGATCGAAACAGTAGTCGAGGTCGGTGCCGATCGCGCGCCGGTCCGGCCGTAAGTAAGCCCCTACCAGAAGATTCTCGCGAACAGAGAGCCGGGCCAGAGTCCCACGTCCCTCAGGAACGTGGGCGATTCCCAGCTTCGCAACCTGTTCAGGACGCAAGCCGGATATGTCACGGCCATCGAACATGATCCGCCCCGTGGTCTTGACCATCCCGCAGATCGCCCGCAGCGTCGTTGTCTTCCCCGCGCCGTTTGCCCCGAGAATCCCGGTCGCCCCGCCCGGCTCAAGCCGGAGAGAGATGCCGTGCAATACTCTCGCGTGACCGTACGAAGCGGTGATGTTCTCAAGCTCAAGAAGACTCATTCACGGCCCCTTTCCCCAGGTACGCCTCAACCACCCGCGGGTCCTGCTGGGCCTGTGCCGCAGTGCCCTCCATCAGCTTCCGTCCATGATCGAGCACGACAATCCTGTCCGTCACCGCCGAAATCAACCGCATGTGGTGTTCCACGATCACTATCGTCACATCGAAATCCGACCGGATCTGCGCAACTGAACCGATGAACTGCTCCACCTCGGCATGGGACAGCCCGGCCGCCGGCTCGTCGAGCAGCAGCAGTGTCGGCTCCGACAGCAACGCCCTGCACAATTCGATTCCCTTGTGCAAACCATGCGACAACTGGTCGGGCGTGATGTCGGCCGCCCACGCCAAACCGAACCTGTCGAGAAGTTCCAGTGCTCTCTGCCGGATGGACCGCTCGCCGCGCACTGTCGACGGGAGCCGCAACGCCCATGACAGCGCCCCACCGCCGAGGCGAGAATGCCCGCCCAGCAGCACGTTCTCCAGAACCGTCGCGTGGAGTTGCAGTGCCGGATGCTGGAACGTTCTGGCCAACCCCAAGCGCACAAGAGCCGATGGCGCCATGCCCAACACTTCGGCACCGTCAATGGTGATGGAACCTGCGGAAGGGCGATAGTGGCCACTGATGCAGTTGAACAACGACGTCTTGCCAGCACCGTTCGGTCCGACAACACCGAAAACGCTGGACCGAGCAACGTCGAGGCTCACCGAGTCCAACACGCGGATGCCACCGAATCCGAGACTCACGTCTCGCAACGCCAGTTCAGCACCCATGGCGCGCTACCCCAACTGCGTCAGATCGTTCGGGTAAACGACAATTTGACGATCGTGTAGTTATCGACGGCACTCGAACATGCTTTCTGTGGTCGACTGCACTCTGCGGTGTGCGTTGTCCAGTCGTCGTTGACAATTGCCTTGCTGAGAAAATGTGCTGCTGCGACATTATCTAGGTGTGGACGCATCGTATCAGCAATCCGCCGGACCCCTCGGGATACTACGCGGACAGGGCGACTCGCAGCAGTTCCGCTGTGGCGGCGAGTATCGACGGGTGCTGGAAGACCTCGTCTTCGTGATTCGCCCCGGCGACCAGGAGCAGAGTGCTCGGCGTTCCGGACGCGAGCAGTGCCTCGTGGAGCATCCTGCTCTGGCTGTGGGGGATCAGCCCGTCGCGATCACCGTGTACGAGGAGGAACGGCGGGCCAGCCCGGTGTGCGTACGTCGTCGGGCTCGCCGCCAGGGCGGCATCCGGCACCTCGTGCACGTCGCGGACGCCGAGCAGCCGCGCCTGAGCCGGCGTCTCGTCGGCCGAGCGGCCCACCATGAACGCGGGCAACGGCACGGCCGGGTCCGCGGGCTGGTCGGTCAGGGCGATCAGATCCGTTGGCGGGAACCAGGCTACGACGCAGCGCACCGAGCTGTCCCGATCCAGGTTTCCCCCGACGTCACCCTCGAGTTCGCTCAGCCCGGCGGTCAGGCCGAGCATGGCCGCGAGTTGGCCGCCGGCCGAAGCGCCCCATGCGCCGATGCGCGTGCCGTCGAGTCCGTACTCCGAAGCGTTGGCGCGCAGCCATCGCACAGCGCCCTTTGCGTCATGCAACTGTGCCGGCCAGATCGCTGTGTCGGAAAGGCGATACGACACACTCGCCACCGCCACGCCGCGACGGGCGACCGGTATCAATCGTTCCCCTGCCAGGTCCGTCCTCGTGCCGCGCGCCCAACCGCCGCCGTGGAGATACAGCGCGATCGGTGGTGGAGTCGAACTGCCCCTGGGCACGTAGATATCCAGTGACAGTGCCGATGCGCCCTCACCGGCGAAGGTCACATCGTGTACCACATCGACGCTAGTCATTCGCGGTCAAGTCCAGGAATCACGTCGGTGGCGAACAAATTCATGGACCGCACTGCGTCGTCGTACGAGAGGGAACCGAATGCAAACGTGCACATCAGGTAATTGATGCCCGAATCCGCAATGAGTGCTCTGACCCGGTCTCGCACCGTCGCCGGCGAGCCGGCCAACACCAGCCCCGAGGTCAGACTCTTCTCGAGGTCGACCATACCGTCGCGGGTGAAATCGCCATTGTCGTGCCAGAGCCTCAAGAAGTTCTCACTGTGGGTGGCGTGTGCTTCGCGCATCAACCGGACCGCCTCATCGTCTGTCGGTGCAATGACGATTTGTCTACCCAGGCCCACCAACGGAGCAGCGACGTGCGCGTTGAGCCGAGTGGCGTCTGCCTTGTTCGCTTGCCAGGACTGCCAGTATTGGTCAACGGCTGGGCGGAATCCCTGGGCCGTTCCGAAGCCGATCAGATTCATGCCCTGTTCGCCGGCCCAGGCGGCCGACTGCGGATTCGACGATGCGAACCAGAGCGGTGGATACGGATGTTGGGCGACCGGAATGACCAGCGGAGCGTCGATCTTCCCGAGCTTCGGGCCGTCGTGTGTCATCCGTCCGGTAGCCAGCGCGGAGGTGATGGCGGCTAGGGACTCCACGTAAGTGTCAAAGGTTGTGCTGACATCGACGCCGTAAAACCCAAGTTCGTACGGCGAGGCGCCTCGGCCGACCCCGACCTCGAGCCGCCCGCCGCTCAACTGGTCGAGTTGGGAGATCTCCTCTGCCAGTCGAAGCGGCGTGTACAGGGGCAGCACGTACACGAGCGGGCCGACACGGATGGTCGTCGTGCGCTGGATGACCGACGCCACCCAGACGCTGGGCGACGGGGCCAAACCCAGCGCAGTGCCGTGGTGTTCCGCGACGTGATAGCGAGTGAACCCGAGGGACTCGGCCTGCTCGACCAGAGCGAGCCGTTCCCGGTACAGCTGCTGGATCGGGACACCGGACGCGTCAAGATGGTCAAAAATTCCGAACTCCATGCCGATCAATCGCCTTCCGTCAGGGCTTTCCGATCACCTGAGACCTATCAATAACTGCGATACCACCATCGATGGTGGACTGTTGTCAACCAATTTTTCGCCGCGTACGGTTATGGAAACGTCTTAGCAAAGGAGCAAATTATGGGCAAGTTCGTTATTCAGCCACACGGACGGCTGCAGGAGTGGGTCGCCGAAGAGCGCGGCTATTTCACGGAAGAGGGTCTCGATTACGAGTTCACCACAGAGCGGTTCTCGAGTGACACCAGGACAACCTCCGCGGTGCAGTCGGCCGACGAGGTCT
>JBDTAR010000160.1:0-29192 GCA_039924545.1 Nakamurella sp. | reverse complement strand
TCTGCCTCGTTCTGGCGGACCTGGTTCCCTGCCGATACCGCGAACGTCAATGGTGGTAGATCAGTACCGTCGGGAGCCTTGAGTTTGCTTCCCACCCCCTGGTAGCCAGCTTCCTGAAGTGTCTTCGTGGCAGCAGCCACATCGCCGATCCCGTAGGAGTACTTGCTCAGGCTGTCCTGGTATCCGTCTTGCCCGGGTAGGAAGAACATACTCGTCAGCGGCTTCGGATCCGGCACATAGGGTCCAAGGATTTTTGTCACGATGTTCTGTACGTTGACGGCCTCGAAAATGGCCTGGCGGATTGCCTTATCCTTGAGAGCCGCAGCGTTCATGTTCAGGAACATAAAGTGTGAGGCGAACGATGCCGCTATCTGGTAGCCCACGTCGGGAATCCCGGCCAGCTGCTTCACGACATCTGTGTCAATATTCGGCGGGTTGAGGACATCGACCTCGTGATTCGCCATCGCGGCAGCCTGCTGGGTCGGATCCGACACCAGCTGGAAGACCAGCGATTTCAAGTTGGGTTTTTTCGCTCCGAACCAGTGCGGATTCTGGTCCATGACGACGGAGCCATCTGAGGTGAAGGTCTTGATAATGAAAGGACCCGCTGACCAGTCAGGCACATTCTTCACAAAGCCGTCGTTAAAACTAGTCGCTAGCCCAGCTTTTGTTTTCAGGTCCCCGTATGTAGCCGCCTTATGGGCTGGGAGGAACGGGCTGAATAGCGTCTGCCATGCGACATAGGGTTTATTGAACTTTACTGTAACGGTCTTTCCGCTATCTGAACCGTCCACCGATTCGATGGAATCGTAGCCAGCAGAATTAGCCATCTGGCAATCAGGGCATTGCGCTGGGTCCATCACGCGCCAGGTATAATTAAAATCGTCCGCAGTAATCGGCTGGCCGTCCGACCACACGGCACCTGGGTTGATTTTATATTCAATGGTCTGGGGATCGGCCTTGACCACCGTGGCGCTGGTGACTATGTCATTGTTCATCACCAGCTTCCCGCTTGGCAGCGAATTGAACGCGTACGGCCAGAACGCTCCCGAAACGTCCAGCACCGAGTATGTGGAGCCTCCGGAATTGAGCACATTCCAGTTTGAGATCGGTACGGTGTTTACGTACGTCACTGTCCCGCCGGGTATCGCTGTACCGGTGTTCACGGTATCGGGATCGCCACCCACCAGTCCATGAGTGGGCGTCGCAGCGTCACCGCTCTCGGCCGAAGAAGCGGGGCTGAGCTGAGAAGTCCCACTTTCAACTGAGCTGCTCTCGGGCGAATTGCTGCCACATGCGCTGGCAACCAATAGGACTGTCACAGCTACCAGCGCTGTGATTGCCCACTTGCGCTTACTGAGATGCTCCACTGTTTACTCCGTTTCGGTAGTTCGGGGCTTGCGCTCTCACGGACGCTACGTAAATCGTCCGGATCGCTGATGGACAATCGATTGCTTCAGTCACACCAGTCCAGGAGCAAATTAGCGGTTATAGGATTCGGTGAGCCAGCAGCCCCACGCAGACGCCTTCGGTCCGCATCATTGCAGTGGACTTTCCGAGTACCGCCCCGCGACTTATCGCTGCCCGACCAGACATGCCAGAAAAGTCCAGGATCTGGCGGTACAAGCTCGGTAATTCCACCTGGCACTCCAACGCGCACATACGATAGGACCGCTTCGGTCGCGGGCTTCCCGACGGTTGACGGGATCTTGACAGGCCAAAACTCGTATGAGTTTGCTTTCCGCGCGTCGAAGCTGTGAGAGCTGCTGCAGTTCGCGGCTTGGACTGTATTGGACCGGTCCATGAAGCACGCGACTGGTTCCACCGCGACGACCGCTGCCCACAGGCACGGAAGTGAGGCATCAGAATCTCCAGTTCCCACTTCCGATCCAATATTGTGCATTAACACAGGATCTCGTGGCGATTTCACGAGCACATCGTTGCGACGGCTGATGCTTACACGTCAGCATGGTGGCAGGACACCACGCTTGCGGGGGCCACACGGGACCTGCTGATTCCGTGGACCAACCTCGTGGTGCACAACTTTTGCCGTGCGATGGCGCGGGCAGGGTCGCGCTGAGGGCTCGAATCATCGCCGCCTGCCGAGGAGGCGAACGAGTTCATCGCGCACCCTGTGCATGGAATTGAATACCGCATCCGCCTGGGTGAGATCCTCTGCGACGTGGGTAGTTTCGACTGCAAGCACCACCATGCCTGCTGCTTTTCCTGCGGCGACACCGGCGGGCGCGTCCTCGACGACGACGCATTGGCCGGGTGAGACACCCAAGCGAGTCGCCGCGAGCAGATACGGCTCCGGGTCGGGTTTGCCGCGGGAAACGTCGTCCGCAGTAACGAGTACTTCCGGAGTCGGGATGCCGACCGATTCGATGCGACTCAACGCCAAGCCGCGTACCCCAGAGGTGACGATTGCCCAACGGTGCTGACGGGCCACATCGATGCAGCTCATCGCACCCGGCACCGCCGACAGCTCACTGGAACGCGCTCGCTCCGTGGCATCCATCTCAGTAGTTTCTGCGTCCGCATCCAGCCACGGCGCATATTCCTCGATCACCTGCCGCGCGAGTCGCCCGTGCATGGTCGCCAGTAACACAGCAGGGTCGAGGTCGTGCCGCGTAGACCACGCGCGCCACACGTCCTCAATGAGCCGTCCGGAATCCACCAGCACACCATCTAGATCGGTGAGGACGGCGATCACCGCAGCGTGCGAAACACCCTCAGGAGCCATATCAGCATCCTACGAAACCGCAGCCCGGACACTGCACCGTTGCACCTCAGTCGCCAGCGAATCGTCGGCCTGTACGCCGCGCATATCGGACACACACACGGACTGCACGCTCGCCAGCACTGCCCGAATAGCGCCTGGGACCTGCCCGGCGCGCGCGATGTCCACGACAAACGCTAATCTATGTGCAGCCCGTTGTGCCCAGGCATGGTTCCTGGGCATATTCCACGGGCACGAACGTTTTCGTTCCGGTCGAAGGGGGCCGCTAGTGTTTGGCACGACTCGGTTGCATCACGGTGCCGCAAGCGCGGGCCTGCGTCGTCGATTCATCGGCACGGTGGCTGCGCTGGCGCTTGGCGTAACGGCATTGACCGGGTGCGCGGCAGGCCAGATTTCACAGTCTGTTGACGTAGTACCCAACCATGACGGAGCGATAGGCGCGGTGGGCCCCATCGGAGTCAACAATGCCCTCCTCGGCACCTCGGCCGATGGCCCTGGACCCGTGGCGTTCACGGCCGGCACCGCGATTCCGCTCACGCTATGGGTGACCAACAACGCATTGGAAGCCGACACTCTCACCTCGATTTCAACGTCCGCGGGTGACGTGACGTTGTCCGGCACGGCGACGGTCCCAGCCCAGGGCGCGCTGCAGATCGGTGGCGATTCCGCCGTATCCGCATCGATCGCGAAGGCCACCGCCGACGTGAAATACGGCTTCCCGGTATCGGTCGACTTCTACTTCAAGAATGCCGGCAAGCTTTCGCTCCAGGTGCCGGTCACGATCCCGACCGAGCGCGCTGCCGGGCGCGCGTCGACAGACATCTACCCTCCCGAAGAAACGAACATCTGGCACGATCCGATTTCTGACAACGGCTGATCACCAACTATTTCGCTACTTAACGCGCGTGTAACTGAGCGAGGTGTATATTCCTCGCTCAGTGACACGCGCGGAGTTGTGTGCGGAGTTGTGTTCGTAAGCGCCGGGAAACACTGTCAGAGTCTGCCGCTACCGTATGGACGTGAGTAATTCAGGACTGAGTCGCCGCACCTCTCGCAGCTACCGGTGCACCGGATGCGGGCACCTAGCCGCCAAATGGACGGGTCAGTGTCCCGAATGTGACGGATGGGGCACCCTCGAGGAACAGGCGGCTGCACCGGTGGCGCTACGCCGCGTGGTGGCCCAAGCTGTCGTGACCCCGGCGGTGCGGCTCAAAGATGTTGACCCGAGCATGGTCGCTGCTTGCCCGACTGGAATACCGGAGTTTGACCGGGTACTCGGCGGCGGATTGATCCCGGGCGGCGTCGTGCTCTTGGCCGGGGAGCCCGGGATCGGCAAGTCGACACTGCTTCTAGTAGCCGCACAGTCATGGGCCGCGCACGGGAACGGGCGCGCGCTGATAGTAACCGGCGAGGAGACAGCAGCCCAGGTGCGGCTGCGCGCCGGTCGGCTCGGCGCCGTCCACGAGGATCTGTTCATCGCCGCTGAAACAGAACTGGGCGCAATACTCGCCCACATCGACGAGGTCGCCCCGCAGCTGCTCATCATCGACTCGATACAAACCATTGCCGACGCCGCCACCGATGGCGCAACCGGCGGTGTGTCGCAGGTCCGCGCCGTTGCGGCGGCGTTGACCGCAGCCTCGAAGGCACGCAGTATCGCATGCGTCATGGTCGGCCACGTCACCAAGGACGGCGCCATCGCCGGCCCTCGCGTCGTGGAGCATCTAGTGGATGTGGTTCTGCACTTCGAAGGCGAGCGCGGCTCACTAATCCGCACCGTCCGCGGCGTGAAGAACCGCTTCGGCCCCGCGGACGAGGTCGGCTGCTTCCAGATGACGGAGTCCGGCATTGAGTCGGTATCGGACCCATCTGGCCTGTTCGTCTCCGACCGCCGCCCTGGGGTGCCCGGCATTTGCACGACTGTGATGATGCAGGGCCGCAGAGCGCTACCCGTCGAGATCCAGACGTTGGTCGGCCCGGGAGGTGGCGGCGCCCACCGCACCGTTTCAGGCCTGGATCAGGCGCGAGTGTCGATGGTTTTAGCAGTGGCGGCGCACTGGGCGGGTCTGTCGGTTGCAGGGAGCGATGTACTCGCGGCCACCGTCGGTGGCGCCCGTACCACCGAGCCCGCTGCAGATCTCGCACTGGCGCTCGCGGTGTGGTCGTCAATGGGGGACATCCCGCTACCCACTTCACTCGTGGTCCTCGGCGAACTCGGCCTGTCCGGTGATGTCCGTCCGATACCTGCCGTAGCGCAACGGCTTACCGAGGCAGCCCGGTTCGGATTTGATACAGCAATCGTCCCCGTCGGGGACTACGGCGTGCCCCCCGCAGGCATGCAGGTGAGCCAAGTATCGGACCTTTTGAGCGCGCTCCGTGCGCTCGGCGACGGAGTGCAGGCGGTCTCGCTAGCCGAGGAACGCCGCGCGTAGCGAGCGAGCGCTGAAATAGCAGGGCCATCCGGGGCTGAGCCGTGGGCCGTGCCTAGCATTAGCGCATCGTGAAGGGCAGCGGCTTGCTTTTGAGTGAGCCCAGCTGGACGACCAATTCGTAAGTACCAGCCTTCACCTTGACTCGGGACCCGCCGCACCCAGGCTCAGAGGTAGTACCGCTCCACAGGACGACGTAGCTAGCCTTTTGGCCGACTGCGAGAGCGCGCACGTCGTGCCCCTCCCCTGGAAAGCAGTCAGCAGTTGACCAGACGCGATCCCCCGCGCTAGTAACGACCGTGTAGATCTGCGCCGCCCCGGAGACATCCTGTTGGCACGCTTGCTTTCCAATATTCGTTACGTTCATTCCGAGACGCGGCTGCTGACCTGCGATCGTTCCCCACACAACACCGGTAAGTCCGATGCTCGCCGCAGGGCAGATCAGACGGCCCGCGGAGTCATACGACGGCTTTGGCGGCGGTGTGGTCTTCGGTGCAGCCGCCTTTGTGGCAGTGCCGGTCGCCGGTACATGTTTGGTGACCGTCACCGTCACCGGGGCCGGGCTCGTAGTCTTGACAACGGAAGTGCCAGCGACGGCCGTGGCTACCGTAGGCAGTGCAGGCGTCGTGCCCGGAGCAGACGACCCCGATCCGGCCGATCCCGCACCGGTGGATGCCGCACCGGTGGAAGGAACGGTTGCAGGAGTGGCCCCATCGGATCCAGGCCCCATCGGCGCAGTTGCGAGACCGCCCGTGGACCCCGCAGCAGCCTCCCCGCCGGTAGTGCCGGCCGTCAACGGGTCGCCAACGGCACTTTCCTTGTCGGTTGCGAGCACGCCGGTAAGCTGCGGCGTAGTCGTTTGGCTCGTTGAGCCGGCCACCGGGGTAGTTCCCGGACCCGAGCCTCGCCCTAGAGCCCACCACACAACGCCGACAACCAGCGCCACCGCAACGACGGCGACCAGGGTCCGGCGCAACCAGTAGGTCTGCGAGTCATGTGGGCCGACGGGGTGCATCATGCCCCCACGGTAACGTGCGAGGTGTGGTAAACCGTGGCTGCAACGCCGAGACGATGCCAGGAGACATCAGTCTCGATGTGTCCGCGCTGGCGGTATTTTTTGCAGCGCAAGGGCGAGACCTACCGTGGCGACGAGTCGATGCGGGTCCGTGGGGTGTGCTGGTCTCCGAGATCATGCTGCAGCAAACCCCAGTCGCACGGGTACTCCCGGTGTACCTCCAGTGGATGGCGCGCTGGTCGGACCCAGCAGCTCTTGCCATTGCAGAGACTGGCGAACTCATCCGCGTCTGGGGGCGACTCGGATACCCGCGCCGGGCGCTGCGACTGCAGGACGCTGCGCGGCTCATTGTCAGCGAACACCACGGTCGCGTGCCGAGTGACCTTACTGAACTACTTGCGCTGCCCGGAGTAGGCGACTACACCGCTCGCGCGGTTGCCGCATTCGCGTTCGGTCAGCGGCAGGCAGTAGTGGACACCAACATTCGACGCGTGCTGTCTCGGGCAGTGCGCGGTGTCAACGAGCACGGGCCGGCAACCAAGGCCGACCGCACCGAGCTTGAGGCCCTGCTGCCGATAGCGCCGCCCGATGCCGTCGTCACCTGCGCAGCCCTCATGGAATTAGGTGCGATGGTCTGCACCGCTAGTTCCCCCGACTGCGCACACTGCCCGCTTGCACCGACATGTAGGTGGCGCGCCGCCGGCTATCCGGTCGGGCCGCCACGCAGACGCGCTGCCCAGAAGTGGTTGGGTACCGACCGGCAGGTCCGCGGCCAGATCATGGCCGCGCTACGCGATATCTCCGAGCCGTTAGCTCCTGCGGAGCTTGCGACGCGAACTCCGTCATACATAGTCGACCAAGTCCAGTGGGAACACTGCCTTGCTTCTTTGATCGTCGATGGGCTCGCCGCGCTGGATCATGCCGGCCACGTGAGCCTGCCTTGACATTGTTCAGGCTTCTAAGGCGTCCGAGGTCGGCATTAGGCGAGCGGAAGCAGCCATCGATTCAGCAGTCGACGTCTCAGGACAAACATGGGTTACCAGCACAGCAGGGGGTACGGATGCCGAGTCCACTTCGGTCAATACCAGCTCCTCAGGGATGAGGCCAGCGCGTCCGGCCGCGAGCCGGTGGCGCCGCAGCCACAGCGCGAGCACGCTCGCGGCCATGATGAATGCCATCGGAGTAGACACCGCCAATACCGCGACTTCATGGGTGGGCAGCGCGTAGCTGAACCACAGCACCTGATTCAACAAGTTCGCGACGAGCGCCACCATGGACACTCCCGATGGGTCAGGGGCGCGCAGGGTGTCCCGAAGCTGTGAGCTTTGTCCGATCGCGCCTGGTACGAAGGCTACTGCAGCGAAGGCGAGCGGGCCGAACGAAATATCGGCGGCGAACGCCACTGCAGCGACAGCGATCGGTATCGACCACGTCTTAAGAATCGGCAACTTGTGCGCGGTGACTAATTGCCAGAGCACCCACGCGGAGGTGATGGCGAGCAGCGCATTCGGCCAAATAATCTGCTGCGTACCGTACAACAGCCCGTGCGCGGTCCAAGCAATTCCCGCAATAAGCATTGTTTGCCAAGCAATGGTAGATACGCCGGAAACCGACCTGGTCATCGCGATACGGGTGCCTTGCGGCACCGCGAGGGACGCGGACGACAGCGCGGCAATCCAGCCGACCATATCGACGACAGACACTGCGACTCCTGGACGAAAAAGACAACCGACGGTGACACGCAACAGCGACACGCAAGGGCGGCTGCCGTCAGTGTTCGTGCGGCAACCCTCAGTGTAGACGTGCCGCCACGGGGAACGTTGTTGACGAATCACTAAGTATGACGCAGTTCACGACATGGGCCCTTCCTTGCTCCACGCAACCCCTAACGGCCCGGCCGACCGCGCACCACGGGATCGTGAGCGGTAAGGGTTTCGAGCCCCAGCCAACGAGGGACCGCGTGAGTTGCCTGCCGGGCGGCGCATCAACGACGCAGGACACAGTTCCGAGATCTAACGCGATGGAGTAGTCCGCAGAATTCGACGTGACCCGGACGTTGGGCAGACCCGTGCCCGGCGCGAGCAGCGCATAGGCCTGAACCCCGCCGTCGGTGTGCGTCGCGACGATCAGCGCACCGCCGTAGCTCGGGTCGCGCACATCGAGGACGCTTGCCGCGACAGCATGGCATTGCCGTGTCGCCGTGTCGTGCTCGTCAACGAGACGTGTGGCCAGCGCCGCCGCCTGGTCGCCGCCGGAGCCGTGGCCCGCATTGCTTGCCGGGCGACCGGCGGCGGTCTCCGCCTCCATGACTTCAGCGAGGCTCTGTGCCTGTTCCACAAGTGCATCCACTCGCACGGTACTCATCGCTGGGGCAGAGCCCGGAGGCTCATTGAGCACCAATTTTCCGCTATCTGACGAAAGCGTCGCGACCATCGAGCGCCGCGCGGTCGCTAGCACCTCAGCGGTGTGCGGGGCAGTGCACGTCGTCGGATCGTCCGAACCGCCGGCTCCCCAACAGTTTCGGAATGCGCCCGGCGCAGTGGCCTGCGTCGCACCGCGCACCGATCCGAGATAACGCACGCCCGGAGCAGGTTGGATCACGCACACCACCCAGCCGAGATCCCCGACCCGCTGATCCGCAGGTGCGAAGATCGCTGAACCGGCGTACGACAGCGGAACCGGCGCAAATGCGTGGCTCTCCGCGTTAGATCCGTCTGGAAACAATGCCCCCATTCCCCCGAGCAGAGCCGCCTCATTGGGCGGCACTGCCAGAACCAATCCGGGTTGCGTGGGAGCCCCCGGGACCGGATCTTCGGGTTTCCCGCCCGAGCCGGAACCCGAGCCAGAGCTTGAGCCAGAACCCGAGCCGGAACCCGAGACCGAGCCGGAACCCGAGACCGAGCCGGAACCCGAGACCGAGCCGGAACCCGAGCCCGAGGCAGCACCGGATCCAAGGCCGCCCAATGCATCCGGTCCGAGATAGGCGCGCGCCGAGTCGTTGCACGACGCCCAGATCGACGCGGACGGGCTATCAGTAAGGACAGGGTCCAGCGCTGAATACGCTCTGGTGACCTCAGCGTCGTGCGGGCCAGAGCAGGGCACCACGATCACGTTTCGGCCCGACCACCCCGACACATCAATACACGATCCGACCGGAGCCGGCACGGGCCAGTTGGCCTCTGCGGTACCCGAAACTCGCTGCGTCGTAACTCGTCCCAGCCCCACTACGGCGGCCGCAACAAGCAGAAGAGCAGCAAAACCGGCCAAGGCTCGGGGCCGGGATTCTTTCATCCCTGCGCCTCGAGCCTTGGCCGGTTTTGCGTCATATTCGGTTGTCCAGAGCTATCCAGCCGCGTGAGTGGAGTCGCCCTCGAGGCCGTCCGCGCCACCTGCACCGACCGGAATGACCTCCGGAACCTCAGGCCTCGGCTCGCCGCGGAAGACGAACTCCTTCTTGCCGTCGACCTCTTCGGCATCGACCACCACAATGTGGCCGGCGCGGATCTCGTTGAACAGGATCTTCTCCGACAGAGCGTCTTCGATATCCCGCTGGATCGTTCGACGCAGCGGCCGAGCACCGAGCACCGGATCGAACCCGCGCGCTGCGAGCAGCTCCTTCGCGGCTTCGGTCACTTCGAGCGACATGTCCTTGTTGGCCAACTGCTTCTCAACACGCAGAATCATCAGATCAACCATCCGCCGAATCTCGTCGGTCGTCAGCTGATGGAACACGACCACGTCGTCGATACGGTTCAAAAACTCGGGGCGGAAGTGTCGCTTCAGCTCGTCGTTGACCTTGATCTTCATCCGCTCGTAGTTCGACGCCTCGTCGTTACCCTGCGCAAAGCCCAGGCCAACAGCCTTCGAAATATCCTGCGTCCCCAGATTCGACGTGAACACGATGACGGTGTTCTTGAAGTCCACCGTCCGGCCCTGACCATCCGTCAGGCGACCATCTTCGAGCACCTGCAGGAGCGTGTTGTAGATCTCCTGGTGGCCCTTTTCGATCTCGTCGAAGAGCACCACGGAGAACGGCTTGCGACGCACCTTTTCGGTGAGCTGGCCGCCCTCTTCGTACCCGACATACCCGGGAGGCGCTCCGAATAGGCGCGACGCCGTATAGCGGTCGTGGTACTCACTCATGTCGACCTGAATCAATGCGTCTTCGTCGCCGAACAGGAATTCGGCAAGCGCCTTGGTGAGTTCGGTCTTTCCTACTCCCGAAGGTCCGGCGAAGATGAACGAACCGGAGGGCCGCTTCGGGTCCTTGAGCCCTGCGCGAGTGCGACGGATCGCCTTCGAGACCGCCTTAACAGCCTCATCCTGGCCAATGATCCGCTTGTGCAGCTCGTCTTCCATGCGCAGCAGTCGCGACGTTTCTTCTTCGGTCAGCTTGAAGACGGGGATACCGGTCCAGTTCGCCAAAACCTCGGCGATCTCCTCACCATCCACCTCGGAGACGACATCAAGGTCACCTTCCTTCCAGGTGCGTTCCCGCTCGGTGCGCTGGCTCTGCAGCTTCTTCTCCGAATCGCGCAGCGCGGCAGCCTTCTCGAAGTCCTGCGCATCGATCGCGGACTCTTTCTGCAAACGCACGGCAGCGATTTTCTCGTCGAATTCGCGCAGGTCTGGCGGAGCCGTCATGCGACGGATTCGCATCCGCGCACCCGCCTCGTCGATCAGGTCGATCGCCTTGTCCGGCAGGAACCGATCAGAAATATAGCGGTCGGCCAGCGTGGCAGCCTGCACCAGCGCATCGTCGGTGATGGTGACACGATGGTGCGCCTCGTAGCGATCTCGCAGACCCTTCAAGATCTCGATCGTCATCGCTACCGTCGGCTCACCCACCTGGATCGGCTGGAATCGTCGCTCCAGTGCCGCATCCTTTTCTACGTACTTGCGGTATTCGTCGAGCGTGGTGGCTCCGATGGTCTGCAGCTCGCCACGTGCCAGCATCGGCTTCAAGATTGAGGCCGCATCGATCGCGCCTTCTGCAGCACCGGCGCCGACCAACGTGTGGATCTCGTCGATGAACAGCACAATATCGCCGCGGGTCCGGATCTCCTTCAAGACCTTCTTCAGGCGTTCCTCGAAATCGCCGCGATACCGAGAGCCGGCCACCAGCGAGCCGAGATCCAGCGTGTATAGCTGCTTGTCCTTCAACGTGGAAGGCACATCGCCGCGGATAATTGCCTGCGCCAGCCCCTCCACGACGGCAGTCTTGCCGACACCGGGCTCACCGATTAGAACAGGGTTGTTCTTAGTGCGTCTCGAAAGAACCTGCATGACGCGTTCGATCTCTTTTTCGCGCCCGATCACCGGGTCGAGCTTGTTCTCGCGCGCCGCTTGGGTAAGGTTCCGACCGAACTGGTCGAGCACCAGCGACGTCGATGGGGTGCCTTCGCCGCGTCCGCCTTCCGCCGCCGACGTCTCTTTACCCTGGTAGCCGGAGAGCAGCTGCAGCACTTGCTGGCGCACCCGGTTCAGGTCAGCACCGAGCTTCACCAGCACCTGCGCGGCTACGCCTTCGCCCTCACGGATCAGCCCGAGCAGGATGTGCTCGGTGCCGATGTAATTGTGGCCGAGCTGCAGTGCCTCGCGCAGAGACAGTTCGAGCACCTTCTTGGCACGCGGCGTGAACGGGATATGTCCGCTCGGCGCCTGCTGGCCCTGACCAATAATTTCTTCGACCTGTGACCGCACCGCATCGAGCGCAATTCCCATCGACTCGAGTGCTTTGGCCGCTACGCCTTCGCCCTCGTGGATCAGGCCGAGCAGGATGTGCTCGGTGCCGATGTAGTTGTGGTTGAGCATGCGGGCCTCTTCTTGGGCCAGCACCACCACACGGCGGGCTCGGTCTGTGAACCGTTCAAACATGAGCACTCCTTACGGGCGTGCGCTTTCTCGCAACTGGTCAGACGGATCGATGGATCCGACAGGTGGCATCAGTGTAGGCGGCACGTCAGAACCCTGAGGACGCCGTGACGACCGTATCGATGGCGCACTTTCCATCGAGTTCATACGTATGACGACGTCCGCGGGCGCTGCGCACCCCGACACTGCAGTTCCGAAGGCCAGCGCACCGGTCTTCGGGATACCTCTACGCTGCCGAACTCGCGGCGTTTTCGCCACAAAAACGGCTACGCCGAGCGCGAACACGCTCGGCGTAGCCGTTGATTTCGGCCCTTTGATGCGGGCGGCACAGTCTTGCAGTGCTTGCAGTGCAACCTTGCAGTGCAGTTCTGCAGTCTTGCAGTGGCGTTAGTGAGCGGCGTCGAAGGCGGCCACCACGGAAGCGGACAGCCGACCTCGATCGGAAACCTGGTGCCCGTTCCTGCGTGCCCAATCGCGAATGATCGAAACCTGATCGCGATCCACCGACGCGCTCGAGCGGCCGCGGCCTACACGGGGTGCGCGACCTCGACGAGCGGCGACCTTGCGGCCATGAGCGATGTAGGTGGCCAACGCATCCCGCAGTTTCTTCGCATTCGCGTCAGACAGATCAATCTCGTATGCCGCACCATCCAACGAGAACGAGATCGATTCCGCACCTGCAGAACCATCGATGTCATCGACCATTGAAACCATTGTGACAGTTGCCATTTTACTGTCCCCTAACTTTGTCTGTGAATGTTCTACCAGTTCTTATGGTAGAGCACTGAAACGAAGATTGAAAACGCTGCGCAGCCTCCGTGCTGTATTAATTCGGCCACTACATATCCGGGCGCACAAACGGGAACAGAATAGTTTCGCGAATTCCCAGTCCGGTCAGGGCCATGAGTAGCCGATCTATACCCATGCCCATCCCACCTGTCGGCGGCATCCCATATTCCATTGCGCGCAGGAAGTCCTCATCGAGATGCATGGCTTCGTCATCACCCAACCTGGCAGCATGCGCCTGCTGAACGAACCGCTCCCGCTGGATGACGGGGTCAATGAGTTCCGAATAACCGGTGGCGGTCTCGACCCCACGGATGTAAAGGTCCCACTTCTCGGTAAGCCCAGGTGTCTCACGGTGGTCGCGAGTGAGCGGCGATGTCTCCGCCGGGAAGTCGCGGACAAACGTCGGTGTCACCAACGTATCGGTAACGAGTTCTTCGAAGATCTCCTCGGCAAGCTTTCCGGGCCCATAGTGCGGTGCAACCGATATCTCCAGCCGCTCCGCAATGGCCACTAGGCGCTCCATACTCGTGGTGACATCAATCTCTTCTCCAAGCGCCTGTGAAATGGCGCCGTAGAGTGTGATAGACGGCCACTCGCCGCCCAACTCGAGTTCACCGCCATCCGCCATCGCGACAAGCGTTGAGCCGGTCGCAGCCAAAGCTGCATTTTGTATCAGATTCCGAGTTAATTCACCGATTCCGTTGTAATCGGTATACGCCTGATAGCACTCCAACATGGCAAATTCAGGTGAATGCGACGAATCTACGCCTTCGTTACGAAAATTACGGTTGATCTCAAAGACACGATCGATACCACCGACCACACAGCGCTTGAGGTAGAGTTCCGGCGCGATGCGCAAGAAGAGCTCCATGTCGAGTGCATTCATGTGAGTGGAAAACGGCCTGGCCGCAGCGCCGCCAGCCTGGTTCTGCAGCATGGGGGTTTCAACCTCGAGGAAGCCTTCGCCACTCAGGGTGTCGCGGATCGATCGGTTGACGGCGGCCCGGATTTCGACGACGCGGCGCGCCTGAGGCCGCATCAACAGATCTACGTAGCGCTGCCGGACACGGGTCTCCTCTGAGAGCGGCTTGTGCGCTACCGGAAGTGGCCGGACCGCCTTCGCCGCGATACGCCACGAGTCGGCCAACACCGACAGCTCGCCGCGTTTAGAGGTAATGACGATCCCCTCGACCGCAATCACGTCCCCGAGATCGACCAGCGCCTTGAATTCGGCAAGCTCTTCGACCCCAACGGACGTGACCGACAACATCGTCTGGAGTTCGGTACCACTTTCGCCAGCGCCACCCTCACGGAGCATGACGAAGCACAACTTGCCAGAGTTCCGCAGGAAGATCACCCGACCAGTGACCGCCACGCGAACGTCAGTGGTGGTGTCCGGCGCGAGATCCGGAAACTGGGCCCGCACCTCGGCGAGCGTCGCCGTTCGCCGCACGATCACGGGGTACGGCTCTCGACTCGACTCGACCAGACGCGCACGCTTATCGAGGCGAATCCGCATTTGCTCGGGCAGGTCGTCCATATCAGCCGATTGCGGCACGCCGTCGTCGACCGGTGTGGCATGCGGGGCAGGATGTTGAGGTAGGCGCTGGCCTGAATTTGGATCTGTAGCAGTCACGGGAACCAAGCCTACTGGTCGTTGCTTCCCACCTGCCCACGGCCGCGTAAGCCAAGTCTTTAAGCCGCGACACCTACTGCCCAGTAGCCCCTACAACTGCCCGACGGTCTCTGCAGCCGCCCTAGTGACGCGTACCTCTATTCGGCCGAACGTGCGACAATTCAGTCGCGCCTACGACGGCGGTTAGACGGGGAGAGCCCGTAGGCCGCAAGCAGATCATCAACCGACGCCGATGGCTCGGGACCGGCAACCTGTGGGATGGGCGGCGCTGCAGTTGGAGGCTCTGGGGCCGGAAGCTCTGCAATTTTCGGCTCCGCAGCCAAGACCGGCGCAACGTCGTTGGACTCCGTTGCTTCCCGCTCGGGGCCTTCGTGTGCAGCGTCGGCCGGTGCAGAGTCTTCCGGTGCCGCGTCGGCCGGTGCAGAGTCTTCCGGTGCCGAGTCTTCCGGTGCCGCGTGGCGCGAGCGCCGCGGCGCGGACTCGGGCTGCTGGACCTCAGCCAGCGAGACATCCGGGGCCATGGGCATGGGTCGCGATATCGGCTCGAGCGAGGTGTGCTCCGGCTCGGGCGCAGCTGTGATAAGCGGCCACTCAGGCTCCGACAGCGGCTCAGGGACCGGCAGTGCAGGCTCCGGCTCCGACAGCGGCTCAGGGACCGGCGGTACAGGCTCCGGGACCCGCGCGACCTGTCCATCGATATCGATGTCGGCGTACGTATCGGCGTACATGTCGGTGCTCCAGGTCAACTCGCGCGCCGCATTTCCAATCAGCGCCGCGCGCGCCTCTGCTTCCGGCAGCACCGACTGGCCCGTCCGGAACCGAGCTGACTGCGCGGACAGCGTCATACGCGACACGAGAAGTTCTCCGTCAGCCAATGAGGAGAGCACCTCGGTCAATCGATCCAGTTGTTCCCGCAGCTCGGCGATTTGAGTGGACTGCTTTGAGGCCATCTGGACCGCGAGCCCCGCCTCGTATTCGTGCCTGGCAGAAACTTCACGTTGTAATTCGACCTTGTAGGAGAGATGCGCTTCGTTTCCGCGCATCAACGCAGCCTTGGTGTCACGACGCGACCGCGTCACGGCAAAGGCGGCTATCAGCGCCGCCCATAGCGCGAGCACCGCGGCAAGTCGCAACATGCGCACGTCGTCCGCCAACACCACGAGTGCCGTCGCTCCAGCGGCGACCAAAAAACCGATCACCAGGAGCGCGCCCAGCGCCGTTGGAGTGGTGCCACGCGTTCGCATGGCCCCAGACTGATCCATGTACGCAGACTACCGGGTGCAACCCTGCAATCCCAGCACGTGGCGGGCCGTCGGCCACGTCATCGACGACCGTCGAGCCCGTCGTCTGGCGCGCGACAGCAGTATTCCAACCAGAGCGCGCCCGCAATGAGTACGCCAGCTCCGACCAGGCCGACCACGGCAGTGACACTATCTGCAGCAGGAGCCGTCGCCGCAGCTGCATTCGGCAGTACGTAGGCACCGAACCCGAACCAGAGACCAGAGAATGCCGCGCCTGCCAGCGCGGATGCTTTCGCTACCGCGAGCGCCCGCGCGGCCACCAACGGCGGCACGGGCCGCGGGACCGGGCGACGGTCCTGGGAAACAGCCCGCGCACCGAAGCCGTCGCCGAGCAGGTATTGGCGGCGCACCTGAATCCGCCGCCGTAGGCCCCAACCTGCGACCATCTCGCCCGCACCGAGCAGAGCCGCTGACAGACCTGCGAATCGTGGCAACCTAGGTAGTGCCGAGTAGTTGAATCGAGTGAGGGCGTAGACGATTACCGCGGCGACAACAAACACCACGAGGAGGTCCCGAGCGCGGGTCGGGCCTATTCCGCTACCGTGAGTGTCGGCCATCAGCGCTGCTCGCTGTCGGACAACCCTTCGGCCACTCCTTCACGTGCGCTACCGGCCGCGCCATCGAGCGCGCCGACCCGCACAATATCCGAAACATCCAGCGCCGCTATAAGTGTCGCAATAGCGCCGTGGCCCGGTAGGTCGGCTGCCGGCTGAATTTCCGCCCAAGGCACGAGCACGAATCCCCGCTCGAACGAACGCGGATGAGGCAGGGTGAGCACCGGGTCGGTCGAGACAACCGGACTGGTGTCGGATCCGAGAACGGCGTCATACTCGACTGTTTCACCGCCCCGGCGCTCGGTGGCCGGCTGCTGCCAGACGGCGACGACGTCGGCGTCCAACGTGCGCGGGCCCCAATGGACCAGACGCTCACGGTTCGCAGCGCGCTCCAACTCATGGCAACGCGCCAGCCAACCCGGCGCATCGCACAGCGGGTCGGCGACAACGACCGCGATATTGAGGAAGTCATCTTGTTCCACCGGCCCCCACGGCGGCGTCCGATAGACCGAGGAGACATGTCGCAGGGCGGCGCCGAGGCCACGAACCGCGTCTCGAAGGTAGCCCGACGAGTCGCCCATGTTCGAACCGAGTGACAAGACCGCCGTCGTCATGCGGGAGCGCCCCCATCAGCGAGAGGCCCCCTGCCGTGCCGTCCTCTAGGCGGCTGACCAGCAATCACTGCTACACCAGGTGAATGACCGCCAAGCGACTGCCCGACATGCTGCTGCCCATCGCGGCGCACTGTGACCGCCACGTCGGCAAATTCGAGCGGAATCGGGGCATGCGGCTTATGCACTGTCACCTCGATCGCGTCAATCGGCCAGCGCGCGACGGCCGTATCGGCAATCTCGGTGGCCACCGTCTCGATCAGGTCGCGCGGCGGTCCAGCAACAACACTCCGCGCCAACTCCGCCAATTCGGCATAGTTGAGAGTCTTGGCAAGGTCGTCACCAGCAGCGGCGTCGGCCAGATTCATCCGAACCGTCGCATCTATGACGAAATCCTGGCCGTCGCGCTTCTCGTGTTCGAACACCCCGTGATGTCCGCGCACGGTAAGGCCAGTGAGGGTGATGTGGTCGTCGCGATGTGTCCGCGAAGTCCCCGTGCGACCCCCGTAATGCAGGGAGTTAACTAGCCCGTGCGCGGCGGTGTACCCGCTGCGGAACACGTTCAGGGCATCAAGCGTAGGCGTCACATCGTGGACGCGAACGGCCCACACCCCGTGCAGCGCGGCAACGATACTCACTGCCGCAGTGGCACTTTCACGACCATCGGCGGGGCGAGGCACCCCATCGTCTTCCGCGAGGAGTTCGCCTAAGAACCGTTTCCGCGAAGCGCCGAGCATCACCGGAAACCCCAATTCGGTCAATACATCGATACGCCGCAGGATCTCCCAGTTGTGCCGGGCATCCTTGGCGAACCCCAGTCCGGGGTCGAGGATCAGACTCCGCTCGTCGATCCCAGCGGCAAGCGCTACGTCGACTCGCGCGAGCAGTTCGTCACGGACGTCGAGCGCGACGTCGCGGTACTTCGCGAGGGAATTCATCGTGTCGCTCGGCCCGCGCCAATGCATGATCACCCACGGAACCTGCGCGTCGGCCACCACGCGAACCATGTCCGGGTCGGCCATGCCACCGGACACGTCGTTCACTATGGCGACGCCTGCTTCGATGGCGGCAGCAGCGACCTCCGCCCGGCTGGTATCTACCGAGCAGGTGATGCCGTCGGCCGCGAGGGCCGCAATGACGGGTATGACGCGTCCCTTTTCGGTAGCCGCATCTACCCGATGTGCGCCGGGTCGGGTCGATTCCCCGCCTACGTCGACGATCGACGCACCTGCAGCCGAAAGGGTCCGGCCGTGCGAGATCGCGGCGTCTGTATCGAGCCACTGGCCACCGTCGGAGAAGGAGTCCGGGGTGACGTTGACGACGCCCATCACCCACGGCTGCCGACCGAAATCCGGAACGAGCATGCGCGTCATGGCAGCAGTCAGCGGCCTTCCGGCGGTGCCCACGGATCCGTCTGCGTGGGCGGTGCAGTCGGCGGCTGGTCCTGCGGCCGGGCGTTGGCTACATCTCCGAATTGATGCTGCTCACCATGTCCCGCGCCATCCGGCGCATGCTGTCCGTTCGGCGCCCCATACCCGTTGGTATACCCCGAGTTCGGCGCACCGGACGGAGCAGGCGAAACGGGTACCGGCGCACCCTGTGCTGGCGGCTGCGTGCCCCATTGCTGCATGGGCCCGAGCGGGCCAGGCAGCACGCCGCCAGACCAATTCGGCGGAGTACCGTACACGCCGCCCTGTTGCGCCGTGCCTGGGTATACCGGACTCGGATACGGCGCGCCGACAGGTACCCCGTCACCGGGTGCGGGCGAGGCGGCACCGTCAGGCGCGCTACCTCGCACTGGGCGAGGCGGAGCCGGCGGCGGCCACGGCTCGCCACGCTCGATAGCCAACTCGCCCGGTGTCTTGATCGGCGGCAGAGCCGACGGTATGCGAGCACCGAAATCATCGAAGTCCGTGATCCGCGGCCGCTTCTGCACGTTGGCGAAGATCACTTCGAGCTCCTTGCGCTCGACGGTTTCCTTCTCCAGCAGCACACCGGCAAGCAGGTCCAGCATGTCTCGATTGTCGTTGAGCACGGCCCACGCTTCGTTGTGCGCCGCCTCGATCAGGGATCGGACCGCCTCGTCAATCTCGCGAGCCGCCTCAATGGAGTACTCGGCCTGGTGGCCGTAGGTGCGGCCGAGGAATGGCTCGTCGTCGCCGGTACCGTACTTTACGGCGCCGAGCTTGCTGCTCATTCCGTATTCCGTCACCATCGAACGCGCGATCTTGGTAGCCATCGCAATATCGGACGAGGCGCCTGTGGTCGGCTCGGCGAATACCAGTTCCTCTGCGGCGCGACCACCCATCGCCATTACGAGTCGGGCGATCATCTCGGATCGAGTCATGATCGATTTGTCGTCCTCTGGGACAACCAGCGCGTGCCCGCCAGTGCGGCCGCGCGGCTGGATGGTCACCTTGTAGACCGGCTCTAGGCCGGGCATCGCCCACGCGGCAAGCGTGTGGCCAGCCTCGTGATACGCCGTGATCTTCTTCTCCTGCTCGGAGATCACCTTCCCCTTGCGAGCTGGTCCGCTCACTACGCGATCGACTGCCTCTTCCAGTGCCTTGCCGTTGATCAGCGTGCCGTTTTCGCGCGCCGTCAGCAACGCCGCTTCGTTGATGACGTTGGCCAGGTCTGCGCCAGACATACCCACGGTGCGCTTGGCCAGCGCAAGGAAGTCCACGTCCGTGGCAAACGGCTTGCCCTTGGCGTGCACGGCGAGAATAGCCTCGCGGCCGCGCAGATCGGGGTTGCCGACAGGGATTTGCCGGTCGAAGCGGCCTGGGCGCAGTAGCGCCGGGTCCAAAATATCGGGCCGGTTGGTGGCTGCGATCAGGATGATGTTCGCCTTCGCTTCGAAGCCGTCCATCTCGACCAATAGTTGATTCAAGGTCTGTTCGCGTTCGTCGTGCCCGCCGCCCATACCGGCGCCACGATGACGTCCGACGGCATCAATTTCGTCGACGAATACGATCGCAGGCGCGTTGGCCTTGGCCTGCTCAAAGAGGTCGCGCACTCGGGAGGCGCCCACACCCACGAACATCTCCACGAAGTCCGAACCGGAGATCGCGTAGAACGGCACGCCGGCCTCGCCGGCCACCGCGCGCGCCAACAGCGTTTTGCCCGTTCCCGGCGGCCCGTACAACAACACACCCTTGGGGATCTTCGCGCCGAGCGCCTGATAGCGGGCCGGGTTAGCCAAGAAGTCGCGAATCTCGTCGAGTTCTTCCACGGCCTCATCAGCGCCCGCTACATCCGAGAACTTCGTCATAGGCATGTCTTTGGACAACAATTTGGCCTTGGATTTGCCGAACTGCATGACCTTATTTCCGCCACCCTGCGCGTTGTTCATCATCCAGAACAGGAACAGCAGGATGAGCCCGATCGGAATCAGGTAAATGAACAACGACAGCAGCGCCGATTCGGTCGAGTACGTGACGTTGTAGCCCTTGGTGGGCTTCGCCGAGATCACTTCGTCGAAAATCTTCTCCGCCGTGTCGGCGGGGTAGATCGAGTAGATCTGCGATGACCCATCGACGGGCTTTTTCAGCGTGAGGCGAAGCCGCTGCTCTTTGTCGTCGATTTGCGCTTGCGATACGTTGTTATCCGCTAGCTGCGTCATCGATACCGAGGTGTCGGTCTGCTGGAAGCCGCGTGTCTCGTCCGACATATACGAGTACCCCAAATACAGGACGAGGACAAGAACGATCCACACGAGCGGCGAGCGAAGTAGGCGTTTACGATCCATGTGGTGTGCGGCCGATACGTACGGCCTCGACCCTCCCAGTTATGTGAGCGAGCGCGGTAGTGACGGCAGGCTCAGGTGCCCCTGTGCCCGGCCGACGCGCACGTTCCGAGCGCTTATCGATGCGACCGTATCCAAACCGAGCACACGCGCATTCCGCTGCAAACGGCCGCAGATTCCCAGCGTACCGTCTGAATCCGACAAACATCACGGCCGAGGCGCCTGCGGCACTACGCTCTCAGCGATACGCCTGCTCAGCGATACATATGCTCTGCAAGCAATCCGACAAACGGCAGGTCACGGTAGCGCTCCGCGTAGTCCAGCCCGTAACCGACCACGAATTCAGCCGGGATATCGAATCCGATGTACTGAACATGAACGTCGGTTTTCACGGCCGTCGGCTTACGCAGCAGTGCAACGACGTCGATCGACGCCGCGCCGCGTGACGCGAGATTCTTGTGCAGCCACGACAGTGTGAGCCCCGAGTCGACTATGTCCTCGACGATGATCACCCTCCGGTCGGTGATATCCCGGTCCAGATCCTTGAGTATCCGCACGACCCCCGACGAAGAGGTAGCCGATCCATACGACGACACGGCCATGAACTCGAGTTCCGCCGGCATGGGCAGCGCACGCACGAAATCGGTGAGGAACATGACCGCGCCCTTGAGCACACAAACCAGTACAGGCGGCTTGTCTTCTGTGTGATCGGCCGCGACTGCGACCGCGAGCTGCCGAACCTTGGCGCGTAGCGTCTCTTCATCGATGAGTAGCGCCTTGAGTTCGCCGGCGTAGCCGTGTGGCGCGCCGGGGTCGCTGCCGTCGGTAATCGTGATCGCGTCCGCCGCCGTCACTACAGTAGTGAGCCCGGTCCGTGATGCGGTCGCGGAATCGGATGCGGATTCGGTGTCGATAGCATGGTCGCCAGCGTTCGTCATGCCTCCCAGCCTGCCATCCCGCCGGACCTCCGGGCGCCACCGGGGGCGGCGTCGGGGGCGGCGTCGGGGGCGGCGTCACGGGCGTTCACCGGAAGGTGCAGTCGCTTGCCCGCGCGAATGGCGTCAATTCCGCCGGGCAGCCGCACCGCACCCCCCGAATGTCCCTGTATGACCCTGTCCTCGAGCGCTACCAGGTGCCGGTAGGTGAGCGCGGTGATGCCCGCCCGCTGCGCCGCCCAGGTCCGCAGGACCCGGCGTCGCACGGCGCTCGGCCACGCGGCGAGCCCTAGGCAATCGAGATCGCCGTCGTCGCACAGCACCTCGGCAAGCACCCGATCGGCGATGTCGTCGAGGGCGGCAAGATCATCGGCCATCAGCTCGGCGGTCCGCGCAAGTGCGGGAACTACCCCGCCGGACAGCACTTCGTCGAGTAGCGGCACCACCTCTCGGCGAAGGCGCACTCGAGTGAATTCTGGATTGACATTGTGCGGGTCCATCCATGGTGCGACACCAATGGCGGCACAGGCGCTTTCGGTTTCTTGGCGACGGATTGCGAGCAGCGGACGCCCCCAAGGTCGGTCCCAGGGCCGCATGCCGGCGATCGACCTGGGTCCGGAACCCCGGCCCAGCCCCAGCAGGACGGTTTCCGCCTGATCATCAGCGGTATGCGCCAACAGCACGGCCACATCGACGCCGGAATCTGCTGAGACTTCGGCAGCGATGGAAGCGAGCGCCGCATAGCGGGCATCGCGCGCCGCCGATTCCATACCGCCAGCTGCACCCACTGTCACGCGGCGCACGATGACGCGGCGGAATCCCATGGCGGACAAGGCTTCGGCGGCGTCGCTCGCGACACCAGCGGAGCCTTGCTGTAGTCCGTGGTCAATGACCGCAGCGGCGACAGCTCGAAGCCCGGCGCCCTGATCGGTACCAGCGGCGCGGCCTTCCCTTGCCGTCGCGGTGAGCGCTGCCGCGGCCAGCGCCAGAGAATCCGCACCACCGGAGCACGCGACCACGAGAGGCGCATGTCGACCGACATAGTCGGCAGCGAGCCACTTCTCAACGGCGCGAACGACTGGATCCGTGCTCGACAGCGGCGCCACCGGCGCACGTTCGCTGTCAGCCATGAAGTTAGCGATGACGTCAGCCATGCACGCGGAGAACCCACGCGGCCGGATCGATGATCTCGACCATCGTGGGCAAAGTTTCGGCGGACGAGAACACCGCATTGAATTCCGTCATACCTACCCGGTCAACAACGCCGCGAACGAACGCTGCGCCGCGCGCATACTGCGCCATCTTCGCGTCCATGCCCATCAGCGAGCGGACCAGTCGGTCAACGGGGCCGCGTCGCTTCGCTCGGCGCTCGGTGAAGGCAGTCCGAATATCGTCTACCGTCGGCACCACGGCGGGGCCAACCGCGTCCATCACGAAGTCCGCGTGCCCTTCGAGCAGGGTCATGAGCGCCATGAGCTGGTCAAAAACCTTTTGCTGTTCCGGGGTTTGGATCCGCTGGAGCCACGTGCTACCACGTGGCAGCGTAGCTACAAGGCCGCCATTCTCGTCGCCAGTCCCACCGTCCGTTGTCCCGTGCGTGGCATCGTCGGGACCCTTGTCGCGGCCGGTTACCACCTGCACCACATGCCGCAGGAACTCACCGGAATCCGTGGGAGCGACCGCCGCGTAGTCAGCGATGAGTTGGCGAAAGTAGCCCGTCATCCATCCGACGGCGGAGAACTGCAGCCGGTGAGTGGATTCGTGCAGGCATACCCACAGCCGAAAGTCCGCCGGGACGGCGTCGATCTCCCGCTCCACTTTCACAATGTTGGGCGCAACAAGCAGCAGCCGACCGGTCGAGGCGGTATTTAGCCCAGCATTCGACCCGGTTTCGGTTCGCTGACCGCCCGAAATAGGTACGCCACCGACGGGGTCGTATTGCCCGAGAATACGAGAAGACATGTACGCCAACATGAGGCCGATCTGGCCGCCCGCCGACGGGCCTCGATAGTCGGCGGGAACCAAGGCATCGGTCAGCGGCTTCGTCAACTCCGCCATACCGGCAGCGGCTGCGGCAATCCAGCCGCGCCGATCGACGACGTCTGCCTCGGCGACAGGAAGGTCTAAGCCCAACCCAGTCGTCTCACGGACCCGTAGCTCCGCGTCTCGAGCAAATACGCGCAGGTCCGACACCACTGACGCAGCCTCTGCCGCCGTTACCGTCGGTCCACGCCGCACACGGCGCTGACCGCTGCGTACCGCAGCGGCCCAGTCAATGGCATCCTTCGACACGCGCGCGGGCTTACGAACCGGAACAGCCGCACATGCGAAGTGCGGTCGACAAGGCATCTTGGGCGTAGCGGTTGACGTTGCCAGTCACACCGTTCGAGTTGAAGGCAAATACCAGAATTCGGCCATCCACATCGGGCACGTATCCCACCAGCGCGTAGGTCGCATCAAGGGAGCCGGTCTTGGCACGGACCCAGCCGCGGCCAGCAATGGTGGCCGGTTGGGTGAATCGTTGGTTTTCGGCCAGGGTGCCGGACACTCCGGCCAGCGGCAGGCCGGTGAGCAGAATGCTCAGTTTGGCGGGCTTCCCTGCCACCGCCATAGCCATAACGCGGCCGAGCAACTCAGGCGGCACCTTATCGCCGCCTGACATCCCCGAACCGTCCTTGACCACCAGTTTCGAGGTATCCAGGCCGAGATCGCCGAGCGCCTGTGTCATCGCGGCCGATACGCCGGCAAAAGACGGCGCCGCGCCGCGGGCTATCGCCATCTGCCGGGCAAGAGCCTCGGAAAGTATGTTGTCGGAATTCTCCAGCGACTGCGCCAGCAACGTGGACAGCGGTTGTGATTCGACTTTGGCAATGACCTTCGCACCGGCCGGCGCCTTGCCCTCCGACAGCGGCAGATCGTCGTTGCCGAGGTCGTGGGCCAACGCCTTGCCGGCCGTCATCGCTGGCTCGCCGGTGCGCGGCGAATCCTCGTTGGCGGGGTCGGTCCGGTCATCGTCGACCATCAGCGCCTGCATCTTGGTGATGAAGCCCTTCGCTGACTGCGGCGTGCCCTGAATGTCTTCCGCACTCCACCCATCGGCCATCTCCGGGCCAGACCAGTACGAGGTGTCCAGCACGATCGATGTCACCTTGATGCCGGCCGCTTTAACTTGCGCAGCAAGGTCCGACACCAACGGCCCGCCGGGCAGCATCGTCGGGGCACCGGCCGGTCGAGCCGACAGCGTCACGTCCCCGCCGCCGACAAACACGATCTCGCCAGGCTTATCACCCATGACTACCGTGGTCACCAGGCGTTGATTGGGATCCACCGAGGCTAGAAGTGCCGCCCCGGTCAGCAGTTTCATGCTGGACGCTGGCACCCGCGGGGTGCCGGAGTCCTTATTCCACAGGACCTTGCCGGTCACGGGATCGAGCACGAGCCCCGTCAGGTCCGCAACTGCCTTGTTGGCCAACGGCGTCGCGAGTTGCGCCGCCACCCCGGCTGCGGTCGGCGCCTTCGCGGACGGCTTCATCGGGATAATTGCCAACGTGGCAGGCACTACTGGCGGATCAGGATTGGGAGTGGCGCCACCGTCTGTGCCCGTCGCGCCGTCGCCAGCCCCGCCGTCGACGGCTGCAGTGGCACCACTCGAAGCTCCAGACACCGAAGAGCCATTGCTATTCGTCGAGGCGCCCATTACCTGTGGCCATACGAACACAGCGGCCACCAGCAGCACCACTACGGCGAGCAGCACACCGACGACAGTCCGGGTCCGCCTACGGTTCCATCGCGCGAGGTTCACACGACCATCCTTCCATGACGGGACAGCCGACGGGTATTACGAGCCTGAACTACATTCCCCGCAGGCACGTCTCGCAGCAGGGTATCGCGGTCGAATGTGCGCACGCGCCGTCCTGCTGTTGAGCTGGGCACGGGACGGTGCAGGGCAGCCCGAGCGGATAGAGTCTGCAGCAGGACGGCGTCATACCCGGATGGCAGTATGACGGCATAACCATGGCTACTGCGAGGGGTGCTTCGGGTGGAATTTGATGTGCTGATCGAGATACCGAAAGGGTCGCGAAACAAGTACGAGGTGGACCACGATACCGGCCGAATCCGGCTGGATCGCGTACTTTTTACGGCCACGCAGTACCCGGCGGACTATGGCTACATCGAGGGCACGCTCGGCCAAGACGGCGACCCGCTAGACGCGTTGGTGCTGCTGCCCGAGCCCACATTTCCGGGGTGCATCGTGCTGGCGCGCGCGATCGGCATGTTCCGAATGACGGACGAGAAAGGCCCGGACGACAAAGTTTTGTGCGTGCCTGCTCAGGATCCACGGCAGACAAGAATGCAGGACATCTCCGATATGGGGCACTTCGACCTCCTGGAGATCCAGCACTTCTTCACCGTGTACAAGGATCTGGAGCCTGGCAAGTCGACCGAGGGGTCGAACTGGGTCGGTCGCAGGGAGGCCGAGGAAGAGATCCATGTTTCCTTCGATAGGGAGGCCGCGCGCCTCGCCGCAGGCGGAACCCCGATGGGCGGGAACCCAGCGGGCGTCCACTAAATTTTCCCAATGGACCTCACTGCCCGCGACATCACTGCCCGCGACATCACTGCCCGCGCCCGGCGCTGTGTCCAGATTGTGACCTGCTGACCTGCAACGCCCGGTGCCCGACACTCCGTCATACCAGTAACAGACACCTATGACGGAGCAACGGGAAGAGGCGCACGATGAGCACACGAACACATCTGCGGGCGGCAGCATTCGGCGTCGCACTTGCGGGCATTCTGTTGGCGACGTCGGCACTGGCCGGGTGTAGCGGCGCATCGAGTGACTCCGCTGCCGCGTCCAGCATGGATAGCGCGTCGGCAGGTTCCGCAGCGGACGCTGGCGGATCCTATGCAGACGAAGCCACTAGCGAAGCGGCCTCATCCGAAGCAGCTATGCCGGCATCCGCGTCCAACGCTGCCGATTCAAGCGCTGGCTCGGCCGGGGCAGGATCCAACGCTGCGGCTAGCGCGCTGCTAGTAACCGGACGGCAGATCATCCGCACCGCGGACGTGACCCTGAAGATCGCGGTGGAGCCCAACGCTGACGAAAAGTCGGCGAGCCCCGCGGCGCTGGCCGACGCTGCGACGCGGGCGGCCCACGCAGTCCGCGCGCTGGCGACGCTTCCCGGCGCATACGTGTCCGGCTCCGACGGACACGGCGCCACCGTCACTGTGACGCTCAGGGTTCCGGCCGGCAGTTACGACAGCGTCATGGGTCGGCTGGCCGACATCGGCACCGTCACCGCCCAGTCCGAAGCAACCCAGGACGTCACCGGCGAAATGGTTGATGTGGCAAGCAGAATCGAGACGATGCAAGCCTCAGTGGATCGGCTGCGTGCGCTCATGACTGACGCGGATTCAATGAAAGACGTCATCGCGATCGAATCCGAGCTGACCACCCGGCAGGCCGATCTTGAATCGCTGCAGCGCCGCCAGGCGGAACTATCCGACCAAGTCACGCTCTCTACGATTTCCGTCACCGTCAATGCGGTGACAGCGACCACCACTGTGGTGGAACCGAAGCCCGTCGACAGGTCGGCGTTCGTCAGCGGCGTGCTCGCCGGATGGCATGGGTTGGCGACCGTCGGTCGGGGCACGGCGGCTGTCCTCGGCGCAATTCTGCCGTTCTTGTTGCCGCTCGCGCTGGCCGGGATCGGCGGCTGGTTGGTGGTTCGAAAGGCGCGCCGGTCGAGGCCTAAGTCAGCGCCCATATCCGCGCTCGAAGATCAGGGGTAGCGGGGCGGCCGTGACCCAGGGTTCGTGAGCCTGACGCAACGATAGAGAGTGGCGTCAGACTCACGAACCGGGAAGTAGGGGAAGGTAACCAGTGCTACCAGCGGCTATTGCCGCCAGCGACTCGCTTCACGTTCGGCCGGACATCGCAGATATAGACCATGACGCCGATCAGCGCCGCCAGCCACAGCAGCTGCTGCGGCCCGAACGCCGACCCGAGCGACACCGCCCCGAATACGAGAATGACCGCGCATGCCACCGAAATGCCGACCCATGTGCCCTTGGTCTGCTTATCGGCCGCGACAAAGGCGTCGGCTCGATGGCGCACCGCGTCTAAGACACAGAAGACGCCGAGGGCTGCACCTCCATAGCCGAGGACCAAAGTAATGGAATAGATGATCTGACTTACGACAAGGGCCACGGCTTTAGGTTACGTGAAACTCGAGGTATTAAGCCCGCAGCCGCGCGTGGCGGAGCACTTTTCGGTAGCGGAGGTCAATTCGAGTCGCTATCGCTGGATGCAGGTTTCTTGGCCGCAGGCTTCTTGGCCGCAGGTTTCTTGGCCGCAGGTTTCTTGTCCGCAGGCGCTTTCGTACTGCCGGGCTTCTTGGCCGAGGACGCTTTTGCAGCGTCAGACTTCTTGGCTGCAGGCTTCGCCGCTGCGCTAGGTTTCTTCGCCGAGGTTTTCCGGCCTGCTGGTTCTGGCGTGGAATCTTCCGGACTGGCTGATTCCTCGGCGGCTGCCGCTTCCTCTGCGGTGTGCACCTTGTGCCCACCACGGTCGGCGAGCTCGTTGTACACGTCGGCGACCTTCTTGGTATAGCTATCGACGGTGTCGCGCAGGTTCTCCCGCGACAATGAGTTCGCAACCTCCTGGGCCTTGGCCGGGAGGTCGGCGATCATCTGTTGCGCCCGATCTGACACCCCTTCGGCTGCATCGCCGAGGCGGTGCGCCACATCCTCCATCACTTTCTGCGCCTTGCCGGCCATCTCACTGATGCGAGACCCCTCTGTGTCGGACTCCTCTTTGTTCTGCTGTTCCTCATCCCTTTCGTCGTCGACAAGTCTGCGCATGCGCTCCTGCAGTTTCGCCAGCCGCTCCACGGCAACGTCACCGGCTCCGATTGCGGCGAGCAGTGGCCTTGGCAATTCACCGAACTGCGCTGCAAGTTTGCCGAGTGCGGCCTCGGACACGTTCTTGATGTCACCCACGATGTTCATGTCGTCTCCTCGGTTTCGGCAGCAGAATCTTCTTCCTGCTGAACTGGTTCATTGCCAACTTCATTGCCCCTGTGAGCGGGCGCGGCGTCGTGCACATATATGCGATAGGTCTCGATGAGCGATGCCTTTTGTCTGTCCGTGAGGTGTTCATCCTCTCTAATGGCGCCGAGCACGGCTGGCTGTGCGTCGTGCTGCCGAAGAATGCCGGCCTTGGTGAGCAGCGTCTCGGCAGAAATCGATAGCCCATCAGCGATCTGCGTCAAAATCGCGGCGCTAGGTCGGCGCAAGCCTCGCTCTACCTGCGACAAATATGGGTTTGACACACCCGCCTTATCCGCCAGTGCACGCAGCGAGATCTGCGCCTGCGTGCGCTGTGCACGGATGAAGTCACCCAAGTCCCGAACCGGACCGAGCAGGTCTTTGCCTAGCTCCAAACCGGCGTCCGTCAACCCCATCTCGCACCCCCGTTTCTCACTAAATTCCACGGTACGGACGCGTGCTTGCAATTGCAAGCACTGAGCTAGCAGGTGGTTTACCGATGGCTAA
>JBDTAR010000159.1:0-9730 GCA_039924545.1 Nakamurella sp. | reverse complement strand
GGCGCCAACCCGGGTTACTTAACGGTTCTATCGATCTCTCACGTAGCGTAACGAGGCGTAATGATGTTCCTGCTGGTGAACGATTTTTCCGCTAAAAACGCCGCAGGGGATTCTCACTGTGTGTGCCCGTGACCCGGCCGCTGGTATGCCGTTCAAGACCAGCAGGCAGGCGGCGGACGTGTCACCAATTGACCTGCCTCGCCGACACGTGCCGATGCGGACGGTGCCGCGCGGTTTTAGGTACCTCAAGTGATGGGAATAGCACGATAGCCGCATAAGCTTGTGACCATGGCGAACACCCGGGTTTTCGCAGCGCACCTCCGCGCGCTGCCGGTAGCTGGCCCGACCGGTGAGTCCATCGGCAAGGTACGCGACATCGTGGTCACGCTGCGCTTCGACCGTGAGCCACCTCGGGCGCTCGGCATCGTGGTGGACCTGCCGAACCATCGTGCGATTTTCGTGCCGATCGGCCGGGTGGTGTCGATTGATGCGCACGAATTGGTGCTGTCAACGGGATCCGTCAGCATGCGCAGTTTCGAGCAGCGATCGTCCGAGGCGCTCGTTCTAGCGCAAGTGATTGGCGCACGCGTGCGACTCGCCACCACCGGCACGGCCGCCGGTGTGGTCGACGCCCGACTGGACCAGAGTCGTACCAGGGACTGGACCGTAACGCAGGTCGCGGTGCGAGAACACACACGAACATTCGCCCGTCGCGCCGCGGTGCAAGTGATGGGCTGGGCCGCCGTGCGGGGCCTCACCGGCCCGGAGTTACTGGGAGCCGTCGGTCGCGACATGCATGATCTCATCGCCTCTTTCGAAGGACTCAAGCCGGTCGACGTGGCGCACGCTATGCACGACCTAAGCCCTGCGCTGCGGCAGTCCGTCGCAGCCATTCTCAGCAACGAGCGCCTCGCCGACATCGTCGAGGAGTTGTCCGAGGACGATCAGACGGAGCTGCTCAGCCACTTGGACGAGTCGCGCGCCGCGGACGTGCTCGAAGCGATGAACCCGGATGACGCCGCCGATCTCCTCAGCGAACTTCCAGACTCGGTCAAGGATCGCCTACTCGAATTGATGGAGCCGGAGGAGTCCGAACCGGTCAAGCGGCTGCTGAAGTACTCATCTGATACCGCAGGCGGTTTGATGACGACCGATCCTGTCGTACTGACCCCTGACGCGACAATCGCCGAAGCGCTGGCCCGGGTCCGCAACGAGGACCTGACGCCAGCACTGGCGTCCCTCGTATTCGTGTGCCGGCCACCACAGGCGACGCCAACGGGGCGCTACCTTGGGTGCGTCCATATCCAACGCTTGCTGCGCGAACCGCCATTCGATCTCGTCGCCGGCGCACTGGACGCTGATTTGCCGCGCCTGGCCGACACCGCATCCCTGACCGAAATCACTCGCTTCTTTGCCACGTACAACCTGGTGTGCGCGCCGGTGGTCGACTCCGAGGGGCATTTGCTCGGCGCGGTCTCCGTCGACGATGTCCTTGATCACTTGTTGCCAGCGAACTGGCGTTCCATGAGTCTCGGCGAAATGCCGCACGCTAGAACAATTCCCGCGTCGGCCCAGATATTCGAGGCCAGGCAGGCCCTCTCGGACAGTGCGCCGAGCACTGTTGCCCCGCCCGATAGAGTAGTCGGTGGGCAGAATGGCTGAGACACGCTCTCGCCGACTGGATCAGCCGAAGCCCGGGTCACGCCTGTCATTGGACATCGATCCCGATGCGTTCGGCCGTTTCGCCGAAGCGATCGCCCGAGTCATGGGCACTGGCCGATTCTTGTTCTGGCAGTCAATGATCGTGATCGTCTGGATCGCACTCAACATTGCGCCACTCGTATTCCACTGGGACAACTACCCGTTCATTCTGCTCAACTTGATGTTCTCCGTGCAGGCCGCCTACGCTGCGCCACTGATCTTGCTTTCGCAGAACCGCCAGACCTACCGCGACCGCACCACTCTGCAGGAGGATCGCAATCGAGCGGAACGCACCACCGCCGACACCGAGTTCTTAGCAAGGGAACTCGCCGCACTACGAGTCGCGATCGGCGATGTTGCCACCCGCGATTACCTGCGCAGCGAGATGGAGCACATCCGCACCGACATCACGGCGCTTCTCAACAAGCACAGTGACGCTACGTATGACGCTTCCCGTCCTAATTCCTCTTCCTGACAGCCTAGGTTCGAAGAGCCCCGTATCGACGAAAGGATCGGGTCGTCTGCGCGCATTTGCTGCGGCGGGGCCGGTTTTTGTGGACCCCGCCTATGACGCCGATCGCGCGAGAACTGCGTCATAGGCGGGAAGTTCGTTGTCAGCGGCCGCTGACGATACCCGATTCGATCCGAGATACCGGGCCAAATGGTCGGTGATCTCGTGTGCGTCCGCCTCCGCGCCGTTGACGAATGTCGAATTGCGGCGCCGCAGCACGGGCAGCCCGATCCGGTAGAGGCCAGGTGCGTCGGTGACTATACCGCCGTCGTGCTTTAGCTGGCCTTTGTGGTCGAGTACGTCGATGTCCAGGAACGAGTAGTCGGCCGTGTAGCCAGTCGCCCAGATAATCGACGTGATAGCGCCATCTGTCAGGCTCCGTGCAAGCGGCGGCTTCGCCGGAACATGCGTATCCGCCAGGGTTTCCGACGCGGGCAAATTGGCGTCAAGACCCTCGCTGGAGGCAAATTCATCGAACGTGTGCAGCAGTCGCCGTGCCTTCAGGTCTGCCAATGCGATCACGTTGGTCAGCGATCCGGAAAACTGCGCGACGCCGTTCGAGATGCCGGCGAGCCGACCAGCCAACTGCACGCCGAGGTCCGTTAAGTAATTGAGGTCTAGGGTCACCTTGTCGGTGGAACCCACCAGTTGCGGCGACGGCAGGTGCCTGGCGCGGACGATGTCGTCGAGTTGGTCGAATCGTTGGCTCCAGATTCCGGAGCGTTCCATCCACCAGAGGATGTCGTGGCCACGGTAGGTGCGGGGCATGCGGACATGCTCGCCGACAGCCAGGGTGACAGCGCGGCCCGAGGCGCGCACCTCAGCCGCGATCTGGGCGCCGGTCGCGGCCGCGCCTACCACCAGGACACCGCCGTCATCCAGTTGTTCGGGGTTTCGGTAGTCCTTGGGTGTGAGCTGAGTGATTCCTGCCGGGACGTCCTTGGCCAGCGCCGGGATTTTCGGGATATTGCAGGCGCCGGTGGCGATCACTACGGCGGGCGCTGTCCATGCCCCAATCGTCGTGTCGACCTGAAAGTCGGCACCATTGCGCCGCACCGAGGTCACGGTGACCCCGGTGCGGACGGGCGCATCTATCTGCTCGGCGTAGTCGCCGAGGAACTCTGCGACGTCCGTCATCGTCATGTAGCCGTCCGGATCCGTCCCTGAATAGGGGGCGCCCGGTAGGCGGTTCTGCCAATTCGGCGTGAGCATGCGCAGGGAATCCCAGCGCTCCGTGCGCCAGGAGTGGCCAACGTGGCCACGCTCGAACACGACATGGTTGATCCCCTGCTGGCGCAGGAAATAGCTCACCGCGAGGCCGGTATGGCCGGCTCCGATGACAATGACGGACGTACGCATGCGCTTATGCCACCTCTGCGGCGGAGTCGGTATCGACGGTGACCTTGGCGGTGTTCACGGTGATGTTCGTGGGGTTGGCAATGATGTCGAAAACGGCGCTGCGCTTCTGGGACTGTGCGACCAGCGCCTCAATGTCAGCTTGGCTGGCGTCCGCGTCAATCTCGTAGTTCACCGTGACGTCCGTGAAGCCGTTCCGCACGTCCGGATCGCCGCCGAGTATGCCGAGGACATTCATGCCACCCTCGATGGTGGCCTTGACGGATTTGAGTTGGATTCCGCGGTTCTGGGCGACAGAGGCGATGCCTGCCGTCAAGCAGCCGCCAAGGCCAACGAGGACGTACTCGACCGGGGTCACTGCCCGATCCTTGGATCCGAAAGTGCCGGGGTGGTCAGTCTCGAACTTGTGCTCGGTCAGGTGAGTCTGCTCTTCGCCCAAGCCGAAGTAATCCTTCACCGACGCTTTGAAGTGCGTGCCATCGGACCATTCACCGTGCGCGCGCCAGACGAACTCGGCAGCCGCAGGCGCATCGGATAGCGCGGCGCGCGCACCAAGCAGGTAAGCAGTATCGACGCCGTTATTGACGGCAGTTTCCGCAGTAGTCATGGTAGATCTCTCCCAGTTTCCAGGTTGTCAAGTCTTATAGGGTGACGATTCGCCAGTCCTGCAGCCGATATCGCTGCAGGCGCCGGTGAAGTGGGTTAAATGCTCAGTGCGTTAAATGCTCAGTGCGTTAAATGCTGCGGCGTCTTTTCGAGGTGATGACGCCAGTAACGAACCCGCCATAGTGCAGGCCGCCGGCAAATCGGGCATGTTCAATCTTGAGACACCGATCCTGAACAACCTTCAGACCCGCGTCGATGGCGGTGCGCGCTGCGCCGTCATGCCGTAGACCGAGCTGGAACCACACGACCTTCGCGCCAACGGCAATGGCTTCATCGACGACGCCCGGAATCGCATCGGTGGCACGAAAAATGTCGACGATATCCGGCACCTCAGGCAACGCCGCAAGGGACGGATAACACTTGAGGCCGAGTACTTCGTCGGCGCTCGGGTTGACCGGATAGATCTTGAGGTTTGTGCGGGCCAGATATGTGGCGACAAAGTTGGAAGGACGAAGCACGTTCGCCGAGACACCTACCAGTGCAACGGATTTCGCTTGTGCCAGAATTTCAAGTCGTTCTTGCGCGGATGCTTCGGGGACGTCGCCGGTTGCCCGGTGTGCTGATTCGTTGGCGGGGACGATGGTGGGTGACATCGCTGGTCTCCTTATTCTGCCGACTTGGTTGCGGACAGGGCCTGGTCGAGGTCCCAGAGAATATCGTCGAGCGTCTCGATGCCTACCGAGATGCGAATGAGATCGTTGCCCACACCGGTAGCCTCGCGCGCCTCCGGAGGCACCTGCTGGTGCGTCGTAGAGGCAGGATGTATGACGAGGGTCTTGGCATCGCCGACGTTTGCGAGATGCGAGGCGAGTTCGACGGAGGCGATGAACTTCTTACACGCCTCGTAGCCTCCCTTCAATCCGAACGAGAACACCGCGCCCGGTCCCTCGGGCAGATACTTCTTGGCGAGCGGCGTCCACTTGTTGTCATCGAAGATCGGGAAGCTGACCCATTCGACCTCATCTCGCTCGGCCAGGAACTTCGCGACCGCCTGTGCGTTTTCCGCGTGTCGCTTCATCCGCAGCGGAAGGGTCTCGAGACCAAGCAACAGCAGGAATGCGTCGAACGGGGAAAGCGCGGCACCTACATCACGCAGCACTTCAGTACGAGCGCGGGTCAGGAACGCGTACTCGCGGAAGTTCTCCCAGAACGTGAGCCCGTGATACGCGGGCGACGGATCCGTAATGAGCGGGAAGTTTCCGTTGTTGAATGGGAACGTACCGGCCTCGACCACGACGCCGCCAATCACCGTGCCGTGCCCGGAGATGAACTTGGTGGCGGAGTGCACCACGATATCCGCCCCGTGCTCAATCGGCCGACACAGGTAGGGGCTCGCGAAAGTGGAGTCGACGACGAGCGGGATGCCGTGCGCGTGGGCGATATCCGCGTACGTCGAGATGTCCAGCACATCGGCGCGCGGGTTGCCGATGACCTCGGCATACAGGATTTTCGTCTTGTCGGTGATGGCGGCGATCACCGCGGCGGGATCATTGAAGTCGACGAACGTGACGTTGATGCCGAGGCGGCGCAGGGTCACGTCGAACTGGGTGTGAGTGCCGCCGTACAGCGATCGGGATGCGACAATTTCGTCACCCTGCTGCGCCAGCGTCAGAATCGTCACCAGCTGCGCCGCGAGGCCCGACCCGGTCGCGACAGCGCCGAGTCCGCCTTCCAGAGTCGCCACGCGCTCTTCGAATACGGCCACCGTTGGGTTGCCGATCCGGGAGTAGATGTTGCCGTAAGTCTGCAGTGCGAAAAGGTCCGCAGCCTGTTGCGCGTCTTCGAAGACGAAGGAGGTGGTGGCGTAGATCGGCACGGCACGCGCACCGGTTTCCGGGTCTGGGTGGGCGCCGGCGTGGATCGCCAGCGTGTCGAAGCCGAACTGATGTCGCTCGCTCATGTGTCGATAGTCCTGTCTTCGTTCGGGAATGTACGAAATTGTTGTGGTGACGGGCTGCACTTGTGGCGGAAGCGACGAGTTCGAATCCGCGGGTAGCGAAGTCACAGAGCCGAGTCGTGCAGCGGAGTTAGCCCGACCGTAGTGATACGGGCTGATGCTTCTACTTGAGGCTGTCGCGAGCGAACGACACCTGCGTCATCGCAAGTGGCGTCACGCTGAGGCTAGGCGAGAATCAGGAGCAGGAAGCGGGGGTGCCATCGGACATTCGGTCCGTACACATCCCCTGACGCATCAGCGCCATTCCCGTAACGCATCGGCACTGCACAGTAGAGACTGCGTGTCGGGCGATAGAGGACATTGCACTTCACTCCTGAACCATTTCGAGCGCTTGCGAGATCCGCCCTGTGGCGTTCCGCCTGGTCGTCACCCGGAGCACCCCACCGCAAGCGAGGGTTGCCGACCAGCAAGCCGGGGCTGTGTGTCTAAAACTAGACACGCTGGTACTCGTGACCGTGAGTCGAAAGATACCAACCGCTCGACTGTGCGTCAAACTGCCTCCGCAATCCGTGCGGTCAATCGAACGCACGGGACTGTCCCGTGATAGCCCGCACAAAGCCCTACCTTCCTTCAATTTGTCCGGTTACGCTGGAAGTAATCGAAGGAGCAAACTCATGGCAGATTTCACCGGTATATCGCATCTGGATCTTTCCGTCATCGATGCCGACCGCAGCGCCGAGTGGTACTGCCGCGTATTGGGCCTCAAGCACCTCACGCGCATTGATCTGGGCAATCGGATCATGGTGGTGATGCAGCATCCAGCCACCGGTCTCATCATTGGCGTCAATCAGCACGTCGCGACCGTCGGCGACCGGTTCGACGAGCACGTGCCGGGGCTCGACCATGTCGGACTCGCAGTGACATCGCGCGACGAGCTAGTCGAACTCGAGAAGCGTTTGACAGCAGAGAATGTCGAACATTCCCCGGTCACGGACTCGCCATCCGGCAGCGGCACCGCGCTGGTATTTCGCGACCCGGACAATATCCAGCTCGAGTTCTGGTGGTCGAAGCACTAGTGGCACCAATTATTCCGCCTGACTATCGGACGAGAACGGCGTCATACCAGCATGTATGACGCCATTCTCGCCGTTGGCGGCTTCGCGGTTCCGATCGGTGTGCACCGGATACTTCTTGCGCTGGTGATCATCGGCACGGGCATGTGGATCGGCGGCATGGTAGCCGTAACCATGCTCGCCATCATCTCCAAACGCGCTCTCGAGCCTGCTGTGCGCGCAGCGTTCTTCCGCCGCTTCGCCCGCACGTATTTTCCGACCTTCGGGGCCGGGCTCGTGGTCGCCGCTATCGCGGGGTTCTTCATGCTCATCGCGCGCGGGTGGGATGGGATTGCCTGGGCCATAACAATTCTCGTCATAGTTATTCTCATTGCGTTGGCATTCGGCGTGGTACAGGCGCGAGCTATGAGCCGGCTGCGCACTCACGCCGCAGAACTCGGCAGTGACACCGACGCCGACCTCACCCGTCGGATCGCGTCCGGCGCCCGCAGCGCCGCTTTGCTTCGCGGCTCCCTCGGAGTGCTCTCACTAGCCGTATTTGTCCTCGCGATCTTTACCGCCGGCTGAATCTCTCAGCCCATACCGCGGGAATCCTGCTTCAAGGCCGTATCGACCGTCAACGCTGCGGCCACCACGAGCGAGCGCATAGGGTCAGCCAGCGGAACGTGGATGTCCACCAGATAGTTATCAGCCGTCGTGAATACGGTGGTGAGCATCCCCTCCCATCTTTTCGTAATACGCGCTACTTCGGCGCCGGACTGGTCGAGGATCGCAAAATCCCACGCCCGCCAATTCTGCGCATTCAGCGAACCGATCTCGGTACCACCGACGTCCATACCAAACCGGATTTTGCCGAATACATTGCGCTGAATGAGGCGGCCGATCTCGGAGCCATCCGGCCGCGCCACGATCATCGTCGATTTGAATAGCTTCGCCGGTCGAGTGAGCACGATGACGGTGCGCCCGGCGGAATCGTTCACCTGCACGGAATGCGTCATGAACTGATCGAGGCTGGACACGAAACGCATCGCCTTTTTAAGCGAGCTCTGCCCAATCTCGGTAACCGCGCCAATCTGCGACCCGTCCGCGCCGAATACTGCGTACTCGTTGGTGAGCTCGATGAGCTTGCGCTTCTGCGATACGAAGAGCTTCTGTTCGGTCAACGGCGATCGCACGCCGCCCGGCTGCTGCGGCGACGCAACTGACTCAACACCCATGGCTCTGGCCGCCGACTGCTGCTGCCAACCGCTGGCCGCTCCGGGGAGCGCCTGCCGCGGGTCTTGGACGTGCTCGGTCCACTGCGCACCGTCCCACCACCGCACCGCTCCGGAACCGGACGGATCGGCATACCAGCCTGCCGGTGTGGGACCTGTGGGGGTAGATATAGACATGCGGAATAGTGTTGCACGCCTGCGCAGGGCAAGATATAGCTCATGACGTCCACGCAATCCGAAGCCGCTGCACCCCAGCAGCTTTTTGACGACACCGTCGCAGAGTCGCGGTGGCGTGACCGCTTCACTGCCGTGCGGATGTCACTTCCCGAACCGTCCCGCGACGACTCGAACCACGCCGTATACGTGTCGAACGCATCCGGAACGTTCGAGTTGGTGACATGGGATGTCGCATCGGGCGAATCAGTGCAGGCAACGAGGCGGCCTGACGGCACCACCACCGGTGTGCTATCTGCTGACGGGCGGTCGCTGTGGTGGTTCGACGACAAAGACGGCAACGAGTTTGGTGTGTGGCGGCATCAGCCGTTCGGCACTGGTCCGGAGTCCGAAGCCGCCGCCGAGGCAGCGGAAGAGGCATTGCCAGGAGTACCACCGGGGTATTCGGCGGGCGTCGAAGTCGGCAAAACACTGGCTATTGCGGGCTTCTCGGACGATGACGGCACGCGAATTCACCTCGCTAAAAGCGGGAAAATCACGACGGTCTATCACCATGAGACCGACGGCGGAGTGGGCGCGCTGTCAACGGACGAAACCATCTGGGTGTTGTCGCACTCGGAGCACGGCGACTCCCGCTATCCATCATTGCGCGCCTATGCCATCGAGAATGACGCCATCCTTGGCGAACTCGACGACACGCCCGGTAAAGGACTGACAGCACTGGAGTTCTCACCGGTCGCGGGCGACCAGCGCTTACTTGTCGGGCACGAACGGCATGGCCACGACGGTCTCGGCATCTGGGATGTTGCCAGCGGAGAATTCACCGAACTGGACATTAACCTGCCCGGCGACGTCGACGCCACGTTCTACGCCGACGGGAAGGCGCTGCTTTTGGTGCACACTCATCGGGGGCGTTCGGAACTGCACCACTTCGACATTGATGCTGGCCGGGTCACCACATTGCCCTCCGAGAGGGGCATGATCACAGCCGCTCTCACCCGCCCCGACGGCTCCGTCTGGTATCGCCATTCAAGCGCCGCACACGCGCCGCGGCTCTTGACTATGCCCTCCGTCGGCGACAGAAAGGGATCACAGCGCCCCGCTCGCGGCGGTGCGGTGCTGTTAGCACCGCCCGATG
>JBDTAR010000158.1:0-8117 GCA_039924545.1 Nakamurella sp. | reverse complement strand
TCCTAGAGTTGCGCCAGACTCACGACCGCCGGGATGCCTATTGATCTACGGAACGATCGAGACCATACGGCCTGCGACGACAACAATTTTGCGGGGCGCGTTGCCGCCGAGAATCTCCACGATTCTGGGATCTGCTAGCGCAGCCGCCTCCACCAGCGCCTTGTCCGAGCCGGCCGGGACCGTAATGTGCGCGCGTACCTTTCCCTGGACCTGGATCGGGTACTCGACCTCATCAGCCTTGATGAGCTGTGGGTCCGCATCGGGGAACGGACCGTGGGCAAGGGACTCATCGTGCCCGAGCTTGCGCCACAACTCCTCGGCGATATGCGGGGCGAGCGGCGCCGTCATTAGTGTGAGTGCCTCGGCAACCTCCCGGGAAACCTGCCCGCCGTCCTGCGCAATCGACTTAGTGATGTGGTTACACAACATGATGAGCTTTGCGATCGCCGTGTTGTAGAGCATGCCCTCCAGGTCCGTGCGCACGCCATCGATGGTGCGGTGCAATAGTTTTCGGGTCGCTTCGTCCGCCGAAGCCTCGGTGACAATGGTGTCGCCGGTCGTTTCGTCGACGACGAGTCGCCAGAGTCGTTGCAGATAGCGCTGCGCGCCGACGGCATCCTTCGTCTGCCAGGGGCGGGAGACATCGAGCGGTCCCATGGACATCTCGTACAGCCGGAATGTGTCCGCGCCATAGGTCTCGCACATCACATCCGGGGTCACCACATTATTGAGCGATTTGCCCATTTTGCCGTACTCACGGTTCACGCGTGTGCCCTGGTAATAGAACTCTCCGGGCTTGTCTTCGGTGACCTCTTCAGCGGGAACATAGAAGCCGCGCTCGTCGGTGTAGGCGTAGGCCTGGATGTAGCCCTGGTTGAACAGCCTGCGGAACGGCTCCTCGCTGGACACATAACCTAGGTCGTACAGAACCTTGTGCCAGAACCGCGAATACAGCAGGTGCAGGACGGCATGCTCGACGCCGCCGACATACAGGTCCACTCCGCCCGGATCTTTGACGCCGTCCGAAGCTGCGTCATCCCTCGGGCCCATCCAGTACTTCTCGACCTCGGGGTCACAGAACGTCTCAGAGTTGGTGGGATCTAGGTAGCGGAGCTCGTACCAGCACGATCCCGCCCACTGGGGCATGACGTTGAGCTCGCGGCGGTATTCCTTCGGTCCGTCGCCGAGATCAAGCGTGACAGTCTTCCACTCGGTGGCCCGGTTCAACGGCGGCACAGGGGTGGACGTCGCGTCATGCGGGTCGAACGCCTGCGGTGTGTAATCCTCGACCTCAGGCAGCTCCAGCGGCAGATACTCGTCCGGAAGGGCGATCGGCATATCGTCCTCGTCGTAGACGATCGGGAACGGTTCGCCCCAATACCGCTGGCGGCTAAACAGCCAGTCACGCAGCTTGTACTGGACCTTCGGCGCGCCAACGCCCCGGGCCTGTAGGTACTCGATCATGGCCGCCTTGGCGTCGACCACCGACAGACCGTTGAGCGACAGCTCACCACACGCGGAGTTGATTGCTGGACCGTCGCCAGTGAATGGCGCGTCCTCGTCGTGACCTGCGGGCGGTTGCACCGTGCGGATGATCGGCAAGTCGAACGCCTTCGCGAAATCCCAGTCGCGGCTGTCCTGCGCCGGAACAGCCATAATCGCGCCGGTGCCGTATCCCATCAGTACGTAGTCTGCGATGAAAATCGGCAGGCGGCGTCCATCTACCGGGTTGATCGCGAACCGGCCGGTAAAGACGCCGGTCTTATTGTGCGTGTCTTGTCGATCGAGGTCGGATTTGCGGGATGCGGCCAGTCGGTAGGCGGCGACGGCCACCGCCGGGGTAGCGGCCCCGTCGGTCCACGCATCTTTGGTCTCGTCCGGCCAGGTCCCGGCGACAATCGCGTCCACCACGGGGTTTTCGGGCGCGAGCACCATGTATGTCGCGCCGAAGAGGGTATCCGGGCGGGTGGTGTATACCGCGATGGTCGGAGTCTCGACAGACGCGGCTGCGCCGTCATGCTCGGTTGCACGGCTGTCGGTGGCACTGCCTTCAACTGCGCTGGTGTCGCCTGCACTGCCTTCAACTGCACTGCCTTCAACTGCACTGCGTTCAACGAGGAAGGTGACCTCGGCGCCGGTCGAGCGCCCAATCCAGTGGCGCTGCATGGACTTGACGGATTCCGGCCAGTCCAGCCGGTCCAGGTCATCGATGAGCCGGTCTGCGTAGGAGGTAATGCGCATCATCCACTGACGAAGACTCCGGCGAAAGACAGGGAAGTTGCCGATCTCGCTAGTGCCGTCGGAGGTGACTTCTTCGTTGGAGAGCGCGGTGCCGAGTCCCGGACACCAGTTGACCGGAGCCTCGTCGATATAGGCGAGCCGGTAGCCGGCCAGGACCTTCTGTTGCTGTGTGACAGTCATGTCGACCCAAGGGGTTTCACCAGGAGTCGGCCGCGTGCCGGCGGTGAATTCTGCTTCTAGCTCGGTAATCGGACGCGCACGGCCGACACCATCGTTGGCCTCTGGATCGAACCACGAGTTGAAGACCTGCAGGAAGATCCACTGCGTCCAGCGGAAGAATTCGGTATCGGTAGTGGCGACCGATCGGCGCTCATCGTGCCCAAAACCCATGCGGCGTAGCTGTTTTCGGTAGTGCGCTACGTTGGCCTCGGTAGTAGTGCGCGGGTGCGTGCCGGTGCGCACCGCGTACTGCTCCGCGGGCAGGCCGAATGCGTCATACCCGATCGTGTGCAACACGTTTCGGCCCGTCATGCGCAGGTAGCGGCCCAGCACATCCGTGCCGATGTAGCCCAGCGGGTGTCCTACGTGCAGTCCCGCACCTGACGGGTACGGGAACATGTCGAGGATGTACGCCTTCTTTGCGGGCAGGGCTGCATGCCTGCCAGCGCCGGCGGAGTTTCCCACGGACAGCGGTCCCGTCGGGTTCGGCGTGTGGAACGTACCGTTGTCCTGCCAGAAATCCTGCCAGCGTAGTTCGATCTCGCCGGCGAGCGCCGGGGTGTAGCGGAACGGTGGGGCTGCGTCCGGCGCCTCGCCCGGTCCAGCGGTGGGGTTGTCGGGTGAACCCGTCATCGTCGTCATCCTCGCTTGGTTACTCGCTCGCTAGCTCACATGTGCATGGGAACTGTCGCCGCAGCTTTCGTCGCCACAGCCTCGGTAACACTGTCAACAACCGTCGATGGCCTCGCCGCCAACACCCCGTCAACACTGCCCATAAAACGGCGCCAACAAAAAATCCCTCCGTCGCAGGAGGGATCGCCACGCTGGCCGAATCTGGGGGCACGGCGCGCACAGTCTGCACCCATGCCGACCTGGTCAGCGCGGCTCAGTAAGAAGCAGCGCACGTCGCACCGGCTGATCATACCGCGCCAGGCACGCCGCACCCTGGCGCTACGGTCGCGCACCCAATCCTGCGTTGGGCCATCCGGCCGACCGGGGGATCGCTGCGTTCGTGCGCGACACCCACCTGCGCCGCTGGCAGCGCGCAACAATGGACACAGCTGACGCAGAGTCCGACGCTGACGCCGACTCAGTTAGTGGCGCCAATGACGGTACCGGCAACGGCGCCGAGGACGAACGAGACGAGGGTAACCAGCCATGACCACACCCGACCCGCGGATGCGCGCCGCCGACGTCGACCGACAAAACGTGGTGAACCGGCTCACCGATGCATTCACTGCTGGGCGGCTGACGGCGTCGGAATTCGACGAACGGGTCAAGCAGGCCTATGCCGCCACCTTCCTCGACGAGTTTCCGTCGCTGCTCGCAGACCTCCCCCACGAGGACCATCGAAGCGCCGCTGGATGGACCGACGGCGACTCGTACGACGAGTGGAACGGCAATGCGAGGTACGGCGCTCGGGAGGCATCCGGCGCACCGTACGGCCGACCCGACGGTCGACAGCGCGACTGGCAGGACAACTGGCAGCGCGACTGGCGGAACAACTGGCGGCGCGACTGGCGGGACAACTGGCAGCGCGAGGGCAGATGGGGCGACCACCGCAGGGGATTTCGTCGCCACCGGGACATTCGTGTGCTGCCGTTACTCATTGCCGTGCTGGCGCTGCTGGTACTCGGCCACGGCTTCATCCTGATCCCGGTGCTGTGGTTCGGCGTGTTCTACGTGCTCTTCCGTCGCGGTCACCGACGCGGCGGCTGCGGACCCCGATCCGGTCCGCGATCCACCCGCTATCCGCGATCCACTCACTAGCCGGACGGAACATGCAGTGCGCTTCAGACACACAGTGCGCTTCGGTGCCGCACAATCCGAGGCGCTCCCGGCCACAGGTCCACTGGCGGGCCTATTCACGTTGGCGACCCGAAAGCATGTCGAGCCAATGGGCTACACCATCGTCGGCGACCAGTTCAGTAACCTCGACCGCGGCTAGGCGAGGGTGGCTCTTGCGCGCACGGTTAGACTGACGGACGTGTCACACGCTTCGCTAGTCCTAACGATTCCGCTGGCCGCGCTCCTTCTTGCGCTCGCCTTCCCGGCTGGCATCACAGCCTCCCGCGGCTGGAGCCGTCGCCTCAAACGCCGCGGCCGGCTGGGACTACACACACCCGCCGCGCTGGCGAGCGACGACGCCTTTGATGTTGCGAACCGGGTCTCTGCGCCGCTCGTTGCTGGCGCCGCGATTGTCGGCGCTGTGTGCGCAACCCTGGTTATCGTGCTGCCGCTGGGCATCCTCGGCGCAATCATGGTCGCCATCTTGGGATTCTTCGGGGTACTCGGCCAATTGTTCGCTGGCGCCACTGTCGGCGAGCGCGCCGCGCGCACGGTCCCGCTGCCCGCCCGTAAGCCCGAGAGTGGCGGTTGCTGCGGCGGCTGCGGCGACGCTAGTTGTTCGGCAAATGCGGACTCTGCACAAGCCACCACGTATGACGTCATCCCGGATCTGGTCCCCGACGCCGCGCTGCACTAATTCCGCGCGAGCTCTCCTGGGTGATAAGCCTCTAACGCCTGCGGCCAACCCTGACGACGCAGCACCCGGAACCAGACATCTACCATCGGTCCGGCGAGGAGATCATCCGGCAGGCCCGGCAGAACGGTCCATGCTCCCTCGGCAATCTCCGCCTCGAGCTGACCGTCGCTCCACCCGGCATGCCCGGCAAAAACTCGCAGGCCGCGCAGATGCAGCAACGCAACCTCTGGCTCCGTATCCAGGTTCACCAACACCACGGGCCCAGCAACGTGCTCGGTGAATGACAACGCGGCAGCGTCCGCAGTGTCGCGGAGCACACCGAGCGCCATCGCAGCCTCGGTCTGCACCGGGCCACCCATATAGACGACAGGCGGTCGTGAAGCATGCTCCCCCCACGCGGGCAGGACCGTGTGAACCGCGGTGTCGGAGGGTCGGTTGATCAGGATTCCGATCGATCCACGTTCGTTATGCGCAATCAGATAGACGACGGTGCGCCGAAAGTTGGGGTCCCCGAGCTGCGGAGTGGCAACCAACAGCGACCCCGGTTTCAGCCCCGCGTCCGTACTCATCACCGTCAATCTTGCCCGCATTCGCGCCGTCACGACATTCTGGCCTTGCTGGCTACGGCACACATCCCGATCCCGTACCGTTTTTCCTATGACGACGCAGCCGGTTCCGAGCGCGGAACACGGGGCGCCAGGCGACGCGACGAGCCACCCAGGCGACGCGAGGACGCACGCCTTGGCGTTGTTGCGCTTGCGCGGACTTCGTCGGTTGATCGGCGTACGCATGTGCTCGTCACTCGGCGACGGGGCATTCCAAGGTGCACTGGTATCGGCCGCGTTCTTCAACCCGACCCGGCATAGCTCAGCGGCGGGCATCGCCGCGGCATTCGCGGTACTGCTGTTGCCTTATTCGGTGATCGGTCCCTTTGTCGGAGCGCTGTTGGATCGGTGGTCCCGCCGATCGGTCATCATCGTCGCGACCGTGGCACGGGCCGTTTTCGTACTCGGGGTAGCGGCGGCCATGGCCGCAGGAACTGCGTCATACACGTTGTTTATTGGCGCACTCTTGGTGACGGGGGCAGCGCGGTTCGTCGGCTCGGGGCTGTCCGCCGGGCTGCCGCATACCGTGCCTCCCGCAACATTGGTGCCCGCGAACGCGCTGGCCGTGACGTTCGGTGCGATTTCCACTGCGGCTGGCGCAGGTTTCGCTATCGCGATGCGCGGCCTCATTGGCGACACTGACGGCCCGGTGGCGATTGTGACGGCGAGCGCCACCGTGTTCTATCTCGTTGCGATTGTGTTGGTGCGGCGCTTCGGACGGCTCGGTCTCGGGCCTAGTGAGACAGTGGGGCAAGCCACCCCGCTGCGCGCCGTAGTCTCCGGTCTGTCCAGTGCGGCAGGGCACATATGGCGTCGTCCCTCAGTAGCCGCGGCGATAGCACTGGTGGTGACGGTGCGGTTCTGCTTCGGCATGGCCACGTTGGTGATTTTGTTGATGTACCAACACCATTTCACCCAGCGAGTGGGTCCGCTGATGCCGGGGATCACCGGGGTCGGCGAAGTGCTCGCGGCAATCTCGCTGGGACTGCTCGCAGGAGCGGTAGCAACGCCGGTGTTGGTGCGCTGGCTGGGTCGCACCAGCACCATGGTGTCGCTGATGGTGCTGGCAGCGGTGTCCGTTTCAGTCCTGGGTCCGCAGTTCTCCCTGGTGGCGACGATCATCGCCGCGCCGATCATCTCGTTCACCTATCAAGCGGTGAAGGTGTGCGTCGATGCGATCGTGCAGACGGATTGCGATGACGCGTATGTGGGGCGGGTTTTCGCGCTCTATGACACGCTCAACAACGTGTCCTACGTGGGCGCGTTCGCGATTGGCGCGGCCTTCGTCCCGTTCGACGGCCGGAGCAAGGTGCTGATTTTCCTCATGGCCGGCATATATCTGGCCGCCGGTGTGGCATACGGCGCCGTGACCCGAACGCGAGAGTCTCACTCGGTTTCCGCATCGAGGGTCGAAGCAAGCCTGTAGCAGTCACATCTGCCGGAGTGCCATTTCTCGCTCACCCCGCGACGACTCGAGCGCCTCACTTGCGGGAGCCGGCGGCCGTGTTCGGCGAGATCCGCCAGTCGAGTGGTCCCCTTCTCCGTGGCGAGAGTCCGTGTCAGTTGCGTCGGTTCGGTGGGTACGTGCATGGTGTGTGCCATGGTCATCGGGGTGGACGCGTCATGGGCGTCGGCGGCTGCTGGCGACCGCGACGCTTTCGCAACGTTCTACCAGTGGCGCGCAGACACGGTGTTTACGCACGTTCGAGCCCGAGTTCATGATTCGGTCGCTGCGCAGGATCTGACGGCCGAGGTGTTCGCGACCGCGTGGCGGTGCCGCCGGAAGGTGCGGTTTGACCCGGACGCGGGGATTCTGCCGTGGCTGTTAGCAACCGCGAACAACCTGTTGCGCAAGCATTATCGGGCTCACGCGCGCCTTCAGCAGGAACTACCCCCGATATCGACACTGGTGCACGCTCAGCCTGATCTTCTCGACGAGTTGGTCGGGGACGACCGATTTGCCGAGGCGTTGCGGAACCTGCCGGCTTACCGGCTGCCGGAGGACGTGAAGCAGCGCCACCTGAAGATGCTCGCTGCGCTGCCCGCCGAAGCGCGACCATCACGCTCAGCGCGGAGCGCCATGATCGTCGGCAGCGTAGTGATGCTCACCTCGGCCGGATTCGGCACTGCCGCGGCGCTTGGAGTGTTCTCCGCACGGGTAGCGGACCGCTCCATCGCACATTGCTACGCCACCACCGACGTTGATGGCGTGGGTAACCATTTCGACCTGACCGTCGCCGAGAAGCCGGGCGCGGCCATCAGCGAACGTGACGCTGCCACTATCGCACGAGACATCTGCCGAGGCGCTTGGCAAGATGGCTCTCTGTCCGCCTATATCCCCTACCTGCGAGACTCACTCACTACGGAGTCGCCGGAGAACAACCCGGTCCCCGCCCTGACCGCCTGCGTATTGCAAAACGGGCAGGTCGGAATCTTCCCGGGCGACATCGCGACCTGTGGTCAGATGGATCTAGCAATCGCCCACCAGTAGCTGGCGACCGAGAACCCGTTCGGCTGGATGAACGAAACGATGGACTTGGCCAAGAAAAAGAACTTCTTCGAGACCC